>CALAGR010000416.1 GCA_937891735.1 uncultured Pseudomonadota bacterium | reverse complement strand
CCCAGCCCCCCGGCGCCTGGAGCGCACGACGCATCAGCTCCGCCCCATCCACCGGCGCCAGCTCCGCCCCGGAGCTCGATCGAGAGGGACGGGCAGAGGCCAGGAAGCCCGCCGCCCCGACCAGTCCGGGCGCGACGACGGCGGAGGGCAGGCGCGCCGCGAGCTCCGCGACGGCGAGGGTGCACAGCACGGCGTGACTCCAGGCCGCTCCCCGCAGATCGCGACCGGACAGCTGCAGCGCCGCGTCGATCAGCACCCGGGCCACCCCCAGGGGCGCGACGCCCGACGCGATCAGCTCCGCCGCCCGCGCCGTGGCCTGATCCACCCGGCCCGCCAGGACGGCCTGCGCCAGCGCTTGATCCCTCATGGGGGAATCGTCCGGGTGTGTCACGGGTTCTCCTCCCCCGCCGCGAGGGGGTCGATCCGGCCAGTTCGGTTAGGATGCGGCGCCTCGTGGCCCGGAGCACCCTGCCATGCACTCGATCAACACGATCCGCAATCGTCAGTTCGCTGGCCTGATCGCCTCCCTCGTGCTGCCCCTCGCGCTGGGGTGGCCCGGGGTCGCGCAGGCCGTGGATCCCGAGATCGTGGTCCAGACCGCGATCAAGCTGGAGACCCGGGCGCTGAACTCCGATCGGAGCTTCCCCGCCGACGGCCAGGTGCTGGAGCGCGACGGCCTGCTGGCGACGTTCACCGAGGGCTCGTTCCGGGCCATCGAGCGCGAGGACGGCCGCGTGGTGGGCTTGGTGTTCGAGGGCGCCGGCCAGATCGACGTGCGCATGCCCGCGGGGGCCGAGACCCGCTCCTGGCAGGCCTGGACCAACTTCAGCCCCCTGACGCAGCCCATCAACGCCGCCGTGCTCCGGTTCTCCGACCTGACCGCGGACGACCTGCAGGGCCAGCGGGAGTGGGTCGAGGACAAGGACGCCGACGCTTCGGCGTTCCGGATCTTCGAGACCCGCACCGCGGTGCTGGAGGACCCGGAGTGGACGCGCCGGGCCCCGTCGCTCCTCGTGGATCGGCTGATGGACCTGTACGGGGGCGGCGCCGTGGGCGGCCACCTGTTCGCCGAGTTCCGGCTGGCGGGGGACGGGCCCCCGAGCTGGCTGGGCTACTACCGCAACCCCCGGGGCGCGCTGATGCTGGACGAGGCCACGGCCTGGTTCCGGGTCCGCAAGATGGGCAGCGCGCCGCCGCTGCTGACCGTGCTGACGAGCTCCGGCGCGACCGCCACCGGCCCCCAGTTCGACGTGCAGTTCACCGATCTGGACGTGACCCTGCCCACGAAGCCCGGCAGCCGCGACATGAGCTACGTCGTGGTCAAGGCCGACATCGGCGTGGTGGCCCTGGCCCCCGGCGGGCTGCGGGCCGTGGTCCTGGAGCTGGAGTCCACGCGCAAGCTCTGCATGGCCCAGCCGGACCGACCCGGCATCCGGGTCAAGCGCGTGCAGGACCAGGACGGCAACAGCCTCGCGGCGGTGCACCGCAAGAACCAGCTCTTCATCCCGCTCGCCTCCACGGTGCAGCGGGGCGAGTCCATCACCCTGAGCATCGAGTACGAAGGCCCGATGACCCAGGGCATCCCCACCGGCCCGCCGGACACGATGTTCTCCGAGCTGGGTCCCTGGGCGTGGTACCCCCGGAACCCGCGCCTGGACCGGTTCGCCAGCAAGGTCAGCGTGCACCTGCCCCGCTACATGCGCGGAGTCGCCCCGGGCGACCTCACCGAGCAGCGGGAAGAGAAGGACGGCTGGCACTTCACCTACGAAGAGCCCGGCGGCGTGCGCAACCTGACGCTCATCGTGGGCGATCTGGTGATGACGAAGGACAAGTTCCAGGGCGCCAACCCCCGGATCATCGCCTGGGTCCCCCGGGATCAGCAGGAGACGGCCACCAGCTCGGCGGAGAACACCCGCAACATGCTGGGCGTGATCAGCGGGCTCTGGGGCCCCTACCCCTACAGCACGCTGCACGTCGTCAACACCTTCGGGCACCCCTACAACAACTGGACCATCTCCCAGGATGGGGCCGGCGGCTCCTGGGAGTGCGTGACCAACGGCTACGCCCATCCCTGGGAGCCCTACGTAGATCGCCCCTCGGGGATGCTGCTGGCGTCGGTCATCAGCCCGCCGTCCTTCGACGTGATCGAAGAGCGACTGATGGGCAAGTTCATCACCGAAGGGCTGTCCGCGGGCGCCTTCCTGCAGTTCGTCGACCTGACCCGGCAGTGGTGGGGGCACATGGTCCCGCCCCAGACCTACCGCGACACGTGGCTCACCGAGGCTCTGTCGGTGTGGACGGGCCTGGTGTACCTGCGCGCTGGCGTGGGCAACGACGCGCTCAAGGAGAAGGCCAACACCATGCAGGATCTGGCCGCGGAGGGGCTCGAAGCGGCCCTGCCCCTGGCCCTCGGCGAGCGCCTGGACCGGGCGTTCCTGTTCCAGGGGTGGGGTCGAGGGCCGCTGTTCCTGAACACCTTGATCGAGGAGGTGGGAGGCACCGCCTTCCTGCAGGCCGCCAACACCCTCATCAACCGCGCCTCGGGCCCGGGACTGAGCACGGACGTGTTCATGGAGACCATCCAGGCGGTCAGCAACGAGCGGGTGGGCCGGGTCATGAAGGCCGCCATCGACGGCACGGTCCTGCCCGAGGTCGAGTACCTGTCGACGATCGACAAGGAGGCCGGCGAGGTGCGCATGACCTTCACGCAGATCGACGAGCCCATCCCGACCTCCATCGCGGTGGAGCTGATCTTCAGCCCCAAGCAGAAGGAGACGCGGGCGGTCCACCTGGACGGCGCGATCACCGAGGTGGTGTGGCGCATGGACGAGCTGCCGAAGCGTCTGGTCGTGGACCCGCTGAAGCTGGCGATGGTCAAGAGCATCAAGAAGGCCAAGGAGCCGAACGAATGAGGACCTCCCTGATCGCCGCGACCGCGGTCGTTGCAGCGCTGAGCGCGTCGCCGGCCGCCGCGCAGATCGACTTCGTCGAGCAGACCTTCGGCGCGACCCACCTGGGCGCCCAGAGCGGCAACGGCGGGCTCACCGTGGGGCTGGCCCCCACGGGCGAGATCACCGTGCTGTCCTGGCCGTCGCCCTCGTTCCACGATCAGGTCGAGTACCTGACCGCGGCCGGCGAGGACGCGCGCGCGCTGCCCCACTTCGGCGCCGACGACAGCGACGGGGTGTTCGCCGGCCTGTGGGTCGAGATCGAGGGAGCCGAGCCGGTCCTGACCTGGCTCCGGGACGCGCCCTGGAGCCAGGAGCAGCTGTACGCCAGCGATCACAGCGCGGCCATCGAGAACCGCTACCGCCACGACGCCTTGGGGCTGAAGGTCACCGAGTGGACCGCCGTGGACGGGCAGCGCGACGTCCTGCTGCGCCGGGCCCGGGTGGAGCGCTCGCCGGAGTCGATGGTCACCCGCGTCTGGTACGTGGTGTACGAAAACCTCGCCCCGGCCACCGAGGAGCCGGACGACCTGACCATCACCCGGATGCCGGACGACGCCGCCAACGACTACGCCGCGTTCTGGGACCCGTCCACCGACGTGCTGGTGCACTTCCGGCCGGACAACGCCGACAACGCGCGCCTGAACGAGGTCCTGATCCAGCCCTGGACCGTGGGGGACAGCTGGCAGGCCGTGGGGCTGCCGCTGATGCGCGACCTCGCCGCGGAGCTGGGCACGGGCAGCTTCGTCGTGGTGGGCGGCGCCCAGCCCCCCACCGGCGCCTTCGTGGGCACCGACGCCGACGCCGCGTGCACCGGCACCGACGCCTGGGTGTGGACCCCGAGCTCCGCCTGGGACGTGGTCGGCACGACCATCAACACCGCGTCCACGTTCGGCTCGCCCCTCGCCGGGTGCGACGCCAACGCGATCCTGGCCTGGGAGCTGCCCCTGGACGCGCCGGGCACCATCGACGAAGCCACGGTGGACCTGTTCCTGGCCGCCGGGGGCAGCTGGGCGATGGCCACCGCGACGTTGGAGCAGGCGCGCACCGAGGGGTTCGACGCGGCCCTGGCGAGGACGGATGCCGCCAACGCGGCCTGGCTGGACGGCCTGAACCTGCCGGTGGGCTTCGGCACCGACGACGAAGACGAGGTCATCGCCTTCAGCCAGCGCTGGGCGCTGAGCGTGCGGCAGGGCACGGACCGCGACACCGGCGCGATCATCGCGTCCATCGCCACCCAGCCCACCTACCACCAGGACTGGCCGCGGGACTCCGCGTTCTTCGACTTCGCCCTGGACGTGGCGGGGCTGTTCGACCAGGTCAGTCAGCACCAGGCCTTCCTGGATCAGGTGCAGAACAAGGCGGTGGTGTTCGCCGGCACCGAGGACGCGCCCACCCTGGGCAGTCCGCCGGGCGCCTGGCTCATGCACTTCTACGCGGACGGCACGCCGGCCACGTTGCTGGTCAACCGCTTCGAGATCGACCAGGTCGGGCTGAGCCTGTGGAACTTCTGGTCCCACGCCCTGTTCGCGCCCAACGAGAGCAAGGCCCGGGACGTGCTGGCGGCCCGCTGGGAGTCGATCCGCGCCGGCGCCAACCTGCTCGCGGCCTGCGTGCAGGACGAGCACCCGGCCGCCATCGCGGCGGCGGATCGCGCCACCGTCGGCTTCCCCGGGTGGTGGCCGGTCTACCAGGACCTGCTCGCGGGCACGGTGCCCGACGCCGACGCCCGCGCCGCGGCCATCGCCGGCGACCAGTGGGAAGCGCTGCGGCCGTGCACGGCGGTGGAGGACGACGCCCTGATCCCCACCGTGTCGATCTACTCGACCCACGTCACACGCCTGGGCCTGCTCAGCGCCGCCCGGGCCGCCGACGCGCTGTGCATCGACGATCCGGTCGTGGACTACTGGCGAGAGCGCGCACACGAGCTGGGAGCGGTGGCCTTCAAGCTCTACTACGACGAGGCGAGCGCCACCTGGGACGAGCGCGCCGACTGGCTGCTCTGGCCCGAGCCCATCGACATCGACCCGGCGCAGCACGCGTCCTTCTCCTCCGCGGCGACGGCCGAGGAGCGGGCCACCGAGGTGGCGTCGTTCGTCAGCACGGCCCGGGACGCCGCCGCCGCGTCGTGGCAGGCCGAGGTCGCCGACGCGGTGTCCCTGCGCACCGAGGGGGCCGCCTACGAGAACAAGAAGACCCTGAACATCGCGCGCTACCGCGCCGATGGCAGCGGCCCCCGCTGGTCCCGCACCACCAACCAGGAGCACGTACGGCGCTTCGCGGTGGATCTGCCGACGCCGGGCACGCGCCACGTGGGCGAGGTGTTCCTCAGCCTGGACACGGACGGCGACGGCGTCGCCGACACCGCCGACCAGCGCACCGCGCAGCCGCACCTGTGGGCCGCCACGCTGACCTACCTGTCCGCCATGGCGATCGCCCGGCCTGATCTCTTCGACCCCGCCGAGCGCTCCGAGCTGCAGCTCACCTGCCCCAACGGCCTGGAGCCGGAGCTGCAGCGTGAGGCTCCGGCGTGCGGCGCCGACTGCCAGAACTCCGTCGGCGGACGCTCCGCGCAAGGCTGGTCCTGGCTCCTCCTGGTCTTCATTGGTCTGGCGCGCCGTCGTCGCTGACCTATGCTGACTCTCCGCGTTCCGACCGGAGACCATGGCTCGAGCCTCCGTCCGATCCGGGTTCCGCCGCCCCAAGGCGCGGGGCCCGCTGCTCCTCGCCTTCGCGCTCGCCTTGTTGGTGCACGTGCCGTTGGGGATCTGGTTCGTCTACGAGACCTGGCTCAAGGAGCCGCCGGCCCCCGTCAGCCACCCCATCAGCGTGCGCCTGATGCGGGTTCCGCCCCCTGAGGAGCCCGAGGAGGAGGAGCCCGAGGAGGAGGAGGAGCCGAGCGGCCAGATCGTCGAGATCGCGCCTCCCGAGAACCCCGAGCGGCCCAAGGACGCCGAGTACCTCGCCGAGTTCGACTCGACCGTGGACGAAGAGACGGTGGACCCGCGCTTTCGCGTGGATCGTGAGGTGATCGCGCCTACCTGGTCGCCCGACGACGAGTTCGAGACGGCGGACGAGGTCCAGCCCGAGGTCGAAGCGGACTCCACCGGCTCCACCGCGGGCACCACCACGCGCTTTCGCGCAGGCGAGTACTCGCTGTTCCCGGATCGCTTCAGCGAGAGCCTGTTGACCAACCGACAGGGCATCGCCGATCCGGTGCGCTCCAGCGCGAGCGCGTCTCGATACGCGGGCTCCCCATCCAACGACCTGCTCAACGAAGCGATGTCCGATCACACGGCCCTGAACGCCCACGAGTTCCTCTACGCGGCGTTCTGGAACCGCGTGAAGCGTCTCGTCAGCTTCTACGCGGACCAGACCCTGGCCAACGCGCGCCCGCGGGTGCCCCTGACCCGCAGCAAGTACGAGATCGAGCTCAAGGGCCTGATCGCCATGGACGGCTCGCTGCAGGCGATCGAGATCGAGCGGGGCTGTGGCATCGAGGAGTTCGACCAGGCGCTGCTGGAGGCGTTCGAGCTGGCCGCTCCGTTCCCGGATCCGCCCGAGGGCGCCGCCGCGGCGGACGGCTTCATCCACATCCGGGACTTCCACTTCGTCATCTCGATCACCGCCGCCCGGGCAGAGCTGTCGGGCATCGATCCGCGCAGCCAGATCCAGTTCCCGGGCCTGCAGACCGTGCCTCGGTGATCGGCAGCGCCCGCCCGGCACCCTGGTAGGATCGCCCGAATCGGCGCCGAAGGCGCCACGGCCCCGGAGAGAGCGCTGGCGCAGCTCAACATCTATCGAAAAGGCCGGCTGGAGGGCGTGTTCGACCTCCCCGGCAAGCCCGTGGTGATCGGCCGCTCCGAGGGCGTGGAGATCCAGCTCCTGGACGCGCGGGTGTCGCGCCGGCACGCCGTGATCCGCGAGAGCGTCGCGGGCTTCATGATTCAGGACATGTCCACGAAGAACGGCACCTTCGTGAACAAGGAGTCCGTCGACAAGAGCCTGCTGTTCCACGGCGACACGATCATCATCGGCGCCTACACGCTGCAGTTTCAGGATGGGGGCTCCCAGGAGCTGCCCTCCGAGTTCGCCGACAAGGTCGAGCCGCGTCCGGCCAGGGCCGCCGCCCGCCCCCTCTCGGTCCCGCGCGCGCTCGCCGACCGGAGCAACACGAGCCCGCGCGCCCGCACCCAGAACTCGCCCCAGGGCCCGCCCGCGGAGCGCGTGTCGCGGCTCGACCGCAAGGCGCCGCGGCCCCCACGAGCCACGTCGATCCCGATCATCGAGGGCCTGGGGGACGACGCCGAGACCGGGGACGAGCTGGTGTCCTTCGGCTCCCTCGACCTGGCCGAGATCGACATCGAGATCACCTGACTGGTTCCCGTTGGGGACGCTGGCGCGGGTACCGCAGGGGATCTATAAGTGCGTCGCCGCCGGTCCCGGTCGGCCACGCTCCCCCATCCGTGAGGCCCCCGGATGAAGCCCAATCAGCTCCTCGAGCCGTCCGACACCTTCGTCCACCGGCACATCGGTCCCCGAGACGCCGACATCGCCGCGATGCTGGCCGTGATCGGCGCAGACAGCCTGGATTCGCTCGTGGACCAGGCCATCCCCACGTCCATCCGCGCCGCCGGACCGGTGGTCATCGGCCCTCCCCGGGGAGAGGCCGAGCTCCTCGCGCAGCTCAGAGGCTGGGCGGAGCAGAACCAGGTCTTCCGCAGCCACATCGGCACCGGCTACTCCGACTGCATCGTGCCCGGGGTCATCCAGCGGAACATCCTGGAGAACCCCGGCTGGTACACCCAGTACACGCCCTACCAGGC
>CALAGR010000415.1 GCA_937891735.1 uncultured Pseudomonadota bacterium | reverse complement strand
CGCCTGTCCAAGCGCGCGGTGCAGGAGCGGGTCAACGAGACGCCGCGCGGTCTTCTGGAGTGGGCACGAGGGCTGCTGCAGCAAGCTGGCCGGACCTCGGGCCGCGAGGCCACCGAAGAAGATCTGCTGGCCGTGGCGTCGGGGGATCCGCGCCAGCGGTGGATGGCCCGGCTCACCGGTCTGGGGGACATCGCGCTGGAGGCGGCCGGGGTCCTGGGCATCGTCAACCGGCCCGTGGTGCTGGAGTGGCTGCTCGAAGCCACGCGTTGGGACGAAGATCCCTTCATCGACGCGGTGAACGCGCTGATCCGGCGCGGCCTCGCCCACGAGCGGCCGGCGGGCGGGAGCTGGGGCCTGGAGCTGACGGATCGGGAGGCCGGAGAGGTGGCCTGGGAGCTGCTCTCCCCTGCGTCTCGTCGCGCCGCAGCCGAGCGCTTCAGCGAGGTGGTGGGCACCGAGCACCCCGATCACCCGGTCGCCGTGGACGAGCGGCCGGCGCTCCTCGCGCGGGCGTGGCTCAAGGCCGACGCACCCGAGACAGCGTTGCCGCTGCTCGAGACGGCGGCGAAGCTCGAGCAGGCAGCGGGCCGGACCGCCACCGGGCTCGCGGTGGCCGACCTGTGGGTGAACACGATCCGCCTCGTCGGATCGCCCTCGCTGACGACGGCGCTGGCGATCCGGGTGGCCTTCGCGTCGGCGGCCTGCGAGTGGGCCCGGGCGGAGGACGACCTCGACGAGATGGCGGAGCTCGCTGGCGACGTGCCGGAGCGGCAGCTGGAGGTGCTGACCGCGCGGGCGACGCTGTACCAGCATGCCCAGGACCACGAGTCGGTCATCGAGACCGCCGAGGAGGCGTTTCGCACGGCGCTGCTGGTGGATGCCCCCCGAGAGACCCTGTTCAAGCTGTCCGACCTGCTCGCCGACGTCGATCTGCAGCAGGGGCACCTGACCAACGCGCGGGACCGCTGGCTCGGCATCGCCAACGAGGCCCGTCGGTCCGCGGCGCCGTTCTGGGAGATGGTGGGGCGCATGGGCTCCGCCAGCGCCGACATCCAGCTCGGAGAGTTCAACGCCGCCACCGATGCGCTGGCCAAGGCCGCGCTGCTCGCCGACGACCAGTGCGATCAGCTCAACACCCTCGTGATCCAGATGCGTCGGGCGTATCTACTCGGCCTCCGGGGGGCGCTGGAGTCCAGCCACGACCAGCTGGCCGAGGTGGTGGAGCGAGCGACGACGCTGGGCGCGGTGCTCGTCATCGGGCCGGCGGTCACGTTCCTGGGGCAGACCTGTCGCCTGCTCGAGCGGCTGGAGGACGCCGAGGTGCACCTGGAGCGCGGAGAGCGGGTGCTCCGAGCCACCGAGCAGCGGCGCACCCTCGCGGTGTGCCTGTCCGAGCGCGCGCTGGTGGCCCTGGGGCGGGGTGATCTGGAGGCCGCCCGCAACCACGTCGCCGGCGCCGGCATGGCGGCGACGCTGACCGATGGGGTGCAGCTGGAGCGCGAACGCGTGCACTGCGCGATCGGCAAGGTCGCAGAGATCATCGGAGACCGGACCGCGCTGGCCGCGGCGCGACGCCAGACGATCCGGTCGTTGGAGACCCAGGCCCAGCTCCTGCTCCCGCAGCAGCTTGCCCGGTGGGTGGCGGTGTCCCCGCGCGCCGAGGTGATCAGCTGGGCGTCCTGGACTCCGACCGTTCCAGGCTGACCGGTGAGCGATCTCCTCCAGCCCGCCGCCGGTGAATCGTTGGACCGGCTGTCCCTGGTGCGTCGCGTCCTGCAGCGCCGAGCGGGCCACCGAAGCGCCACGGACGACGTGCTGGCGGCGTGGAGCGCGTGGTCCGCGGCGCCCGGGGCCCAGACCTTCCTTGATCTGGGCTGTGGTCACGCCAGCGTGTCGCTGTACCTCACCTCGGTGTTACCGGAGTCCCGGGGCGTCGCCGTGGAGGCCCAGGAGGTCTCGGCGGCCCTGGCCCGGCGCAACGTCCTGCTCAACGAGCTCCAGGACCGGGTGTGGGTGCATCGCGCGGACCTGCGAGAGCTCGACGGGGAGGTCCTGAGGCGGCTGGGGGCGCCGGCGCGCTTCGACCTCATCACGGGGACGCCGCCCTTCATGCCGGTGGGCTCGGGGCTGCTGTCCAGGGATCCGCAGCGGGCCGCGGCGCGGTTCGAGCTGCGCGGCGGCATCGAGGACTACTGTGCGTGCGCAGCGCGCCTGCTGGCGCCCGAGGGGGTCGTGTCGATGCTGATGGACGGCGCCCAGGACGAGCGGTCGCGGGCCGCCGTCGCCGCGGCGGGTCTGCACCTGCGGGCGCGTCTGGTGGTGCTGCCGCGCCAGGATCGGGCCGCGCGCTTCATCGCGTACATCGCCGCCCAGGCCCCCTCGGGGGCGGTGCAGGAGCGCACGCTCACCATTCGCAACGCTGCAGGGCAGCACACCGGTCCCTACCGCGACCTTCGCCGGGCCCTTCGGATCGATCCATGAGCCGCGACCTGACCGAGTTCTTCTACGCGTTGACGCCGGAGCGGGTGCTGAACGCGGTGGAGGTGGAGGGCCGTCGCTGCACCGGGCGGTTCATTGTCCTGAACTCCTACGAGAACCGGGTCTACCAGCTCGAGCTGGACGACGGCACGTTCGTGGTGGGCAAGTTCTACCGGCCGGGCCGGTGGACGGACGAGGCGATCTACGACGAGCACGACTTCATCGACGCGCTCGACGAGCACGAGATCCCCGTGGTTCCACCGATGGACCTGACCGAGGGCGACACCCTCGACGACGTGGAGGGGATCCGCTTCTCGCTCTTCCCCCGGATCGGCGGTCGCTCGGTCGAGGAGCCCAACGACGAACAGCTGCGCAGGCTCGGCTTCCTTCTGGCGCGGATCCACGCGGTGGGGCGCACGGTGCCCGCGGCGCACCGCATGGCGCTCACGCCGGCCACCTACGGCCGGGACAACATGGCGTTCCTGCTCGACAACGACCTGATCGCGCGGGGCGCCAGGGACGGGTGGGTTCGGGCTGCGGACGGCGCGGTCACGCAGATCGAGGCGGTGTGGGGCGAGGTGCCGCTCCAGACGATCCACGGGGACTGCCACCTCGGCAACATCCTGTGGACCGACCTGGGTCCCACGTTTCTGGACTTCGACGACATGGTGCGGGGGCCGGTGATCCAGGACTTGTGGCTGATGTTCGGGGGGCGGGACATCTGGGGCCAGAAGGCGCGGGACACGCTCATCGAGGGGTACGAGGGCTTCTCGCCGTTCCCGCGAGGGCAGCTCCGGCTCGTCGAGCCCCTGCGCACGCTGCGCTACATCCACTTCACGGCGTGGCTCGCCCGGCGGTACGAGGACCCCGCCTTCCAGGTGGCCTTCCCGCACTTCGGCACCGACCACTACTGGGCCGAGCGCACCGCGGATCTGGTCGAGCAGACGGCGCTGATCAAGGCCGAACGGGCGCCGTAGCGGCTACTGGGCCACCGCGTTGGTGATGGGCCACACGTTCGAGAACGTGCCCACGGAGTCCATGACCTGCAGCGTGAAGCTGTTGGTGGACCCGGGCGTGAGCCCGCCGACGTTGAAGAACATCGAGGCGGTGCAGGTCAGGTTCGCGCCGGTGAACTGGGTGGACGGCTGAAGCACGCCGTTGAGGCCCCACAGCAGCGTCGGATCCCCCAGGTTGCAGTCCGAGTCGGTCACCGCCAGGGAGAACTCGTACTCGGCAGGGCCCGAGAGCCACTGCCAGGTGGCGTTGGTGATGAGGGGCGCGCCCGGCGCGGGGGTGGAGTCGTCGTCGTCGTCGTCGTCGTCGTCGTCGTCATCGTCGTCGTCGTCGCCCACCG
>CALAGR010000414.1 GCA_937891735.1 uncultured Pseudomonadota bacterium | reverse complement strand
CGAGCCCGTCTGCCTGCGCGCGCAGCGCCCGCAGCGCGAACCCCGCCGCCCAGGCCACCGCCGCGGCCAGCGGCAGATCGAGGACCAGGACCCGGCCGTAGTTGACGAAGCCGGGCAGGAAGCCCAGGACCACCGCGGCGAAGGCGCCCGTGGCGACCCGGAGTGGTGGCCGACCCAGCTCGAACCCGATCCGGTACGTCGCCACGAACAGCAGGGGGCGCAGCAGGGCCGCGAGCCCGAGGAGCAGGGGACCGGGCTGCAGTCCCGTGAGCCAGGACATGGCCGCGGCGACGTAGTACACGAGCCCGCCGTAGCGCTGTCCGTCGAAGGCCGAGTCCAGCGCGGCGACGCCGTCCAGCCCCTGGCGCAAGGACACCACCCGGGACAGGTGGTACGCGGCGTCGGTGAACTGCACGCCCTCGTCGGCGGCCAACCAGCGGGCGTCCAGGCCCACGTGCACCGCGGCGAGCAGCATCAGCAAAGCGAGGACGCGGCCGCTCATCGGGGCCCAGCGTACCCGTCGATGCGAACGTGGCGCGCACGCGCTGGCATGATTGGCCCATGCGCGCCCTCACCGCCCTGTCCTTCCTCGCTGCACTCCTCACCTTCGCGCCCTCCGCCCACGGCGGCCGCTGGGCCGCCGGAGACCAGACGCTGCCCGAGCTCGACCGGCTCTCCGCCGACGTCGGCAAGGCCATCGACAAGGCGGCGATCAAGGCGCCCGGGCACAAGCCGGGGGCTGAGATCCAGGCGGTCGTGCTGTGCTCGGTGGGCGGATGCCGGCCGGAGATCACGTCCACCACCCTGAGCGGGGACGATCTCGCTACGGCGAGCACCTGGCTCAAGAAGTGGATCCTGCCGGTGACCACCCCGGGGCTCGCGGTGCCCGTGCGGGTGTGGTGGGACAAGCCCCGCAAGGGCGAGAAGAAGGAGAAGCTCAAGGACGGTGATCTGCCGACCCGGCCGCCCCCGGGCCTGTTCTGGTCGGTCGGCTTTGCGCCGGCGTCCACCGGGCCGGTGCCGCTGGAGGAGGTCTTGCGGGCCGAGCGCCTGGTGTTCAAGGCCGCCGCCGCGAGCTGCCCTGACGAGGTCGGTCAGCTCAAGAGCGGGTCCGGCACCACCCAGTTCTGGCACCTGGACGTGGCGGGCACGGGCGCCATCACCGCGGTGCCCCAGGATCTGTACGTGCCGCCGCCGGATCCGAAGGAGCTCAAGAAGGAGAAGGCCAAGGAGGGCGCCGCCGCCGGAGCCGGGGCCGCTGCCCTGTTCGGCGTGGAGGCGCCCGAGTCTCCCGTCGCGGTCCCGGCCGAGGCGGACGCGGGCGAGGCCCTGCCGCCGCGGGAGTGGACGCCGCTGGAGACCTGCGTGGCGGGCATGCTCGCGGGGGCGCGGGTCAAGGGGGCCGGGGGCGCCGAGGTCACGCGGGTGGACCGGCTGCCCGTCAGCGTCGTGCCCTGAGGCGCCCTACTTCGGCGTCGCGACCACGACCGGGCGGTAGGCCAGCAGCGGCTTGTCGGCCCCGCCGATCCAGATGGACACCCCCGCGTCCGGTAGGGCGTCGATGCGCAGGCTCCACACCCCGCGCACCGCGCGAGGCAGGCCGTCTGCCCCCGGCTCGGGCTCGGGGGCGCCGAAGCAGTCGGGCTGCAGCAGCAGGTCGATCCGGCCCAGCGCGTCAGGGCCCTTGACCTGCGCGTCCACCTCGTTGCAGATCGCCTTGATCTCGACGAGCACCACGCTGGGCTGCCCCGGCTCGGGGCTCTGGGGCACGAGGCTGGCCCGGCGCGCCTCCGCGTCCTGGTCCCCGCGCCGCGTCACGCCGCTGGCGACCGCCATGCGAAACGCGATGTCCCGGGTCTCCCCCGAGGGATCCGTGAGCAGGTGCAGCCCCAGCGTGGTGAAGCCGTCCTCCGCGTGGGGACGAAGCACCCCCAGGAACGTGCCCAGGACCGGCAGGAGCTCATCCCCGGGGAGCTGCGCCGCGACGATCCGGGCCAGGGCCTCGCGACACGGCGGGCCTCCCGCGGCGCACAGCTGCGCGGTCAGCTCCGTCAGCTTCTGCAGCTCGCCGGTGCGCCAGCCGTCGTGCCCCGGTCGGTCCTGGGGGGCGGACACGAGGGTCTGCAGCTTGTCCAGGATGGGTCCCAGGTCGGCCAGCGCCCCTCCGGATGCGCCCGTGCCTGCCACCGAGGGGGCCACCGCCCGCTCTGGCGTGGACTCCGCGGTCACCGGCGCGGCGCCGGTGGGGGCCTCGAGCTGGCCATAGCAGCCCCCCAGCGCGGCCAGCGCGGCGAGGAACGGCAACAATCGGGTCCAATGGGGGGGCACGGCGCGCAATGATAGCCTCTGCGTGCTCGGTTCCGATCACGTCGAGGCAGGCAGGAAGCGGAGGTTGCGCAGTTGGCTCAGGAAATCGGTCTCAAAGGGCTGGCGCTGGCCGCACTCCTGACGGTCGTGCACGGCTCGGCGGTGGCGCAGGACAACCTGGAGCCGTCGCCGTTGCCGCCGGTGGATCCGGACGCCGTCGCGCAGATCGTCGTGCGCGCCCCCGGCGCGACCGCAGGGCAGCGGTGGTTCGCGGGGGAGGGCCGCTTCGGCGGCGATCTCAACGGCGACGGCGTGGACGACATCGTGCTCCCGGGCGCTTCGGACCCGCTGCTGCACCTGTACCTGGGCTCGACCGCGTTCGATCCGGCGGCCCAGGTGGAGCTCGCCACGGACGGGGACGCGCGGCTGCTGCTGCCCGCCGGGTGCCGCCTCGCCGATGACCTGATCCACTGGACCGCGGCGGGAGACCTGAACAACGACGGGCGCGATGACCTCGCCGTGGCCTGCTTCGACTGGTCCCAGACGGGAGCGGTCGACGGGGCGAAGGGCGCCGTCGCGATCTACTTCGGCCGGGCCACCTGGCCAGCCCTGCTCACCGAGCCGGATCACATGATCCTCGGTGAGCCGGTGGTGCTCGACGCCAACACCCTGCAGCCGATCGCCGGCACCCGTCCGGGCTTCTCCGTGGCCGGGATCGGCGATCTGGACGGCGACGGCGACGCCGAACTGCTGGTGGGCGGTGGCGACGTCGCCGATCCGCTGCGGCCGACGGCCTGGGTCCTGCTGGGCGCGCCGAACTTCGCGACCGCGGTGCCCGACGTGAACATGGCGGCCTGGACCCTGTCCGGCGAGGCGGGAGCGGAGTGCGTGGCGCCCCTGTTCGTGGCCGGGATTGGGGACGTGGACGGCGACCAGACCCCGGACCTGGCGGTGGGGTGCGTCGCCCAGAACGGCGGCGCCACGGTGGACACGGCGTTCAGCGTGTGGCTGGGGGCGGACCTGCTGCTTCAGCCCCCCGGCACCATCGAGTTCGCCAGCCGCTCCTTCCAGGTGCAGCCCAGCGACCAGCTCACGCCGTTCCCCAGCCCCTTTTCGGCGCTGGGGGACCTGGACGGCGACGGGTACGGCGAGTTCTCCGTCACGTCCTGGATCGACGGCCTGTCGTCGGTGTCGGGGCGGGTGATCGCGGGACACGCCGGACCATGGGAGGACGTGGGCTTCCTCGACATCTGGTGGCTCCAGAACGTGGGCAGCGCCGATCCGTACGCCGCCTGGATCCCGCCCGGCACCTACGAGTCGGCCGACGCGTTGCTCGCGACACCCGCAGGGGACGTGGACGGCGACGGCGCTGGCGACCTGTGGATGCGTGTGGGGGTGCTCGACCAGGCCCGCATCGGCCTGCTGACCTCGCCCCGCCCCGCCACGTGGGCCGACGGCTCGGTCCCGCCGTTCGTGAATGCCTTCGGTCGCCCCGACGGCCTGATCATCGACGACGCGTGGCGCTACTCCCTGGGGGGAACGGGCGACGCGAACGGCGACGGGGTGCTCGACCTGCTCATCACCTCGGGGTACGCCGACGGCGCCGGATGCACCCAGGAGGCCTGCGGCGGCGCGTGGCTGATCCTGTGCGTGGACGCGGACGGCGACGGCATCGGGGCGTGCGAGGGGGACTGCGACGATCTGGACGCGGACCGGTTCCCCGGCGGCCTGGAGCTGTGCGACGCCGTGGATCACGACTGCGACGGCAACGACGGCAGCGTGGACGGTGACGGTGACGGCGTGCTGGTGTGCGACGGGGACTGCGACGACCTCGACGCCGCGATCTACCCGGGAGCCGAGGAGACCTGCGACGCCACGCGGGATCTGGACTGCGACGGCCTCGCCCCCAGCGACGACACCGACGGCGACGGCACCACCAACTGCGACGACTGCCAGCCCTGGCTCGCCACGATGGCCCCCGGCAACGCAGAGATCTGTGACGGGCTGGACAACGACTGCGACGGCCTGCTGCCCCTGGACGAGGTCGACGTGGACGGGGACGGGTACGCGCCCTGCGGCTACGACTCCGGCCCCGCGGACTGCGACGATCACAACCCCTTCGTGCGACCCCTGCGGTTCGAGGACTGCTTCAACGGGATCGACGACAACTGCAACGCGCAGATCGACGAGGACGTGGACCTGGACAACGACGGCGTGGGCAGCTGCGACGGGGACTGCAACGACCAGCTGGCGACGGTGTTCCCCGGCTCCGCCGAGGTCTGCGACGGGCGGGACAACGACTGCAACGGCGTGATCGACGACGCCCGGGACAAGGACGGCGACGGCGTGGGGCCCTGCAGCGGCGACTGCGACGACACCGATCCGGCCCGATTCCCGGGCAACGTGGGCCAGTGCGACGGCCTCCTGGACGCGGACTGCTCGGGGGGCTCGGACCTGGGCGACGCGGACGGGGACGGCTTCTCGGCCTGCGGCGGCGACTGCGCCGAGGGCGATCCCGGCACCTCGCCCGGCGCGGTGGACTGGTGCGACACGCTGGACAACAACTGCGACGGCGTCGTGGACGCGCCGTTCGACGTGGACCTGGACGGCTGGGCGTCCTGCGGCGGCGACTGCAACGACTCCGGCGAGCTCGTGTTTCCCCAGATCGTCGAGCCCAACTGCGACGACGGGGTGGACGGAGACTGCGACACGGAGGTGGACTCCAGCGATCCGGACTGCGCCGACGAGTCCACGCCGCCGCCGCCTGCCCCGCGGGCCTACGGGGTGTCCTGCGGGAGCAGCGTCGCGGGCTCCGGCGCCTCGGGGGCGGTGCTGAGCCTGGGCCTGCTGCTCCTGCTGGGACTTCGGCGTCGGCGCCATCTGGGGGCGGTGCTGCTCCTGGCCCTGGCGCTGCCCACGAGCGCCCTGGCCGCCAAGAAGGAGCCGGCGCTGCTCGTCTACCTGTCGCCGCAGCCGGACGTGGCGTCCATGCAGAAGGCCAAGACCCACCTGCAGAGGCTCGAGGCGGCGGACATCCTGCACTCCAGCGAGCTGCTGCCGCCGGCCCGGGGGTTGCTCGCGGAGGGCGCGAAGCGACGCCTGCCTTGCGATGGGGCGCCTCCGAAGCTCGGAGTCGCGAGCACCTCGGCCCTTGACGCGCTGATCGAGCTCGACCACTCCCGCGCCATCAAGATCGCCTCGGCCGCCGTGGATGCGCTGCCGTGCGCCGATCAGTCCATCCCCGCGCGCCTGCTGCCGGACCTGTTCTACTACCGCGGGCTGGCCTACGCGGCGATCGGGGACGTGGGCAACGCCCGGGCCGACTTCGCCCAGGTGATCGCGCTCAAGAGCGACTACCCGATCGACCCGAACTTCGATCCGCAGGCCAACAAGCTCCTCGAAGAGGCCCGCTCAAAGCTGTCGGGCTTCACCGAGACGGTGGCGGCCTACATCCCCCCGGGCATGGGGTACCGGATGGACGGTCAGGACGTGGACGCGGGGGCCGGACCCCAGAAGCTGAGCCCGGGCCGGCACGTGGCGCAGGTCCGGATCGGGCGGAGCACCGAGACCGTGGTCTTCATCCTCGAGATGGATCGGCCGGTGGTGGTGCTGCGGGCCGAGGACCGGATCCGGGCGTTGCGGGACTGTCCCATCGACAAGGGCGCCCGGGCGTTCACCGCGTGGGCGCTCACCGAGGGGGCGCTGGCGGCCGAGCTGGACCTCGCCGCGGTGGTGGATCTGGACGTGCCCAGCGAGCCGCTGCGGTACGTGTATCGCCCCAGCGAGGACCGGTTCTCCTTCGAGGGCGACGTCGCGGGGCGCGCGGATCCGGTGGCCAGCGCCGCGGAGCCGGACCGGAGCTCGACGGGGCGAGCCGCCCCCCCCACCTCCGCTCGGAGCACGACCGCGCGGAGCGACGGCGACCGGGGTCCGTCGCTGCGCCTTCGGCTGTCCGGGGGGTTCGCGCTGGCGCGGCCGTTCCCCTACGTGCAGATCCCGCTGGACGTGGGGATCCGCATCGTCGCAGGGCTCCACGTCGACCTGCAGATCGCGGCCGCCAACCCGGGCCCGGTGCCGGACGTGGGGCCGGTGTGGATGCCGACGGCGGCTCTGGGGCTCAGCTACCGGTTCCCGGTCAGCCCGTTCGAGCCCCGCCTGGGCGGCGCGGTGCAGTTCGGACTGGACGACAGCCAGGGCTCGATCAAGCCGACGGTGGGCTGGTACGGCCTCGCGGGAGGCGACGTGCTGGTGCCCGGCACGCCGCTCCTGATCGGCTTCGACGTGCGGGCCGGCATGCTCGGCAAGCCCTTCTTCCTGGCGTTCAGCGGCGGCGCGGGCGTCGCCTTCTAAAGACGCCCTACAGGCCGAGGGCGGCCTGGGCGGCGCGGGCCACGGGCACCGCCGGATCTGCGGACGCCTCGGTGGCCGCCGCGTGCAGCTCGACGTCCCCCTTGATGTCCCAGGCCGCCAGCCCCTTCCACGCCGCGGCGCGGCTCTTGACCTGCATCGCCGGATCCCGCGCCATTCCCAGCAGGAAGTCCCGGTTGGTGGCGTCGGGCCACAGCCCCAGCGTCTGCAGCGCGCGGGCCTGGATGATGAGGCGGTCGTCGTGCCGGGCGATCCAGCGCAGCGCCTCGGCCGCCTGATCGTGGCTGTCCAGCACCGCCTTGTCGGGCAGGTCTTCGGGGTGTCGGGCGAGCAGGAGGCCGGTGATGCCCTCGACGCTGGTGGGCCGATCCCCCGGGGCGGGCGGCTCCTGGCTGTCCGGGGCGGCCTCGGGCGCGGGGGTCAGCGGCGTTGTCGCCGGAACCGCGAGGGGCTTGATCACCTTGGGCCCCGCC
>CALAGR010000413.1 GCA_937891735.1 uncultured Pseudomonadota bacterium | reverse complement strand
GCGAGGTAGGGCTGGAAGAGCTCGTACGGCACGTGGTTGACGACCGTCGCCGTCACGCTCGCGAGCAGCAGCCACAGCAACGCGGGCCGCCGCACCATCGCCAGCACCTGCGTCGCCGCACCGCCGGGCGGATCGGCCTCCCGGGGCGGCTCCCGGAAGTGCCACGCCACCGCGAACGCGCCGGCCGCGGTGAGGGCCGAGGCCGCGTGGCCCAGGCGCAGATCGACCGCGCCGAGCAGCCCACCCCCGACCGCCGCGATGCCCATGCCGGCGAGGCTCCAGGTCACCGCCCGGGTCTCGTGCTGCAGCACCTCGTGCTCGCGGCCGAGGGCTCGCAGGGTGTCGTACAGGAACGCGCTGTCGGTGCCGGAGGCGAACGCCATCCCCAGGGCCATCAGCAGCTGCGCAGCGACGAACGCGCCTCCCCCCGGGGACGCCGCGAACAAGCAGCACGCCACGATCCAGGCGCCCGCTGCGATCAGCAGGGTGGGCCGCCGCCCCATGCGGTCGGACCACCAGCCCGACGGCACCTCCAGCACGACCACGCCGAGGTAGTAGACCGCCTCCAGGAGCAGCACCCGATCCGCGGGCAGGACCGACCGGAAGTACAGGAAGAAGATCGGCAGCCAGAAGATCGCGTCCCGGAGGAACCGGTAGCGCGGGTACAGCCTCAGGTTTCGCTCCACGGATGGCAGGCTACCGACAATGGCTGGAGCGCATCGCCTCCCCTGCCGACGCGGTTCGGCGCCGACACCCTGGCGGATGGACGACCCCGTGCGGTATGAGTGGGAGGTTCGCGCCGCCGGTGGGTGAGTGCGGGCTTCTGGAGTGCCACCCATGACTACGGTTCGTCTCGTCCTCGCCCTCGTGATCGCCCTGAGTGGGCTCCTGGTGCCCGGCCTGGCTTCGGCCCAGACCGGCGGGCCCGACGCCTCGGGGTACATCTACGGCCCGACGACCTACGACTTCGTCCCGCTGGCCTCGAACGCGAGCGCCACGCTGATGGCGATGGGCGACGACACGGTCCTGCCGGTCTCGCTCCCCTGGGCCTTCCCGTACTACGGCAACAGCTACTCGACGGCCTTTGTGGACTCCAACGGGAAGGTCATGTTCAACCCGGGGGCGACCACGGACTGGACGAACGTCTGCCTGGGCGTGACCGACACGAGCCCCCCGGACATCGCCCCGCTGTGGGACGACCTGAGCCCCAACCTGAGCGGCGGCGTCTACTACTTCTCCGACACCGCCAACAGCCGGATGATCATCTCCTGGGAGGACGTGCCCCACTACGGCGGCAGCGACGGCGCCAGCTTCCAGGTGCAGCTGTACCCGAGCGGGCTGATCGAGCTGCACTGGGCGGACACGGACTTCCAGAACGCCAATTACGACGACGGCGTCACCGCCACCACCGGCATCCAGGACGTGGTGGCGGGCACCTTCACGGCCGGCAATGCCCTGGAGTACAGCTGCAACACCGCCACCGTCATCGGGGGCACGGCGACCGCCATCGCCCAGTGCGTGGACAGCGACGGGGACGCCTGGGGCGACGTCGCCTGCGGCGGAACCGACTGCGACGACGCAGATCCGACCATCAACCCGGGTGTCGCGGAGGTGTGCGGCGACGGCATCGACAACGACTGCTCCGGCGCGGACGGCGACATCGATCTGGACGGCGACGGGGGTCTCTCCGCGTCCTGCGCGGGCGACGACTGCGACGACACCGACCCGACCGTGTACATGGGCGCTCCGGAGCTGTGCGACCAGCTCGACAACGACTGCGACACGGTGGTTCCCGCTGACGAGTCCTCCGACGGGGACGGCGACGGCACGGTCACGTGCGCCGACTGCAACGACAGCGACATCCTGATCTTCCCGGGCGCGGTCGAGATCTGCGATGGCATCGACACCGACTGCGACGGCCTGTACTTCATCGGCGCACCCCCGGACGCGTCGCCCGCCCCGACCGTGACCGGGACGAGCGCGAACCTGCTGCGCGGAAACCGCTACCTCGTGTCCACGGCGGCGAACCTGGACCGCATCGGGTACGAGCTCGACGCCCCGGTCGGCACCACCATCACCTTCGGGGTCTTCGAGGGCCCGGCGGTCACGGGCCCCTGGACCCAGGTCGTCGTGAGCAGCACCACATCCACCCTGACCGGCGTGGCAGTGCACGAGTCGCCCTCGATGGCCGTGCCGCTCAACAGCGGCAGCTACTACGCGATGGTCGCGTTCTGGAACCAGAGCTCCGGGTACAGCTGGACCTCGGGCTCCGGGCTCGTTCCCGTCCCCGTGAGCTTCGGAACCCTGGAGGGTGGCGCCACCGGCTCGTCCATCGGCGGAACGATCAGCACCTCGAGCAACGTGTATCCGATCACCGTATTCACGGGCGTCGCGGACACGGACAACGACGGCGACAACCTGTTCCCCTGCCAGGGCGACTGCGACGACACCAACGCCAACACCTACCCCAACGCCACCGAGATCTGCGATGGCGAAGACAACAACTGCGACAACACCATCCCGGTCGTCGAGGTGGACGGTGACAACGACGGCGACATGACCTGTCTGACGGACTGCGACGACGCGAACGCGGACGTGTACGGCGGGGCCCCGGAGCTGTGCGACCAGCTCGACAACGACTGCGACAACGTCGTGCCCGCCGACGAGATCACCGACGGCGACGGAGACCTGTCGGTCCTGTGCGCGGACTGCGACGACACCAACGCGGCCGTGTTCCCGGGAGCCGTGGAGACCTGTGACGGGATCGACGAGGACTGCGACGGGCAGCTCGCCACGATCGACCAGGTCGTGCCGGCGCCCACCACCTTCAGCAGCAGCAGCTCCCTGGGTCGCGGCGGCAAGTACGAGGTGACCTCGTCGACGCTCCTGGACTCCATCGGTGCGCTGCTGGATGCAGACCCCGGCGAGACGTTGAACTGGCTCGTGTACGAGAGCAGCACCGTCAACGGCACCTACACGCTGATCTACAGCGACGTGAGCACGAGCTCCCTCGCCGGTGGGCAGCCCGAGTGGCACAGCTCTCCGGCCCTCAACGTCCAGCTGCAGGCTGGCATGTTCTATGTGATGGGCGTCGCCTGGAACGCGACCAGCACGGCCGTCGGGTACGCGTACGCGACGGGTCAGTGGCCCCTGGGCACGAGCTTCGGCAACCAGGTGGGCGGCGTCGCGTTCTCGGGCAACTACCCGGCCTCCGGCACGTTCACCACGAGCACCACGGCCTACACCGTGCGGGTGCTCACGGCGAACGAGAGCGACAACGACGGCGACAGCTACCTGGCGTGCCTGGACGACTGCGACGACATCGACGCCGCCGTGAACCCCGGCGCCGCCGAGGTGTGCGACGGAGCGGACAACGACTGCGACGGGGTGCTCTTCCTGGGGGAGGGCGACGTCGATGGCGACGGGGCCCTGGCCTGCGACGACGACTGCGACGACACCGACGCAACGATCTACTTCGGCGCCCCGGAGCTGTGCGACGGGATCGACAACGACTGCGACAACGTGGTGCCCGCGGACGAGACGACGGACGTGGACGGCGACTCCTACGTCGCCTGTGACGACTGCGACGACAACGACACCACCTACAACCCGGCGGCCACGGAGCTGTGCGACGGCCTCGACCAGAACTGCGATGGCCTGCTCTTCGTCGGTGGGGCCGCTCCCGATGTCGCTCCTGCGGCGACCTTCAACGGCTCGCTCAGCAACGCCTATCGCGGCAATGTCTACCTCGCGGCCACGGCGACCTCGGTGGAGCACCTCGGCTGGGAGCTGGACACCCCGGTCGGCACGACGCTCACGTACGCGGCCTACGCGGGCACGTCCGCCACGGGTCCCTGGACCCAGCTGGCCACCAGCACCCTGGTGACGACGCAGACGGGCCAGGTGGTGCACGAGTCGCCGAACATGAACGTGCCGATGGTCCCGGGCACCTACTACGCCCTGGTGACGCACTGGGACCTCTCGGCGAGCTGGTACGGCTGGACCTCCGGGACGGGCGTGACCCCGTTCGCCCACAGCTTCGGGACCCTCGAGAGCGGCGCGGCGGGTACGACGCTCAGCGCGACCACCGTCGGCACCTCGACCAACGTCTACCCGATGACCGTGTTCACGGGCGTCCCCGAGGCGGACAGCGACGGCGACAACTTCTTCGCCTGCGCGAACGACTGCGACGACAGCGACGTAACCACGTACCCCGGAGCCACGGAGCTGTGCGACGGCGCGGACAACGACTGTGACGGCGCGCTCCCCGCGGACGAAGCCGACGTCGACAGCGACAGCTACCTGGGGTGCGCGGACGACTGCGACGACCTCAACGCCCTGAGCTTCCCCGGCGCCCCGGAGCTGTGCGACGCGCAGGACAACGACTGCGACGGGCTGCTGCCCGCCATCGAGTCCACCGACGCCGATGGCGACGGCTCGCCGGTGTGCGCGGACTGCGACGACAACAACGCCGGGCAGACCCCCGGCGGCGTCGAGATCTGCGACGGGGTGGACTCGGACTGCGACGGCATCGGTGACGGCCAGGACTACGACGTGGGCGGCGCCATGCTCATCTCGGCCGACCTGGACAGCAGCGACGGCGCCTTCTCCCCGACCGCGCCCGCGGGCAGCACGAGCGTGTGGGAGTACGGCGTGCCGCAGGCGGGCTCCAACGCGACCAACCCCGGTCCGACCGCCGCCTTCCTCGGCACGAACGTGTGGGGAACCGTGCTGTCGGGCAACTACGCCGTGGACAACAACACGGCCTATCTGGCCCTGCCGCCGGTGACGCTGCCCGCGACCGGCGCGCCGTCCTTCGACTTCCGCTACTGGCAGAACAACGAGAGCAGCTGCCAGTGGGACTTCGGCTTCGTCGAGATCGACGACGGCACTGGCTTCGTGGCGCTCGACGACGGCGACGGCTGCGCGAGCGGCCTGGCGGACACGAACGGCGTCTGGCTGCCCGTGTCCATCGACCTGAGCCTGTACCTGGGCCAGACGGTGACGCTGCGCTTCGTGCACACCAGCGACTCGATCATCAGCTCCTACCCGGGTCTGTACATCGACGAGATCTACCTGGGCGAGATCGACGACGCGGACGGGGACGGCTGGGTGGTCTGCGGCGACTGCGACGACACCGACGTCACCGTCAACGAGGGCGCCACCGAGCTCTGCGATGGTCTCGACACGGACTGCGACGGGGTGATCCCGGCGGACGAGGTGGACGGCGACGGCGACGGCTCGCTGGCCTGCGAGGACTGCGACGACGGCAACGCGCTGAACTACCCCGGCCAGATCGAGCTCTGCGATGGGGTGGACAACAACTGCGACGGCCTGATCTCCGGCGGCAACGACATCGCTCCCACCGCCGGCAGCAGTGGAGCGTCCGCGGCGATCTTCCGGGGCAACAAGTACCTCGCGTCGTCCAACACGACGGTGCAGACCGTGTCCTGGCGGCTGGACGCGCCCGCGGGCACGGTCATCGACTTCGCGATCCTGGAGAGCGCGACCCAGACGGGCACGTACACCGAGATCGCCACGGCCTCCCTGACGACGAGCCAGCTGGGGGATGTCTTCCACGAGTCGCCCCTGCTCAACGCGCCTCTGGTGGCGGGCAGCTGGTACGCCATCGTCGCCTACTGGGACCAGTCTTCGACCTACTTCTGGAACTCCGCGGCGCCGTTCCCGATCCCCGTGTCGTTCGGCACGATGGAGACGGGCGCCAACGGCTCGACCTGGCCCGCCAACGGCAGCACGATCTCGGAGCTGAGCAACTCGTACCCGATGAACATCCTGTCCGGCCTCGACGAGAGCGACGACGACGGCGACACCTTCTTCGAGTGCAACGACTGCGACGACACGGACGCCACGATCAACCCGGGCGCGCCAGAGGTCTGCGGCAACGCGATCGACGAGGACTGCGACGGCCTCGCGGGCACCGGCGTGGACTCCGACCTCGATGGCATGGACGACTGCTCCGGAGACTGCGACGACACCGATCCCACGGTCTACACCGGCGCTCCCGAGCTGTGTGATGGCCTCGACAACGACTGCAACGGTCTGGCCCTGGCCACCGAGGTCGACCTGGACGGCGACGGCTCGCTGGCCTGCGCCGACTGCGACGACACGGATCCGCTGCTCTTCCCCGGCCAGACCGAGGCCTGCAATGGTGCCGACGACGACTGCGACGGGGTGGTGCCTGCGGACGAACTGGACCTGGACGGCGACGGCTTGACGGGCTGCGCCGGAGACTGCGTCGACACGGACGCGAGTATCCCGGCCGCGACCGAGTCCTGCGACGGGCTGGACACGGACTGCAACGGCGTCATCCCGGCCGGCGAGGCGGACAACGACGGCGACGGCGTCCCGGTGTGCGCCAGCGACTGCGACGACAACGACGCAGCCAACTACCCCGGCAACACCGAGGTCTGCGACGGGCAGGACAACGACTGCAACGGCGCGGCCGACTTCGGCGGCGGCTCCGAGGTGGACGGCGACGGCGACGGCGTCTCGGACTGCGTGGACTGCGACGACGCCGACGCGCTGAACTTCCCCGGCAACGTCGAGGTCTGTGACGGACAGGACAACGACTGCGACGCCACCACGGTCGAGACCGTGGACTTCGACGCGGACACCTTCACGGTGTGCGACGGGGACTGCGACGACGCCGAGGCTGCTGCGAACCCGGACGGTGAGGAGATCTGCGACGGCGGCATCGACAACGACTGCGACGCGGCGACCGACGAGGACGCGGACACCGATGGCGACGGCGAGACGATCTGCGACGGTGACTGCGACGACGACGACGCCGCGACCAACACGACGGCGACCGAGATCTGTGACGGCGAAGACAACGACTGCGACGGCTCGGTCGGCGCCGACGAGGGCGACGGCGACGGCGACGGAGCGGTCGAGTGTGAGGACTGCGACGACGCGGATCCGGACACGTACCCGGGCGCGCCGGAGCTGTGCGACGGTCTCGACAACGACTGCGACGGGGCCATCGAGACGGGTGGCGGCGAGGATCTGGACGGCGACGGGCAGGGCGCCTGCGCGGGCGACTGCGACGACAGCGACGCGAGCATCTACGACGGCGCGCCGGAGCTGTGCGACGGTCTCGACAACGACTGCGACACGGTCGTGCCCGACGACGAGGTCGACGCCGATGGCGACACGTTCCTGGCCTGTCTGGACGACTGCGACGATGCGCAGCCCCTGGTGAATCCGGACGCGGACGAAGCTGCGGCCTGCGACGACGGCGTGGACAACGACTGCGACGACGACATCGACGCCGACGACGCGGACTGCGCCGGTGACGACGACGACTCGGGCGATGATGACGACACCACCGCCGCCGACGACGACGACAGCGGCACCGGCGACGACGACGACACGGGCTGCGACTGCGCGACCAGCGTGGTGGCCGATCCCTCGTCGCCGTCGGGCGCGGCCCTGCTGGTGATGCTGCTGGGCGGCCTCGTGGCCCGCCGTCGGCGGTTCGCCGGGTAGGGAACCCCGAGGTCAGTGACCCCGGAAGGGGCCCTTGAGGGCGCGGCGCTCGAGGCTCGCGTGCTGCTCCTCGAGCTGCGGCGTGATCTGCGCGAACACGTCTTCGAAGATCGACCGCAGGGGCGGGGGCGGGGTGTTCTCCACCTCGGCCCAGGTCGCGCGGATCTGCTGGTCCGTCTCGACCCGCAGCGCTTCGGCGTGCGCCTCGGACCAGAGCCCCCGCGCCTCCAGGTACAGCCCCGTGCGCACGATGGGATCGAGCCCCTTCCAGCGCTCCGTGACGCCTTCGTCCCGATAGCGGGTGGGGTCGTCCGACGTGGTGTGGGGACCGACCCGGTACGTCAGGCACTCCACGAAGGACGGCCCGCCTCCGGAGCGCGCCAGGTCGGCCGCCTCGCTGGCCGCCTGGTGCACCGCGAGCAGGTCGTTTCCATCCACGCGTCGGCCCGGCATGCCATAGCCCTTCGCCTTGACGGCCAGGGTCGAGGCGGCGGTCTGCAGGCCCACGGGCACGCTGATGGACCACTGGTTGTTCTGGCACA
Organism: uncultured Pseudomonadota bacterium; assembly: GCA_937891735.1. Classification (GTDB taxonomy): domain Bacteria; phylum Myxococcota_A; class UBA796; order UBA9615; family UBA9615; genus JAGSHC01. The sequence goes on along the minus strand of CALAGR010000413.1, from coordinate 28,242 downwards.
GGAAGACCATCGGCAGCTGCTGCACCGAAGCCACGTTCAGCCCCGTGTGGAAGTCCCCTTCGGACGTCGCTCCGTCCCCCATGAAGCACATCGTGACCCGCCCGTCCTTGCGCCGCTGACCGGCGAGGGCGAGGCCCGTGGCCTGGGGGATCTGGTTGGCGATCACCGAGGACATGGTGATGTAGTGGAAGTCGTGGCCCGGGGGATGGCAGGGCATCTGACGGCCCTGGGTGATGTCGGAGGCGTTGCCGAGCAGCTGGTCGAAGAACACCGCCAGGGACAGGCCGCGGTACAGCAGAATCCCGCCCTCCCGCAGCGCTGGAACGACCCAGTCGGTGGGGCGCAGCGCCGCCGCGGCGCCGAACACCGCCCCCTCCTGACCGGTGCACGCGCCGTAGAAGCCGATCCGGCCCTGGCGCTGGAGCTGCAGCATCCGGTTGTCGATCAGGCGCTGGCGCACCATGGTCCGGTGGAGGTCCGCGATCTCGGGATCGGCCAGGGACGTCTGGCCCACCAGGGTCCCGTCGGGGGCCAGGATCCGGAACAGATCGTCCGGAAGATCCTCGGGCGGGCATACGTTTTCGGCGGGGTAGGAGGGGTGCGTCGGGCTCGACATGGCGGGCAGACTACTCGATCGGGGCCCTAGCGAATCTCGGACAGGGGTACCGCGACGCCGCCGCGCTTCAGGCTCTCCTGCGCGGCCACGATGGCCTCGGTGATCGCGCGTCCCTGGGCGCCGGGGGTGCGGCACGGGATCCCGTCTCGCACGCACGACAGGAAGTGGTCCAGCTCCGCACGCAGGGGCTCCACCCAGCCCAGGCGCGGGATCGAGACCTCGCCGTGGCGGATGTCCACCTGCCAGTCCGCGAAGCTCTCGGGGGGGGCGGGGGACGTGCTGACCGAGCTGTCGTACAGCCGGACCTTGGCGTCGTTGGAGATGTCGTCGAACACGGCCATGCGCCGGCTGCCCACGACGGTCATCTCACGCACCTTGCGCGGATCGAGCCAGCTGATGTGCAGGTGCGCCCCGCGGCCGCCGGGGTACTCCACGGTGCAGAAGATGACGTCTTCGACGCCCTTTTGGATGTACGCGAACCCGCGCGCGGCCACGGTGAGCGGCTCGGCGCCCATCCAGTAGTTCACGATGGAGAAGTCGTGGGGCGCGAAGGACCACAGGGCGTTGATGTCCGCCTGCACCCGGCCCAGGTTCACGCGCCGGCTGTGCACGTAGTGGATGGCGCCCAGATCCCCTGAGTCCACGTACTGCTTGATGCGCTCCACGGCCACGTTGAACCGGAAGACGTGGCCGACCATGAGCACCAGGCCCCCGACCTCGGCCAGACGCTCCAGCTCGTGGCACTGGGCCACGGTCATGGCCAGGGGCTTCTCGACGAGGGTGTGCTTGCCTGCCCGCAGGGCGGCGGAGGCGATGTCGAAGTGGGTCGCGGCGGGCGTCGCCACCGCCACCGCGCGCACGGCCGGATCGGCCAGGGCCACCTGCAGGTCGTCGTGTGCGCCGGCCTCGGGCACGAGCCGGTCACGGACGGATCGCGCCCTCTCCAGGTCCCGATCAATGAGGTGAAGGACCTGGGCGGCGGGGAGGGCGGCGAAGTTGCGGACGAGGGCGGGGCCCCAATAGCCGGTCCCGACCACCGCGACGCCCGTGGGGGCTGCGCTCATGGGGGAAGCGTAGCCGAGCCGCGGTTCCCGGCGTCCGCTCCGGGCGGAGATCAGGCGTCGATCGCGGCCAGGATGTCGTCGCGGGCCGCGGTGAAGGCGTCCTCCTGGGTCCGAGGCCGCGGCGGTGCCGTGTTGGCCGCGATCAGATCGCCCTCAACGAACACCGGGTGCAGGCTCTGCACGAGGAAGAAGCTCCAGATGGCGAGGGCCTCCGTCACTGTGGTCTGGGCGATGATCGCCGCGGCGAGCAGCAGGCCGGCGACGGCGAGGCCCCCATCCAACCCCCGTCGATGCCGTCCCAACCGCCCCAGGGCCAGGGCGCCGGTGCACAGGATGGCGGCGCCGAGGACCGACAGGCCGCCTGCGTAGATGCCGGCCGCGGCGAGCACCACCAGGGCCGCGCCCCGTCGTGCCCTCACCGCGTCGGGGGCGAGCACGACAGCCCCCGCGAGGGCCCCGCCCACGATCCAGTCGCGCAGCCGCACGACGTCCATGGACAGGCTCCATGTCAGCTGGTCGATGAGGAGGAAGGAGCCGCCCAGGAGGGCGCCGAACAGCAGGGTGCGGACGTGTCGGTCACGAAGCATTGGAGTGGCCTCCCAGGGTCATCTCGGGGTCCAGCTCCAGGCCCCGGGCGGTCAAGAAGGCGCGCACGCGCACCTCGAGGATCTCGAGCTCGGCCTCCTGCTCGGCCAGCGCCCGGCCCAGCGCGACGCGCTCTGCGTCCAGCTCGGCCAGACGCCGCCGCTTGCGCTCCACCTCGGTGGCCGCCTCCAGCAGCCCGCGTCGGAGACGCCACCGAAGCTCGGAGGAGCTGTCGCTCACTTCTTCACCTGGCCCACGCGGCGGGACTTGTAGGCGTCCTGGCTGGTGCTCTTGCTGAAGATGTTCTGCTTCTGGCGCTGGTCCTCGCCCTCGAACGTGCCCTCGATCTCCTCCTGCAGGCCATCGAGCTGGGAGAGGTTGTCGTCCACGGCCGCGCTCTGCACGTAGGAGTTGGCCTCGGCGTTCTTGCTGCGGTAGTCCCGCAGGTAGCCCATGGCTTCGTCCTTGCGGCCGTTGGACACGGCGCGGCTGACGCGGGTCTTCAGCTCGTTGTACTCCTCGGTGACCACCGAGCGCTCCCAGTTGTCCTTGTCGATGGAGCCGTAGTAGGCGTCCTTGCTCGCCACGGCGGTGACCGAGGGACGACTCGCCAGGGCGAGGCTGTGGCTCGCGCCGTCGCGGTTCCAGGACAGCTGCACGTCGCCCAGATCGATGGTGCCTTCGTTGTCGGCGCGCACCCGGAAGGTCACCCAGATCCGCCGCTCCTGGCCGGAGAACAGGATCCCTGGCCGGAACACGATGTCGCCCGAGGCCTGCTTGTCCAGGGGGTATCCCGACGCGTCCACGACCGCGATGTTGGCCGCGGGGCGAATGCTCACGGCGACGTTGGAGGCCACGGTGGAGCGGGCGGTGCTGAGCTCGTTGGCGAAGATCCTGCCCAGATCCGCGCCGTCGGCGAGGAAGTGGTAGTTGCCGGTGCCGGCGTCAGCCAGGCGGGTCATCAGGAACTCGTTGAAGTCCTCACCCACGCCGATGGCGCTCATGACGTACTCGCCGCGGGGGGCGCGTGTGGCGCGGCGGAACAGCCCGTCGGGGCTCGCGTCGCCGAGGTTGGGCAGGCCGTCGGACAGCAGCACCACCCGGGCGGCGCGGCCTGCGGCGCGGCTGGACTCGACGAGGTCGAAGGCCCGATCCATGCCCGCGGACATGTTGGTGTAGCCGTCGGCCTTCACGTTGGACACGGTGCTCTGCCAGCTCGCCTTGTTGCGCGCGTCGGCGAAGGCCAGCGGCACGAGCACGCCCGCCTCGTCGCTGTAGGTCACCAGGGCGAAGCGGTCACGCACGCCGAGCTGGCTGATGAGCTCGCTGACCGCGTCCCTGGAGTTGGCGAGCTTGTCGCCCTGCATCGAGCCCGAGCGGTCCAGGACCACGACGAGGTCGGTGTCGCGCCGCTCGATGCTGGCGGCCTCGGTGGGGGCCGTGATGACCAGCTCCGCGCGGACCTCGCCGTCCTGGCCGACCATGACCGAGGAGCGGTCGAGCGTCGCCGTGAAGCCCACGCCGTTGCTCGCCGGCGTGGCGATGGACAGCGCCCCCACCGTGCCGAGGCCGCCGAGGCTGCCGAGGCCGCCGGTGGCGATCGGAGGGGGGGACATCGGGGCCGCTTCGAACAGCCCGGCGATGGCCGGGTTGAACGCGAGCGCGCAGGCCAGGGTCACTCCGAGGAGCACTCCATCGACTGCGAGTGCGCGGCGGACCTTGTCGGTTCTGGACTTCGGGGAAGGGCTCATGGGGGTCTCCAGTGGGGCCGGACGGCGGTTCGTGGGGCACATTCATGGTGGGCCGAAGGCGGCTGGAGGGGGGCAAGACGTCTGTAAACCCGGAGACCGGCCGTTTACCTGCGGTTTACGCAGGTCTCCCCGCTCCCACCGGGGGCCCCCTGATAGGGTCAGCGGATGCGTGGACTCCGTCTTCTGATCCCCCTCCTGGTGGGCCTCGCGGCCTGCTCCCAGCCGACCCCGGCCGACGACGACGACCTGTTGGACGACGACGACAGCGCCCTGGGGGATGATGACGACAGCGCGGCGGGGGATGACGACGACACCACGCAGCCCCTGGACGCTGACGGCGACGGCGTCCCCGATGGCGACGATCCCTGCCCCGAGGACGCCCTCAACTGGAGCGACGCGGACAGCGACGGGCACTGCGACCAGACCGACGACGCCTGCGCGGGGGACGCGCTCCAGTGGACGGACGCTGACGGGGACGGGGTCTGCGACGAGGTGGAGGACGACTGCCCGGACGACGCCAGCGGCTGGAACGACACGAACGCAGACGGCCTCTGCGACGGCGAGGACGACAACGACGGGGACGGCATCTCCAACGCCGAGGAGGTCGTGTGGGGCGTGGACTGCGCCATCTCCGACCCCGACGACCCGGACAGCGACGGCGACGGCTACGGCGACAACGCGGACCTGTATCCGCTGGATCCGTTCCCCGAGTACATCCTGTGGCGCAACGATCTGGGGACCATCGACCTCGTGCTCTCCAACCGCGACGGGACCTTCCAGGCCCCAGCGGAGATCGGCCTGCCCTTCGGGGACACGGCGAACACCGCGTACCGCTACGTGGGGTTCTCGATCAGCGACTACGACGCGAACGGGTCGACAGACTTCTTCGCGTATGGCGACGCGGATCCGGCGGATCCAGCCAATCCGCTGGATCTGTGGTGGTTCGGACGGGTGGCCGGCCCAACGAGCTTCGTGCAGCGCCTGGTCGATTCGACCCTGACCGGTGGGTTCATCTCGGGGGCGGCGGACCTGGACAACGACGATGACCTCGACGTGTTCCTGCTCGTCCGCAACCCCAGCGGATACATCAGCAGCCTCGTGCTCTACAGCTTCTCGAACCAGGGCACCGTGGCGACGGCCAACTGCGCCTGGACCGACGATCCGACGAACCCGGACGGATGCGTGTTCGTCAGGCAGCAAGCCATCGACCTGACGAGCTGGGGCAGCGGGCTGTGGATCGCGCGGGTCTCGGCGGACGCGGTGGACGTCGACGGCGACGGCAACCGGGACGTGGTGATGGTCACCCACTCCAGCGGCGGCTCCAGCCCCTCACCGGTGACGCTGCTGCTCGGCGACGGCGCGGGCGCCTTCACGATGACGAGCCACCCGCTCTTTTCGCACGCGGCCTCGCCAGTCAACTCCCAGGTCTTCGCGGACTTCAACGGGGATTCGCTGGGCGACCTGATCGTGGGCCTGGACGACGACGGGGACGCGGGCAGCGCTTGGTTCTACCCGGGGGTCTGGGACGCGACCCAGGGCTACTCGATCAGCACGGCGGGAGCGTTCGAGGCGTTCGACGTGAACCCCGGGGCGGAGTCGGGGGGCGAGAACTACGGGGTGACGGGCTCGGCACGCTCGTTCGACTTCGACTTCGACGGAAACGAGGACGTGATCGTCGGCTACAACAACAGCACGCCGTGGAACCCGCCGAGCGAGACGGTCTTCCTGCAGGGGAACGGCAACGGCACGTTCGCTCCGCCGACGATCCTGCGGTCGTTCACCAACGGGTACGGCCAGAGCTTCGCGATCCCCCAGCGCCTCTGCAAACGCTTCCAGATCACTCAGTAGCGCCCTGCTTCTGGGGCGTCCGTGCCGGACGCAGGGCCTCGGACTCCTGGGCCGCCCGGGCGATCTCGGCTTCCGCGGCCAGCCACGCCATGACCTCGCCGAGGTCGGCGGTGGGATCGCCCGCCGCGCCGGCTTCGGAGTCCAGCAGGGCGGCGTACAGGTCGGACATGCCCGACAGGATCCGCCCGATCTCTTCCTCCAGCCGGCCCGCCGCGTCCGCCAGACGGCTGGTGTTCACGCTGTCCGCGCCGGCCGCCGCCAGGGCCTGCACGGCGGCCACGGCGGCTCCCTGGTCCGTGACGAGCCGAGCGAGGCGGGCCTCCAGGCGGGTCACCATCTGGTCGGTGGCGGGGTCGGAGGCCTGCAGGGCGCGGATGCGCTCGGCCATGCCCGCCGCAGCCTCCACACGGGGGTCTGCGACCGTCGGCTTGCCCAGGGCGCGGTCGAACTGCGCGAACTCCTCACGCAGGGCCCGCGCCTCCCACTCCTTGACGATGTGTCTGTGGCTCTGGAGCCGGCGCCCGCCGAGCAGCAGCGAGCCTCCGATGCACCAGACGACATACGCGCCGAGGATCGAGAAGATCACGGGCTTGCCGGCGTCGGCCGCGGCGCCCCCCAGGATCCCGAGGACACCGAGGGCGATCCCGCCCAGGTACACGACCATGCGCTTGTGCACGACCTTGAGGCTCGCGCGGGCGGCTACGACCGCCGGCGGCTCAGGTGGAGGCAGGTCGGACACGAACGGATCCTACCCACTCGCCCGGGTCCGCGCTGCTCAGCTGCGGATGGCGCGGTCGGTGTTGCCGCCGGCGTCCAGAGCGCCATCGTCCAGGGTCGCGCCCACGAAGTTCGCGCCGGCGAGGTTGGCGTCCATGAAGTCGCAGTCGATCAGCGTCGCGCCGCCGAAGTCGGCGTCGGTGAGGTTGGCGAACGAGAAGTCGCACTCGGTCAGCGTCGCGCCGCGGAACAGCGCGAGCGACAAGTCGGCCTCTACCAGCGACACGTCCCTCATGGTGCAGCCCGAGAAGTCCGCCCCCACCGCCTGCAGGTCGGTCAGCGAGGCCCCGTCCCACTCGGTGTTTCGGAAGGAGGTGGAGTGCGCCACGGCTCCTTCGAGCTTGCTGTTCTCGAACCGGCAGCCGCGCAGGTCTGCGTCGGACAGGTCTGCCTTCTCGAGCCTCGCGCGGTCGAGCTGCGCTCCCGCAAACTTCGCCCCCTTCAACCGTGCCGAGACGAGCTCCACGCTCCAGAGCAGGCAGAGACTCAGGTCGGCACCTTCGAGGTTGGCGAGGAGCAGATCCATGCCGCGAAGGTCCAGAGCGCCAAGCACCTGGCCGCTGAGGTCTGCGCTCAGCAGCGGCATCGGCTCGACGGCCTGTCGGTAGCCGTTGAAGGCCTCGGGACTCTCGATCATCAGCTGGATCTGGCGGACCGCCTCCTGATCGTCGGTCGAGGTCCAGGTGGCGCCGGTGAGGTTGGTGCCGACCAGCCGGCAGCTCGGCAGGCCTCTGAGCGGCGTCGTGCATCCGCTCATGTCGGCGTCGGTCAGGTCGCACTGGGCCACGATGGCCTCCGACAGATCCAGGCCCCGGAGGTCGGCTCCTCTGAGATCCGGCCTGCTGAAGAGCGGCAGATCGCGCAGCTCGGCGTTGAAGGTGGGGATGTCGCTCCGGAGGAGCTCGATCCAGCGATCACGCTCGATGGGGAGGAGTGCCATGGGTGCCTACTGGTCTGTGAGCCCGAGCACGCCGGTCAGCTCGGGGCGGGTCAGCCAGCCGGAATCGAAGTCCGCCGCTCCGGCCAGGAGCCCTCGGCGCACGTCCTCGGACTCGCTGAACATGCTGGCCGCAGCGCCCAGGAGTGGGTCTTCGCCGTCCTCGGAGGCAATGGTGAATCCGGCGAGACGGGCGAGGATCTCGGTCATCTGTCCATCGGCCGAGGTCATGGCGACGCGGCTCACCCGCTCATTGGCCGACCCGCGAGCGAGAACCAGGCGCAAGGAGTGGGCATGCAGTCCGGCGGCGTCGAACAGGGCCAGCGCTCGGGCGCGCAGCCCGAGGTCGTTCAGGATCCACCTTGCCAGGCGATCAGCGACGGGTAGTCGCAGCTCCTCGGGAAGAGGGGGGGGCTGCTCGCCTCCGAAGCGAGCCAGCAACGGCTCCGACACGAGGTCGCCGTCGCTCAGGTGCAGTACGAGACGCAGTACGTCGATGTCTTCGGAGTTCACCAGGAGCGCCACTGCGGCCTGGACTGCGGCTTCTGCCTTCGGAGAGTCGAGCTCGCGGAAGTAGTCGGCCGGGTAGACGTGGCTCGGGTGCCCGAGGATGTCCCCGAGGGCCCTCCGGCGCATCTCGGCGGCAAGCTCGCTCGCCCGACTGTAGGCGACTCCGCGAACGCGGGCCGGGAAGAGGTTGCTCACGCGACGTTCGAGGAACTGGCGGGCGCCTGGAGCTGCTGGCGCGCGCTGGCGTTCAGCTCAGTGCCCGTCTTGATGACGTTCTCCTTCAGCTTTGCCACCGTCTTCATGTCGTAGCTCGTGGCGATCACAGCGGCGGCGTCGTCCTTCTGGGAGTCGGTCATCGACTTGTAGGGCTCGGATCCGGCCTTGCGGATCTTCTTGAGCTTGACGGCCATGGGGCCGAGCCGCTTCGTCACCGGCGGAACCGGGACGCCGCTGAGCTTCTTGCTCACCTGACGGGCCGCGAGCACCAGCCGGTCCACGTACTTGCTGGACCGGTAGGCGCACTTGCCGAAGTTCGAGCCGTAGTGCGCGATGTCCTTGAGGGCGTCGCCGAGCTGCTCGTTGAAGGATTGCATCGCCTGCTGGGCAGCGATGTCGATCCCGTGCCTGGCCTGCTGGTTGCCGACGACATCGCGGACCGCGCCCTCGGAGTAGTACGCCTCGTTGGCGTACAGCAGCGCCTCGCCCTGCAGCTTCTTCGACTCCGCGGTGAGGGTGTCCAGCTTGAGCAGGTCGGTCTGGGACTCGGTGCCCGCGACGAGCGTCCTGGCGAAGTCTGCGCGCTGCTTGGCCTTCGTCGCCGCCTTGAGCAGCTTCGCCTCGTAGAGCCGGTTGCTCGCCTGGAGCTCAGCGTCCGGGTTCGCCGCGAGGAGCGCCTTGACCTTGTCGGCGACCTTCGCCTTGCCCTGGGCAAAGAGCGCCTGCGCCTGGGCGTCGGTCATGTTGAGGCTGACGATCTTCTGGTGGAGCTGGTCCTGCCAGTCCTTGAAGTTCTGGTCCGCGGCCTTGAACCGCTTCTTCGCCTCCGCCTTCGTCGGCAGGTCCACGATGCCGGCCAGGATCTTCGCCACGTAGGCGTTCCACTGGTCTTGGCTCATGTACTTGCGGGTCTTGGTCAGGGACGCCACGTCCTGGTGCTTGTAGTCGAGCTGCTTGCCCTCTTCGGTGGTGATGGGCGTCTTCTCGGTCTTCGTCTTGGAGCCGTCCTCCTCCTTCTTCACGTCGGGCATGTAGGAGCCCTTCGTGTAGATGTTGGAGTCGAAGACGGTGCCGGCTTCCTTGCCCCACTTCTTGCGGAACAGCTTGTTGAACTCGGTGACCGCGCCGTGCTCGGCTGGACCGCCCAGGCTGACGTCGTAGTCGGAGGCCAGGTCCTCGCTGCCGAACGACTCGGCCTTCACGCCCGGGAACCCGGCGATGACCTGCTTGAGCAGCGAGTCCACGAAGGCGCGGCGGAAGCGCAGGATCTTGCGCATGACCGTCTCGCCGACCGGGTTGGCGTACTTGGCCTTGACCTTGTTCCAGTTCGAGCCCTCGTCCTTGACGGCCTTCTCGGGGTTGCCCGGGTAGTTGGCGACGGCGTCGTGGGCCGCCGTCTGCTTGCCGGCGGTCTCGCGGGCCTTGAGCGTGTCCGCGGCGACCTTGTTCTGCGTGTCCTTGATGGCCTGCTGCTTCGGGTCCGTCGAGGAGCCGATCTTGCTCGGATCCTCGGTGTACTCGTTCGTGCTCGGGCCGTCTTTGGCGACCGTCTTCAGCGCGGCGACCATGTCGGCCTTGAGCAGGTGCGACTTGACCGACTTGAGGTCGCTGACGGCCATCGTCTCCTTGGTCACCAGCTCGATGGCGCCGCCGCCGGTCGCCGCCCAGAGGTCGGGCGACTCCTGCACCCACAGGGGGCTCAACATGCCGTCCCAGACCGTGGGGCGCACGAACTTCGCCTTGCTGCTGTCGATCGTCAGGTTGGCGAAGCCCTCGGCGTACCACTCGGGGGCCAGGGCGTTGATCTCGCACAGATCCTGGAAGTCCTTGAGGGCCTTGCCGCCCTTGCTGGAGGCCTTCACGCAGCGCTTGTCCGGGGTCCACCACGCGCCAACGCGGAACGAGCCCGAGAGGATCGACTTCGGGATGTCCTTTCCTTCGTGCTCGTTGGCGAACGCCGCAAAGACGGGACTGCTCTTCTTGTCGTACGTCTTCCTGAGCGCTTCGAGCGTGACCCCGGGGTTGTCGAGGACGATCTTCTTCGCCTTCAAGTCCTTGTAGTCGTCGCTGACGTTGTACTGGAAGAGGGACCCGGCGCCGTGGGCCCGGAACATCTCTGGCCACACCGCGGGCTTGTCCTCGCCGAGGCCCTTGAAGCTACCTGCGGCGCCGGACATCGAGTTGAAGAGCGCGTCGGTCCCCTTGTCGGCGTTCTTCTTGTACTCGAGGGGCACCTTCTTGAAGAACTCGGCGGTCTTGTCCTTGGCCGGCTGGTAGTGCTCAGCCTTGATCTCCTTGAGCTTCCGAAGGGCGACCGTGTCCTTGATGGTGTTGGCGACGTCCTTCGCGAAGACCTCGTCCGCTCCCGCGAGCTTGCGCCACTCCACGCGGCCCATGCTCTGCAGCTGCTTGACCGAGTATTTCTTCGCGCGGTCCATGTCCATGCCCGTCTTGCCCTTCAAGAGGGTGCGCGACACGTGCTCCTTGTCCTTCGCGGTGAGCTTGTTCTCCAGGTAGGCGACAAGCTCCTTGTCCGCCTCGCTCGAGGTCATGTTGAAGAGCTCGGTGAAGATCTCCACCAGCGTCTTCTCTTCGGGGATCATGGCCGCGGGGTCGCCCGTTCCGGCCAGGGCCGCGTCGGCCTCGGTGTCTGCGACGTTGGCGAGTGCCCGTCCTCTTGTGATCAGGCCCTTGGCCTTGATCTTGTCGCCGCGGAAGTCCGGCTTCTTCGTCGCGGTCTCGAAGTCCCTGAAGTGCTTGTCCGCCGTCTGGACCCTGCTGGCCACCATGAGCTCGGCGTTCTTGCTCTTCACCTGGAAGAACAGCCGATGGGCCTCATCGCCGGCGCTGAACTTGAGCTCCTTGCCCAGAGTGTCCGAACCATCCTTCTGACCCGCCGCGCCGACGAAGTCGACGGCCATCAGCAGGTGCACGCCGAGCAGGTCCATCGCCTTCTTCGTCTCGCCCTTGTTCTTGTCTCCGGCGAGGAAGCGCTGGCCCTTGTTCTCCAGGCCCATGGCCACGCCCTTGGCGAGCTTGATGGCCTTCTTTGCAGCCGCCTTCTGCTGGGCGTCGGGGGCTGCGTTGATCTTCTTCTCCAGCGCGGGGATGCCCTTCGCGCGAAGGGGACCAGCCAGGGATCCACCGCCGTGGAGGGTCGGCGGGGCCCCCTTGCTCGTCGGCTTCTTCCAGGTGATGGGCAGCGCGCCCCCCTTTGCGGCGAGAGTCAGCGCGGGCAGCTGGGACACCTGCCGTCCGTTGTCGACCGTCGACTCGTCGTCGATCTTCTTCGGCTGCTCCTTCTCGTCTTTCTTGCCCGCCTTGAACAGGCCCTTGACCTTGTCCAGGACCCAGTCCATCGCGCCGCCGATGGCCTTCTTGACGCGCTCCTGAAGGGCCTCCACGAAGCCCTTGATCTGCTGGGGGATGTCGCCGATGTTCAGGATGCGGGCGAGCAGGTCGATCGCGACGCCGAGCCCCTTGACCAGGGCTCCCTCGACGCCCTTGGACGCCTTGCTCGTGTTGCCCTTCGCGATCTCCGCGACGCTGTTGAACACGTTGTTCACCACGGCCTTGATCTGGTCGATCTTGTCCCGAATGGTGCAGTAGATGTTCCAGGCGGTCTTGAGGGCCTGGTACAGCGCTCCGAGGGGACCGGCCAGCATGCTCCCGAGCATCTCCGCGCCGACCTTGACCACCTTCGTGCTGATGTAGTCCGTGACGCTGCCCAGGACCATGGTCCACAGGTTGCCGAGGTCGCCGGAGATCTGCTTCCAGAGGCCGCTGAAGCCGCCCTCCAGGAAGCCCTGCACGTACTCGAACGCCTTCTGCAGGGCGCCCATGTTCTTCTTGCCGATGCGCTCCTCGGCCATGCCCATCATGGATTCCTTGGACACGCCGAGCACGCCCAGGACCATGCCGAAGATGCCTTGGGCATCCCACTTCTCGGGCTTCTTGAGCCCCGCCGCGGCGACCGGACCGATCAGCCAGCCGGTGACCGAGTCCGTGAAGTGCTTCAGGAAGCTGCCGGCGAAGCTGCTGAAGCCCTCCTTGCCGGACTTCGCGAGGTTGCCGACGAAGGCGCCGGGCTTGTCGACGATCGACTTCAGCGTCTCGCGGGCGTTGCCCAGCATCTTGTCGGCGTCGGCGCGGCTGACGCCGGCCATGTCGAGCGCGCCGTACAGCGTCTCGAGGAAGGCGCCCTCGAAGTCGCCGACCGCCACGCAGCCCGCCACGCGGACCGCCGTCTGCATGCCCTTCTTGACGACCTTCAGGCCCGTCTGGATGGCGCTGTTGGCTCCGTCAACGAGGGCGGTGACCCCCTTCTTGAGGTTCTCTCCGACGGCGTCGCAGCCCTTCTTGGCGAGGTCGATGCCCGAGTCGATCTTGTCGTTCAGCCACTTCGCGGCGCCGGGGAAGATGTCTCCGATCAGGCCGTTCACCAGGCCCTTCATCATCTTGCCGAGGCCGTCCAGGGCCTTCTTGGCCCACTTGATGGCCTCGTCGATGACGGCGCAGGCCAGCTTTTTGACCGCGTTCAGGATCCCGCCGACGAGCTTGCCGAGCGCGTCGAAGATGTCGCCGATGAGGCTGCAGACCGAGTCCACGAAGTCCGAAACGGCCGACTTGACCGAGTCCCACCAGGACTTCTTCTTCTGCTTCTTCTTCGCCTCGGCCTTCTTCGACTTCGCCTTGCCCTCGGCCTTCTTCTTCTCGTCGTCGGACTTCTTCTCCGCCTTGCCGTACTCGCCCTTGACCTTCTTTTCGTCCTTCTTCTCGCGGCCGTCGATGTCCTTCTCGACCTTGCGCCGCTCCTTGTCGCCCTTGCGCTTGGCGTCCTTGACCGCCTTGTCCTGCTTCTTGCGCGTCTCCTTCTGGGCGTCGGCGATCTTGTCCTTGTTCTCCTGGACGATCTTCTCCTGCTTCTCCTTGGCCTCGAGGTTCTTGGCGTCGATGTCCTTCTCGAGGTCGGCGACCGTCTTCTTGCGCTCCTCCTCCTGCTTCTCGAGGGAGGAGTCCATCTGCTTGTTGGCTTCCGCCATCTGCGTCTGGACGCGGTCGTGGAAGAGCTTGTCGGCCCCCGCGATCTCCTGGGGGAGATGCTGGGCCATGAGCTTTTCGTAGTACTTCTGGCCAGTGGCGACCTGCTCCTCACCGAGCTTCGGATCGGGGTTCTTGATCGCGTCGTGCACCTCGTCGAGCTCGAGCCGCTTGACGTCGCTGGGCTGCTTGCCCTCGTCGATCGCCTTCGCGAACTTCCCGTGGCCTTCGTTGATCGTGGTGTCGGCGCTGGTCTGGGCGGTCGGAGCCCGCTGGGGGTTGGACTCGCCCGAGAACTCGATCTCCGGCGCCGGGCCCGGGTCGGTGTTGACGGCGCTGTCCGTGTCGATCCCGCCCACGACGCTGCCGAAGATGTTCTGCAGCGCGCTGAGCATGGCCTCGTACTTCTTCAGGTCCGACTTCGTCTTGCCGTCGACCTTCTGGCGCTTGCTCTTCTTCGACTTCTCCAGACGGCCGGCCTTGGCCTTCGCCTCGGGGCCCTCGCCCTTGTCGTCGACCTTTTTGTCCGAATCGGTCTTCTGCTCCTTGTTGGCGGCGTCCATCGCGGCGTCGGACGGCATGACCGCGTGGAAGGTCGGGATGGCCTCGTGAGCCTTCTTCTCGTCCTCCTTCTTCGCCGCCGTGACCTTCTTGCCCATGGCCTTGTGGGCCGTGAGCATCTTGCTGGGCTTCTGGCTCGTGACCTCCTTGGCGGCCTTGCCGGCCTTCGACTTCGCGCCGGACTCGGGGCCTGCGCCGCCGCCGGTCTTCGTGGGGGCGGATGCGCCCACGTTCGCGCCCACCACGGTCTGCGGAGCGGCACCCATGACGGGCGCGTCGCCGACGGACGTCTTCTTCTTCTTCGGCTTGCGGGCCGGCTTGCGCTTGGGCGGCGGGGTGGGGGGCGTGCCTGCGGTCTTGGTGGCGAGGCCACCCGCGAACGAGCCGGCGCCGGCAGCGCTGACGCCACCCTTCGCCTTGCTGGGCTTCGCGCCGTTCTCCTTCGAACCGGTCGAGGAGTCAGTCGACGTCTGGCTGGACTGGGAGGAGTCCGACTTGCTTTTCTGCAGTGCGCTCACGGGCCGGGCTCCTTGGTCAGGGAGAAAGCGGCAGCCTCCAAACATACCCCAGTTCCCCAATCCGGAGCGCAGTTTGATCGGCCGCCCCGGGGGACTGGCTCATGTTGAAACAGGCGACCGTGGTCGTTTCAACCTGAGCCGTCGTTGGTGCGAACAGAGGGGCCAGATGGGACAATATTCAACAGATCGAAGGGTGGCGGGGTTTATGCAGGTACGCACGTCGGAGATCTCATGCGCCCACTACTCGCTCTGTCCCTCGCGCTGCTGCTTCCCGCCTGCGCTGTGCCGGAAGGCGGCGATTCGCAGTTTGGGCGGATCGACCGGATTGATCGCGACGGCACGACCGACCTCGGAGACGGCGGGGCTGCGGTCGATCCGACGGATCCGGACGGCCCCGACGCAGAGAGCCCCGACGACCCGGCCGACGACGACGACGACACCGGCGCCTGGGACCCGGCCGAGCCCGAGGTAGCCGACGGAACGATCGTCGTGTTCGAGGTCCAGTGCGGGCTGCTCATTGGCGAGCCCCGCATGGCCTGGATGAAGGTCGATACCTACTGGAAGGGACTGATGTCGGAAGACGACAGTCAGGCGTTCGCGGATCTCGAGGTGTGCTTCCGCGAGAGCGACACCCGGCTCGACTGGGCCGACGACGGCTTCATCTACATCCTGGCGGGCGGGGTGGGCCACGACGCGGAGCCGACCGAGGTCGCGGGTCGATGGTTCGGCAGCGTGTACCCGCTCGTCGAGAGCTCAGCGGAGTGTGATGAGGCCCTGGCGGCCCGCGGCATGCGGTGGCCCGTGGACTTCGGCCTGCGCCTGGTCGAGCAGATCGACGCCGAGTAGCGCTCAGCGTGCGCGCAGCTCTTCGAGGCGCGCCAGCACCAGCTTTGCGCTCAAGGCGCTCTTGTAGACGTACAGCGAGCTCGGAAGGTCCTCGCCCAGCGCGGCCTCGCCGACCCGAAGGCGGGAGCTGACGCAGAACAGGATCTTGTGGCGCAGGCCCTTCTCCACGAGCTCGACTCGGCTCCACACCGCGGGCCGGCTCCAGAACCCGAGCACCTCGACGTACACCGTCGCGCCCTCCTTCTTCGCCACCAGGTCGGGTACGCAGAGCCCCACGCCAGGCAGGTCGAGGACCTTGCGGTTGGTGGCGAAGCTCCAGCCCTCGGGGGTCTTGCGCAGCCGGGTCAGCAGCGTCTCCACCTCCTCGGGCAGCGCGCTGTGATCCGTGGCGCCGGCGTGCTTGCCGGTCCCCTCCAGATGGAGCCGGCAGCGGTCCTTGGCAGGTCCCCACAGCACCGCCGCGTCCAGCGACCAGGGCCCGGTGCGCTCCAGCGCCGGCAGCAGCAAGGCGAGCTGCAGGCCGTACTTCGTCGACGCGGAGAACAGGGACGCGGGCCCATCCAATTCGATGCGCGTCTCGCCGTTGGCGACCGCAAGGATCACGTGGATGAGGCGCAGGAACTTGAGCCGTCGGAAGAGCTGGCGCAGGGCCGCGGGCTCGGCTCGATGGACCACGACCGTCACCCGCGTGGCGCGCAGCAACACGGCCTGGCCCTGGCTGGCGTCGTACACATCGAGCAGGCCCATCGGGTCGATCTCGTCGAACGCCTGAAGCCGCCAGGCGGACTTTAGATCGCCGAACAGGCGGTCCTCGGTCGCCTCGAGATCCAGCTCGTGCAGCGCGCCCACCGCGGTGAGCACGGCTGCGCGGTCGAACGGCTCTCCCGGACCCAGGGCCGCGCGAATGCCCGCGGCCGAGGAGAACACCGCGTCCCGCAGCACCAGCGGGTCCACGCCCTCGTCCATCGCGAACGTGCACCGGTCTTCGATGAGCTTGAGCAGGCCATCGGACAGCTTGCGGGCGCGGGCCGGGACCTGCACGGACGCCACCGCCGCGGTCCAGACGCGCTTCGTGTCTCCCACATGGCGCCGGGCCAGCTCCAGGTACTGGCCGGCGAGCAGCTCCGCAGTCGGGCGGTTCCGGGGGCCGAGGGGGCTTACGATCAGCTCGTCGCCCTTGCGTCGGACCCGAACCAGATCAGCCGTCAGCATCGGGCTCCTCGTCGCCCTTGTAGGCGCGGTGCTCATTGCGGCGCTCGCTGGTGTACTGCTCGGAGGTGCCGCCGCTGATCAGCTCGTACAGGACGGCGCGCTTGTCCTCCTGCTTGCGCAACACGCGGCCCAGGCGCTGCACGTGCTCCCTGACGGAGCCGCTGCCGCTGACGATGATCGCGACGCTGGCGCTCGGCACATCCACGCCCTCATTGAGCACCTTGCTGGTGGCGACGGCGTTGAACCGGTCCCCTCGGAGGCCGTCCAGGATCGCGCTGCGTTCGCTGACCTTCGTCTGGTGCGTGATCACCGGGATCAGCAGCTCGCGGCTGAGGTGGTAGGCGGTGGCGTTGTTGGCGGTGAACACGATGCTCTTCTCGCGGCGGTGACGCTGCAGGAGGTGGCCGACGTAGCGCAGCTTGGTGGGCGCGGCGAAGGCGATCCGCCGCTGCTCCAGGTACCCGTCCATGGCGGCGCGGCCGGCCTCGCTTCCGGCGGACCGCATGATGAACTCGCCCCAGCCGTTGGGGCTGGACATGCGGATCCCCTGGCCCACCACGAAGTCCCGATAGACCGCCCGCGCCGTGTGGTACGCGAGCAGCTCCTCGTCGCTGAGGTCGATGGTGATCCGCTCGACGTCGTAGTCGGACAGGTACGAGCCGGCCAGCTCGGTGATGTGCTGCCGATACACGAGAGGGCCGACGAGCTCATCGAGCCGGTCGTGCCCGCCGTCGGTGCGCTCGGGGGTCGCGGACAGCCCCAGCCGGTACGGCGCCAGGCACATGCGCGCGGCGGTCGTGTATGCGGCCCCCGGAAGGTGGTGCACCTCATCGAACACCACGAGGCCGAAGCGGTTGCCGAAGTGCTCCATGTGGATGTAGGCAGAGTCGTAGGTGGTGACCGTGAGGGCCTCGA
This sequence comes from uncultured Pseudomonadota bacterium, assembly GCA_937891735.1. GTDB lineage: Bacteria > Myxococcota_A > UBA796 > UBA9615 > UBA9615 > JAGSHC01. Next base: position 10,846 of record CALAGR010000413.1, on the reverse strand, counting down.
CCCTGTGCTCACCGCCGCCGACGATGCCCACGGGCTGACCGAAGGACGCGCGCAGCAGGTCGTACCACTGCCGCACGAGGTCGAGCGTGGGGGCGACGATGAGCGCGCTGCGCTTCTTGTCCTCGATGGCCATGCAGGCCAGCCAGCTCTTGCCGGCCCCCGTGGGGAGCACGACGACGCCGCGCCCGCGGGATCGCTGCCACGCGCGCAGGGCTGCGTCCTGATACGGGCGGGGCTCGCGGTGCACGACCAAGCCCGAGGGCAGCTCGGCGTACCGACGCGCCTGATCGTCGTAGGGGAGCTTGAGGCGATGCAGCGCCATGACGACGTCGGCGTAGTCCACCGCCTCGGCGCGGTGGCAGCGGGTGCGCTCGTCCCAACGGCACGACGGCGGCAGCACGCTGGCGTCAGGCACGTCGCGCACGGCGATCGTGCCGCTCTCCCAGGAAATCGTTGTCACCGGCGCCGATCCTACGCGGCTCGGGGCGGTCAGTAGCCCAGACCCTGAACGATGTAGACCGCGCCTGCGTCCTGTCCGCCGAAGTCCGCCAGGGACGCGCCGATCAGGAGATCGGGCGCGGCGTCTCCGGTGATGTCTGGCGTGACGTGCACGAAGGTCGAGGAGCCGATGCCCGACCCGTCGCCGATCAGCACCGCGTCGGCGTCATCCAGGGACAGGCCAGCTGCGACGGGGCCGTAGACGATGTACGTGGCGCCGGAGTCGGTGCCGCCCAGGTCGCTGCGGCGGGCGCCGATGGCGAAGTCGACGTAGCCGTCGCCGTCCAGATCCCCCAGGGAGCTGGCCCACTGGCCGGCGCGGTCATCGATGCCCACGCCGGAGAAGGCCGCCTGGGCGTCGTCGGTGGTGAGGTCGCCGGTGGGGGTGCCCGTGAAGAGCCAGGCGGCGCCGGTGTCCTCGCCACCCAGGTCCGACGTCCGCGCCCCGACCATAAGATCGTCGGTGCCGTCCACGTCGGTGTCGGGAACGATCGAGGTGGTCCAGCCGAGGCGATCATCGGGGGCCGTGGCCGTGATCGTCGCGCCGACGGGTGTGACGGCGAGGTCGATCAGGCCTTGGGGGGTGTCGTACAGGACGTAGACCGCGCCGCCGCCCACGGAGCCGCCGAGCTGGGCGCCGATGGCCAGGTCGTCGTCCCCGTCGCCGTCGAGATCGCCGTGGCAGCTGAACTCGGCGCCGAGCTGGTCGCCGGACGCGGCGCCAAAGATCTGCGCGTCGGCGCTCGCGATGCTGTCCGTGGCCCCGATGGGCCCGTACCAGACGTAGACGGCGCCGGCCTCGCTGCGGCCCAGGGGCGAAGCGCGCGAGGCTCGCTGCACGAGGTCGTGGACGCGGTCCCCGTTCAGGTCGCACGCGCGGGTGGAGCCGCCGCCCAGTCCGCCTTGCAGCGTGTCTCCATCGATGATCAGGTCTGCGGTGGACGTGGTCGTCAGGCCCGCCGTGGGTGGGCCGAAGAAGATGTACAGCGCGCCCGAGTCGACCCCCGCGAAGTCCGCTCCCGTCGCGCCAAGGGCCAGATCGAGAGCGCCGTCGTCGTCGAGGTCTGCGATGAACAGGCCGCTGCCCAGCTGCTCGCCCTGCAGGGCGCCGTCGATGCGGCTGCTGGCGACGCTGGCGACGGACGCGGCGCCCGGCAGGAGGGGCGTCGGCACCACGAAGACGCTGCCGTTGTCGCCGGTGTCGGCCCGCGGTGCGGACAACACCAGCTCCACGACGCCGTCGCCGGTGAGGTCCTCGGCCTGTCCGATGGCGCCGAGCTGGTCGCCGGTGGCGCCATCGAGCCGGGCGAACGCGTTGTTGAGCCCCACGACTCCCGACCACCGGCATTGGGGCGCGTCGCCCGAGCAGTCGTCGTCCGTCTGGTTGTTGCAGATCTCGGCGGCGCCGGGGTGCACGTTCGGATCAGCGTCGTCGCAGTCCACGCCGGCTGGGTACCCGTCGCCGTCCTGGTCGGTTGCTGCGTCGTCGTCGTCGTCGTCGTCGTCGTCGTCGGTCGCGCTGTCGTCGTCGTCCTGGGGGAAGGTGAGGTCGTCGTCGTCGGCGCTGTCGTCGTCGGCCTGTCGCGGGAAGTCGCTCCGCGTGGTGCAGGCGACGAGCGGGACGAGCAGGAGGGCGAACAGGGATCGCTGCATCTGCCGCATGGTCCCCGACGGCGCACCCTGGCGTCGAGGCGAATTCGGCGCATTGTGGGACGGTGCGGATCCTGATCACCCTGCTGCTGTTGCTGGCGCCTGCCTCGGCGCTGGCCTGCCCGACCTGCGGCACGGCCGTGGTTCCGGGGATGGGCGCGGCGGGGGACCTGGCGGGGGGCTACCCGCTGCAGTACGAGCGGTCCGGGTCGCGCCTCACCCTCGAAGGGGCGAAGGACCGGGTGATCCGGTTCGACACGAAGGCAACGCCCGACCGGCTGGAGGTCTACGTGGCCGGTGACATCTTCGAGCCGGCGACGGTGGCGGCGGGGTTCAGCTGGCAGGCCGCGCCGGCGGTGGGTCTGCACGTCTGCGGGCCGGAAGTGACGCTGAGCCTCACGCTTCCTTGAGGGTGTCGAGCTGCTCAAGGGCGTCCCGCCAAGGATTTGGGAAGCCGGCGAGTTTGACCCGTGCTGCCGCCTCAGCGAGCGCTGCACGGGTTCCCGCGATGTTCAGACCCACGAGTGCCTTGGGGGTGTCCTCGCGATCCCAGGTTTTCGCGAGCAGATACGCGTCCGCCCACTGGAGATCATGACCGCGCAGCCGCCCACGAGCTTCGAGGTTCCACGGAGTAGATGGGTCGTCGGCAGATGCCCAGAACGCCGCTATGTCTTCGGGGGCAGACTCCCGCTTGTAGTTCAGCCCGAGCTCGGCGGGAGCCGCTCCCTGGACCAGCCCGCGAATCCGTGACTGGAGCGTCTGGGCGGCGGGCCGCCACACCGCCTCGAGGTCGCACAGCAGGCGCATTTGCAGAGCGAAGAGTGGCGCCTGGCGCGGCTCGATGAGCGGCGCGAGCCCGAGCCTGTCGCGAAGGCCGAGATTGGCGTTCGCTCGGGTCGAATCGAAGGGCGAGGAGAGCGCCTCGATCAGCCCGTCCACCGCCGCTTGCCCCCCGGTGAACCGAAGCCGGTGGGCAGCCATTGCGGAGCCGAGCGACCCGGCGCCAGCAGCGCTCTCCGCGATCCGCTGGACCATTGCTGGGTCTTCGCCGGACACACCTATGCGCTGCTCCACATCGAGGACCGCGCGGGCTGCTGACGCGCCCAGGTCGCCAGCCCTCTTGCTGAGCCCCCGTAGAGCGGCGACCGACTCTCGACGGCCCGCGATGCCCAGAGTTTCGACCGCTCGGATGTCGCCGGTGTCGGCGCGGGCGAGGAGGAACGCGATCGCTCGCAGGCGGTCATCGCCATCGAGCTGGTCGAGCACGGCAGTCGAGTAGGCCAGCTCGTTCCGGGCAGCCCCGGACTCGACCTCGGTGAAGAAACGACTCAGCAACGGGGACTCAGACATAGCCAGGCAATCCTACTGTACCCCCGGCGTTGCCGCTGGGTGACTCCCCGACGAGCATCCCGTAGCGTCTGCCATGGAGGCCTGATGGAACTGGACCAGGAAGCGATTCGCGCCCTGTTGGGTGAGCTGCCGGCATCGCTCGGACCCCTCAGATCAGCGCTCGCGCGTCCCGAGGGTCCCTCTGAGCGACCCTGGCTGCCGTCAATCTCCTCGGATCTCGACAAGTACGGCATCCTCTGGGATGAGGTGGTCGCTGCCCTGACCCCCTACGCGGCTGGGTCCGAGGTGTTGGACCGAATGAACGTTCTTCGCGTTCTCGCCTGCTGTCCCGTCGAGAGCGCCGGGCACCTGGCGGTCCCCTTCCTCTCGGCGAGCGACCCTGTGTTGCCGCTGCTCGCTCAGGACGCGGTGGCCCGGTCCGGGATCAGCCTTGCGGGCGAGCACCTCGAGGTGCTCCTGAGCCACCCCTTTGAGCTCGTCCGCTTTCGTGCGGCTGGCAACCTCGGCCTCACGGGTGATCGGTCCACTCTCCCGGCCCTCCGGGCCCTCTTTTCGTCGTCAGGTGAGGAGCCGCTCGTGCTCCGATGGGCGGCCGTGTCGCTGGGGGATCTGGGCGGATCAGCGGAACGGCGTTTTCTCGAAGAGTATGCAGTCACGGCGTCGAACCCTCTCGTTCGGGACGGGATCCGGGCAGGGCTACTGCGCCTCGGGGCCGCTGATCGACCCGAACTGCATCCGCTTCCTGAGTTCGTACACGCTGTCCAGCAGGCCGGGCGAGGAGAAGCCGCTGGTATCGACTGGCTGCTGGATCGCTACGAGGATCAGCGTCTTGGGCTGGCGGTCCGCTTCGCCTGGCGCACGATCCCGACCAGCGTGGTCGCTGGGCTGACCTCGTGGTTGAAGGGGCAGTCTGCCGAGCGGCGGTTCGCGGCGGCTGACATCCTGGGGTGGAGGAGCGTCGGCGCTGCCTCGGCGGACCTTCGGGACGCCGAAACCGATCTCGATGTCGCGGTGTGCATGGCGGCCTCGGCAAGCTTGATGCGGCTCGGGGAGGCATCCCGCATAGACGCCTACTGGCTGGAGCGGTTTCCTCCTCTTGATCGGCTCGACGCAGAGCGGGCTCTCGCGATGGAGTCCCCGGTGCCCCTAGGTCTTGTGCGACTGCTTCTCTTCGAGCCCTGCGGTCTGCTGCCGAGGATCGGCGCTGAGATCGTCAGACGCGACGGAGGGGTGGAATCGCAGGCGCTACTCGATGAAGCACTGGCTATCGAGTGGCGCCGGCTCGAGGGGGAGACTGGGCCACGCTCGGAGACGGAGAACGATGGGTTCGTGCTCTCGCGAAGCCGTCTCAAGCGTCTACTCAAGGAGTGGGCTCCAATCCGTTCGCAGCTCCCTCCTGAGGTTCAGGACATCGCGTTGGCCCTTGAAGAGGCGGAGATCAAGGACCCCCATGTGATCGCGGCCCGCGGGCTGCTCTACGGCCTTCGGGGCAGAGACCCGGAAAACGCGGCGGCGCAGCTTCTTCCCTGGTTGGCGAGCCGGTCAGCCCTGTTGCGGTTCGACGCGCTCGTGCTGTGGGTCGCTGCCAACGGCTCGCTGCCCGCGCCGATGCACGAGGACGTGAGTGCTGCGGTCCGGGCGCTCTGGAACGCCATCGCCCAGCCCGCCTGACCCTGGGGCTCCTCAGAGAACATCTCCCGCATTCAGCCGGCGGTTCATCGGCTGACGAACCGCCGGCTGCTCAGGAGGTCTTCTCCGCGTCGGGCTGAGCGAGGTACTCCAGGATCTTGGTGATCACGGTCGGCGGCTTGAAGTTCTGCTCGACGATGTCTTCGTTGAAGCCTTCGAGCTTTTCTACCGTCTCGGCGCCTCCGTCCGTCAGCTTGGTCGTGATGCGGCCGCCGATGAAGCCCAGGGTCGCCATAATCGACCCAGTGAGCCCGATAATCGCTCCCGCGACGGGGTTCGCGAGCAAGAACAAGCCGGCCTGCAGAGCCTGGAGGAATGCCCACTCGGCCCCCCCGTCGTAGAGAGCACGCAGCTTGTTGCCCTTTGAGGCCCATGACGCGAAGAATCGGCCAAGGCCCGCGAGGGCGGGGCCGACGAACGGGACAGCGAGAGCAAACCCCGTCCAGATCCCTCCGAGACGGCCCGCCATCGCGGCGGTTACGAGCCACTGCTGATCCGTCTCGTTGGCGGCGAGCGGGTTCTCGCCTTCGAGCTCCTCAAGAGCCTGATCCGCCATGCGTGTGTAGAGCTGGGTAAGGCCCCCAGGACTCGCGTCGCCGAAGCCAGCTAGGAATCCACCGACGTATTCTTGGATCTTCGAGCCCAGCTCTACGCGGGTTTTGTATCCCGAGCGCATCTCGGCGAGGAGCTGCGCGACCATTCGAGACCATCCGCCGAAGTGGCCCTTGACCAGCGTCTCCAGCTCACCCTTGACCTCCTGCTTCTTGCTGAGGTCCGCTTCCTTGATGTCCGGCGGGAGTGTGACCCAGAGATCGTCGAACTCACCCTGGACCTTGAGAACCTCATTCGACTGGTTGATCCGCTCCAGAACCGGGTTGAAGACCGCGCGCCCGCCGCGCTCCCCCAGGCCGGTATAGCGAGAGAGCTCCAGCCAGCCGATTCGCTCTGCCTTCACATGGTCGAGCAAGGCCACGCCGTCGCGCGCCCACAAGTTGTCTGTGTTGCTGTCGTTCGCCGAACCGATGTCCGTGAACTGCGTTCCCGCGCGTAGCGCAGCCTCCGCGTCGTTGAAGACCTTCACCCAGATGGGCGCAAAGTCATCGCTGAGCTCGCTCCTGGTGAGGGTCCAGAGCCCCGACCGCTTCGTGTGGATCACGGGGATCTTCTCGGCGTACCAGGAACGCGCGGTCCGGTCGGGGTGCTCGTAGACCTCGATGGCGAGGTTCGCGGTCTCCGCGGCGGCCTCGAGTCCGTCCACACGGCTGCTGTAGGTCGCGACGGACCTGGAGTAGCAGTTGGCCATGAGCGGGACGAGGCTGCGCCACTCCGTGACCATGTTTGAGTACGTGGAGGCCTTGCTCTTCAGAGCGCTCGGGTCTGTGAGGCCCGCGAAGTCGAGCTTCTTGATCGCTTCCAGCGCCGCGTCGGACACATTGTCGAGATCCCGCTTCGTTGTGCTGTGGGTCACCAGCGTGTTGTCCGGGCCGCAAAGCTCATCGAACTGCTCGGCTGCCCAGCGCACGTTGTGCACCCAGTCGGTGGTCGCCGGATCGTGGGCCGCGACGATCGCGATGAGGTTGTTGAGTCGGTCTTTCTTGTCCTTGAGCGGGTCGGCGATCTCGGACATCTCGGGGTCTTTGCCCACGATGATGGCCTCGAAGAACTTCGCTGCCTTGTCCTGGATGGGCTGACGGGACCCAAGCCCCGGGGCGGAAGTAAAGACGCCGTCGCAGCCGCCGTGGCTCTTGGTGTAGTCGGCGTTGTATCGGCCGTTCCCGATCGGCGTTCCGGCGCAGGCGTAGAAGGTGATGTCGACTGGATCACTCGCCTGCTCGGCCAGCTGCTGGAACAGCGGCTGCTCCACCTGGTTCCAGACCGAACGATCTTGGATGTTGCCCGCGAAGGCGCGGAACGTCCTGTTCTTGAAGTCACTCGCTGCGCGTCGGACGTACGCTCTGGAGACTGCCGACCACAGCTCCGGGTAGTGGATATCCAGGGGCTTGCTGTAACCCTCGAAGATCGCGCCCAATGCGCTCTTCTCAAGAGTGACTTGCGCGCCCTTGGCGGCGACATCCTTGGCGGGATGGCCTGACCAGAAGGCCCAACTGCTGTTGGAGGCGAAGAGCTGCTCCTGCGCTCGCATGAACAGCTGCAGGTCGTCGCCGATCGACTTGAGGTCATCAATCAGGGCCTGAGACGCCTTGCTCTCCAGGTCCGAGCGGCCGCTTCGGTGGTTCTCTCCTCGTGTCCGGCTTGCGTCGAGCCTCGGGAACTCACCGTTGAGCCGGGTCATCGTTCGGACCCAGATGTCGTTGAGGTGCGACAGCATCAGCCCTGAGCTCATCCCGAGTTTCTCGGCGATCGGTCCGAAGACGTCCTGCACCTTCTCCTTCTCTAGTCCGGCATGCTCAAGGGTCGCCTGCGGGTCGAAGTCCACGGAGCCGAGCTCGACGGAGGTGTCCTCGGTGGTGTCGTTCGGCGCGATCTTGATGTCGATCTTGAACTCGCCCTGAGCGAGTGCAGCCGTGACGTTCGCCGCCATGTCGACTTCGATCCTGACGTCCGACTCCAGGCTCCCCTGGTTCGCACCCTCTTGCTGAGTTGCCCGCTGCTTCAGCGTGTCAAACCACTGTTCATAGGTGAGGCTGCCACCCACGGCCGCACCCATCGCAGACTCCACCCCGCCCGCCATCTGCTCGTGGTTGGCGACCGACGCAGCCTTGTCGCCGCCGGTCTCGTCCCCGATCGCGTTCGAGGCCCCCAGGATCGTCGCCGCGAGCAGGTCGATCGACGCCTTGATGGGGGCGAGGTCGAGGGCTTCGCCGCGCATGTAGGCGCCGCCGCGCGAATCCACGGCCATGACCTGGGACCGCGCCGTGCCGATGGCGTCCATCGCGACCGACTTGCCGTCGCCCTCCATCAGGTCCGCCTGGGCGGTCATCTTTCCGATGGACTCGGCGGCGATCTTGCCCGCGAAGGGGCCGCCGCTCAGCGTGCTGGTGGCTGCGTTTCCGCCGGCGTCCCAGCCGATGTTCATCCCGCCGATCGTCGTCGCGACGGTCGCCTTCGGCAGCTTCGAAGCGTCGCCTCCGACGGCGCCCGCGGCCTGTGTCGAACCGGCTGCTTCGGCTGCAGGATCGGCCCCTGTGCCGCCAAACGTGCCGGCCACCGCGTTGAACGCCGCGGTGCCCAGGTCGATGAACTTGTCGAGCGCGAAGTCCACGCCGCTGTCCACCCGCTCCTGCAGTCCCTCGATGATCTCCTTGACCTTTTGGCTGATGCCGCCCAGGCCGAGCAGGTTCGCGAGCAGCGAGATGGCGACCGGGACGAGATTGGCGAGGGAGCCCTCGATGAGGCCTGCCGCGGCGCCGAGCTGGCCAGCAACGATCTGGGCCATCGAGCTCATCACGTTCTCGACGAGCGAGCTGATCTTCTGGGCCTGCTCCTGGACGAACTTGTAGACGTTCCAAGCCGTGATGACCGCCTGCACGATGGCGCCCACGGGGCTGAACATCGAGGCGACCTTCGTGACCGCGGCGGTGACGACCTTCTCCATGAGGAAGCCCAGCGCTGAGTCGAGCAGCCCGCTCCACAGGTCGCCGACCTTGCCCTGGACGTGCTCCCAGAGGCCACTCATGCCCCCGTCGATGACGGACTGGACGAGCTCCCAGATCTCGTCGAGCATCGCCATGTTGTCTTCGCCGACCTTCTCCTCGACCTTGCCGCGGAGCTTCTCGCCGGAGACCCCCATGACGTCCAGCACGAGGGTGAAGATGCCGGAGGCGTCCCACGTCTCGGGCAGCGTCACGCCAGCTTCCCCGAGCGAGCCGGTGAGCCAGTCGACGGCGCCCCCCATGAGGTGCGTGCCGAAGTTGTCTGCGAACTGGCTGAAGCCCTGGCCGACCGAGTCGATCATGTTGCCGACGAAGGCGCCCGGATCGTCGACGATGGACTTCAGGGTGTCCGTGCCCTGCCCGACGAGCCCGTAGAACTGGGACTTGTCGACGCCCGCGAGCTCGAGCGCGCCTTCCAGCAGGACCAGGAGCGCCTTCTCCCAGTCGCCCGAGATGATCGCGGAGGCGACGGCCAACGCGGCCGTGATCGCGGTCTTGTAGGCGCTGATCACGAGCTGGATGCCCGAGTTCAGCCCATCCACCGCCGCGGCGACGGCCGTCTTGAGCCCCTCACCGATGGCGGTGACCGCCTCCTTCGCAGAGGCCACCGTGGAGTCGATGAACTCGTTCAGCGCGGCCGCGAGGCCCGGGAAGATGTCGCCGATCAGGCTGTCCACGAGGCCCTTGAGCAGGCCTCCGAGTTGGTCCAGCGTCGACGTCGCGAAGCTGATCGCCTGGTCGATGATCGACATCGCGGCGTCCTTGACCGCGTTCAGGAGCCCCGACACGACCGTCGACAGCGTGTCGAAGATGGTCGTGACCTTGGTGGCGATGGCGTCAACGAAGTCGCCGATGGCGGAGGCCGCGCGGTTGAACCACGAGGCGTCGTTCGCCTTCGCTGCGCCCTTGGCCTTCTCCGCTTCCGCCTTCGACTCGGCCTTGCTCTTCTCGGCCGCGGCCTTGCGGTCCGCGTCCTTGTATTTCTTGCCGATGACCTTGTCGTCGTCGCGACGACGCTTCTCGATCTTCTTCTCGGCGTCCTTCTTCGCGCGGTCGCTCTTGCCCTTGGCGCCTTCGAGCTCGCGGTCCTGCTTCGTCCGCGTCTGCGCGTGCTCGGCGACCACCGTCTCGCGGGCCGTCGCCACCGCCTTGTCCTGATCGTCGGCCGCCTTCAGGTTCTCCGCATCCACCGCCTGGGTCGCCTCGTCCACCTTCGCGGCGTAGTCGGCGTCCCGGGTCTGCACCGCAGCGTCGATCTCGGCCTGGGCCGCGTCGAGCTTCTGATCGAAGTCCGCGCCCTGGATCCCGTCGGCCGCGTCGCCGACCGCCGGCCCGTGCTGGCTGAGCTTCGCTTCGTACTCCGCCATCGCTGCGTCGCCCGAGATCTCGGGGACGTCGGGCATCTCGATCGGCGCGGGCGTGAAGGCCTGGTCGATCGTGATCGGCTGGATCTCGTCCGAGCCGGGTCGGGCCGCGATGGCCGCCGCCGTCTCGGCGTTGGCGACGGCGATCTTGCCGTCAACCTCGGTGGTCTCGGTGCCTGCGCGCGCCGGATCCGAGCCGCCCTGGAACGCGATCGTGGGCGCCGGTCCGGGGTTGGTGCTGACCGTGGATGTGGTGTCGATCCGGCCCAGCGACTCGGCGAACAGCCGCGCCAGGACGTCGGGGGGCGTCTCGCCCTGGGCGGCCTTCATGTCGCCGCCGGGCTTCTTCTTCTTGTGCTTGCGCTTCTCGGACCGGCGCAGGTTCGGTGCGGTCGCGTCGGCGCCCACGCCACCCTGGTCCAGGCCGCGGTCGGACTGCGGAGCCTCGATGGATCCGGCGGCCGGCTCGGGGGAGCCGATCTTCGCCTTGAACTCCGGCAGGGCCTCCTGCTTGGCCGCGGCCTCCTTCTTGCCTTCAGCCGCGAGGCTGGCGCCCGCGCTGACCACCTTCTTGGTGAACTGGCTGGGCGGTGCCGAGGTCAGGCTGGTGCCCGCCGTGCTGGTGCCGGCGCCGCTCGCCGTGCCGGTGGTGGTCGCCGTGGCGCCGCCGCCCGCGCTGCT
>CALAGR010000412.1 GCA_937891735.1 uncultured Pseudomonadota bacterium | reverse complement strand
AGGTGGATCTCCATGTTGCCGGTGCCCTTGAACTCCTCGAAGATCACCTCGTCCATGCGGGATCCGGTGTCGATCAGGGCCGTGCCCATGATCGTGAGGCTGCCGCCCTCCTCGATGTTGCGCGCGGCGCCGAAGAAGCGCTTCGGACGGTGCAGGGCGTTGCTGTCCACGCCGCCGGACAGGATCTTCCCGCTGGGCGGAACGACCGTGTTGTAGGCCCGGGCGAGGCGGGTGATCGAGTCGAGCAGGATCACCACGTCCCGCTTGTGCTCGACGAGGCGCTTGGCCTTCTCGATGACCATCTCGGCCACCTGCACGTGCCGCGTCGCCGGCTCGTCGAAGGTAGAGGACACGACCTCACCCTTCACCGTGCGCTGCATGTCCGTCACCTCTTCGGGCCGCTCGTCGATGAGCAGGACCATGAGGTACACCTCGGGGTGGTTGGTGGCGATGGCGTTGGCCAGGGCCTGCAGCATCACCGTCTTGCCGGTCCGCGGCGAGGCCACGATGAGGCCGCGCTGCCCCATCCCGATGGGGGTCATGAGGTCCATGATCCGCGTCGAGAGGTTCTTCGGGTCGTACTCGAGGTTGAGCTTCCGGTCCGGGTACAGGGGCGTGAGGTTGTCGAACAGCGTCTTGCGCCTCGCGACCTCTGGCGGATCGAAGTTGATCGTGATGGCCGACTGCAGGGCGAAGTAGCGCTCGCCCTCCTTCGGGGCGCGCACGGCGCCATCGACGGTGTCGCCGGTGCGCAGGCTGTAGCGCCGGATCATGCTCGGGGAGATGTAGATGTCGTCCGGGCCCGGCATGTAGTTGTAGACCGGGCTGCGCAGGAAGCCGTACCCGTCGGGCAGGCACTCCACGACTCCGCTGCCGGACACCTCGCCACCACGCTCGGTCTGCACGCCGAGGATGTGGAAGATCAGCTCCTGCCGCGAGACACCGCCGGTCTGCTCGATGTCGAGGGACGCGGCCAGCTCGGCCAGCTGCGGACCCTTCCACAGGCGGATCTCGGTGAGGTCGAAGGGCGGGGGCACTTCGCCCTCCCAGGAGGAGCGGGGCGCGCCCGACGGCGCATCACCGCGCTTGCGCTTGCGGCGCCGGTCGCGGCGTCGTCGCTTGTTGCCGTCGGAGTCGTCGCCGTCGTCCGAGCTGGCCTCTTCGGCGGGCGCGGCGGTGCCGGCGGTCCCTTCGGCCTCCACACGGACGCGGCGGGCTCGGGGCTTGGGCGCGGGGCTGGTGACCTCGACACCTTCGGCCGGAGCCGGGGTCGGCGCGGCAGCCACGCTGTCGGGCTTGCTGTCTTTTGAAGGCGTGGCCTGTTCTGTATCTGACATTGGGTTCTTCCTCGACTGAGAGTCGGGAGGCGCGGTCCCGGGGGGACGCGACTTGGATGGGAATATGCTCTGGGGAGCGCAGCTTGCAGGTCGATCGACCCGAGCCGGAACCGCAGCACCATGGGAGCGGCTCGCAGAGATGTCAAGGAGCGACGAGAAAAAGCCCGGATGCAAACTCCCGTATATTTCGGCGCATGAGTGACGTCACCGCCGCTGCAGAGGCGCGCTGGCACCAGCTGGCGCGCGAGGTCGAGGAACACAACCACCGCTACTACGTGCTCGCCTCGCCGGTCGTCACCGATCGGGAGTACGACCGGTTGTTCCGTGAACTCCAGGATCTGGAGGCTGCCTGGCCCGCGCTCCGCTCGTCGGACTCGCCCACGCAGCGGGTCGGCGGGGCTCCCCTGGACTCCCTGGAGAAGTTCTCCCACCCCACGCCGATGCTCTCCCTGCAGAACTCCTACGACGACACGGAGATCCGTGACTTCGATCAGCGGATCAAGCGCCTGCTCGGCGAGGGCACGCCCGAGGCGCTCCGCTACGTCGTCGAGCCGAAGCTCGACGGCATCGCCATGGAGCTCATCTACATGGACGGGCTCCTGACGGTCGGGTGCACCCGCGGCGACGGCAGCGTCGGAGAGAACGTCACCGAGAACGTGCGCACCATCCGCAACGTGCCGCTGCGCCTGCGCCAGCCCGTGCCCGGCATGTTGGCGGTGCGCGGCGAGGTGGTGATGCAGGCCGCGGGGTTCATCGAGCTCAACGCGCGGCGGGTCGCCGAGGGCAACGACGCGTACATCAACCCGCGCAACGCCACCGCGGGGCTCATGCGCAACCTCGACCCGTCGCTGCCGGCCCAGGCCCCCCTGCGCTTCTACGTGCACAGCGTCGGGGTGTCCGACGGGCTCGAGTACGACGGACACGCGCACTTCCTGGAGCTGGCGAGGGCCCTGGGGTTCCAGACCGCCGAGGGGATCTCGGTGTGTGACGGGATGGAGGAGGTCCTGGGGGCCATCGCGGCCATCGGTGAGCGCAGGCCTGGCTACCCCTACGCCATCGACGGCGCGGTGGTGAAGATCGACGACCACGGAACCCAGGAGGAACTGGGGTTCGTGTCGCGCTCGCCCCGCTGGGCGATGGCCTTCAAGTACCCGGCCGAGCAGGCCCGCACGAAGCTCGAGGCCATCGACGTGCAGGTGGGCCGGACCGGCAAGGTCACCCCCGTGGCGCGGCTGCAGCCGGTGTTCGTGGGGGGCGTCACCGTCACCAACGCGACGCTGCACAACGCCGACGAGATCGCGCGAAAGGACATCCGCGTGGGCGACACGGTGGTCGTGCAGCGCGCGGGGGACGTGATCCCGCAGGTGGTGGCGTCGGTCGAGGACGAACGGGACGGCTCGGAGCAGGTCTTCGTGTACCCCACCGAGTGCCCCGTGTGTGGCACGCCGCTGGTCCGCGCCGAGGGCGAGGTGGACTGGCGCTGCCCCAACGACGAGGCCTGCCCGGCGTGGCAGACGGGCAAGCTCGAGCACTGGGCGAGCCGCAACGCCCTGGACATCGAGGGCCTCGGGGAGAAGCTCATCGCCCAGCTGATCGACGCGGGCCTCGTGCACGACGTGGCGGACCTGTACACCCTGGAGCACAGGCGGGACGCGCTGATCGGCCTGGACCGCATGGCCGAGAAGTCCGCCGACAACGTCCTCGCCGGCATCGACCGGAGCCGGAGCGCGCCGCTGCACCGGATCCTGTTCGGCCTGGGGATCCGCCACGTGGGTGAGTCCGTCGCGAAGCGCATCGCCACCCACATGCTGACCTGGTCGGCGCTGCAGGGGGCCACGCAGGAGGAACTCGAGGCCGTGGAGGACGTGGGTCCCATCGTGGCCCGGGCCGTCCGGGACTGGTTCGCGGAGCCGCGCCACGCCTCCCTCGTGCAGCGGCTGCGGGACGGTGGGGTGCTGTTCCCGGACGAGGAGCCGCCAAGGGTGATCGCCGCCGACGCCGTGTTCGCAGGCAAGCAGGTGGTCGTGACCGGCACCCTCGTCCAGCTCACCCGCAAGGAGGCCAAGGACGCCATCGAGGCCGCGGGCGGCAAGTCCCCGGGGTCCGTGTCCAAGAAGACCGATCTGCTGGTGGCCGGGCCCGGCGCCGGAAGCAAGCTGGCCAAGGCCATCGAGCTGGGCATCGAGGTGATCGACGAGGCGCGGCTCGTCGAGCTGCTCGGCCTCGGCTGAGCTGGGGATGGCTCTTCCAGATCCGGAGATCGGAGGCCGGCGGATCCGCCAGGTGGAGCTGGCGGTGGTCAGCCTGCTGGTGTTCCTGCTGGCGGCCACTTTCGGCTTCCACTGGATCGAAGGCTGGTCGTGGTTCGACAGCCTGTACATGGTGGTGATCACGGTGACCACGGTCGGATACGGGGAGGTGCACGAGCTGACCCCCCCGGGCCGGGTCTTCGCGATGATGGTGATCGTCGGTGGGGTGGGCATCGTGTCCGGTGTCCTGCTCACCGTGACCAGGAACTTCTTCGAGGGCGTGGTGGAGGGCTCCATCCAGCGCGCCGTTACGAGGCGACGCGTGCGCTCACAACTGCCCAGAGTCCAGGACCACACCATCGTTTGCGGCTACGGCCGCCTCGGCAAGGAGATCTGCAAGGAGCTCCATCTCGCGGGACGCACGGTGGTCGTCATCGATCCGCTGGAAGCGAAGGTGGAGCAGGCGGACGCGCGCGGGTACCTGTGGGTGCTGGGCGACGCGAGCGACGAGGAGGTGCTCGAGGCCGCCGGCATCGAGCGCGCCTCGTCCCTGGCCATCGCCAGCCCCTCGGATGCGCTGAACACCTACATCACCATCTCTGCCCGGGACCTCAACCCCGGGCTGCACATCCTGGCGCGGGCCACGGACGAAACCGCCGCCAAGCGCCTCAAGAAGGCCGGAGCAAACGAGGCGGTCTCGCCGTACCACGTGGGCGGGCTGCGGATGGCGGCGCTCCTGATCCGGCCCGCCGTCGTGGACTTCATGGACGTCGCGTCGCTCGGCGACTTCCCCGACCTGTTCATCGAGCAGCTCGTCATGGAGGACGGCAGCCCCCTCGCCGGCAAGACGCTGCGCCAGGGCAACTTCGCCGCGACCTACCGGGTGATGGTCCTGTCCATCAAGCACCCCGAGGGCAAGGAGACCTTCCTGCCGCCGGCCGACGAGGCCGTTCGGCCCGGTGATCAGCTGATCGTCGCGGGACACCGCACGGACCTGGACAGCTTCGCCGCCGCGCTGGCCCCGCCCGTCCGAGGAGGCTGAGGACCGGCTGACGGGGGGCGACCGCGCTCAGCGAAGGCGGATCGGCGCCCGGAGCTCCGTGTCGTACCGCAGCTGCGCGCCCAGCAGGGCGTGCACGCCGGGGGTGGTGTTCACGCCGTCGATCTGGCCCCGGTACAGCAGCGCGTCCACGAACGCGCCGACGGACAGGCCCGGCACGATCTTGCGCAGCGGCAGCACGGACAGCTCGGTGCGGAGTCCCAGGCGGATGGACAGATCCGCCCCGGTGTCGTCGGGCGTGGGCAGGTAGCCCCGGAAGTCCACCCCGTTTCCCCACTTCACGGGCCCCCAGATCTTCTCGGTCTTCAGTCCCGCCGAGAAGCCCGGCGAGAACGTGCCCTCCTCGGCCACGAGGTCCGCCTCGACGAAGAAGCCGACCCAGGCTTCCTTCAGCCAGCCCATGCGGCCCAGGGTGAGGCCGCCGGTGGTGCGCACGAGCTGCTGGCGCGGCAGCTTTCCGTCCACCACGTCGGGGTCGTCGGGGGGCGTGAACTCGGTGTCGAAGGCCCCCTGCAGGAACGCGGACAGGGGCAGGAAGGCTCCCTTGGGGCCCGTGATGGCGCCGACGCGCACCCGAGCCTCGGCCCCCGCCACGAAGTCGTCGGCTAGCTCGATGGGCTCCTCGGCGTCCTCCTCCTCGGACCGCGCGAAGCTGCCCTGCACGAAGCCCAGGATCTCTCCGATCTGGTCGCTCCAGGAGATGCCGAGCCGTCCCCGCAGCTCCGTGGCCAGGGAGTTGTTGAGCTTGGCGCGGCTCTCGTTCGAGCTCTCGTAGCCGGTGTCTGGGCGCACGCCCACAGAGCCCGTGATGCCCAGGGCGAGGTCGTCCACCGTGAACGCGAAGCGCGGGCCCACAGAGGTCGCGTCCCGGGCCAGAAGCGGAACGAGGCGCCGCGAGTAGGCCGCGCCGAAGGACGGGTCTTCCGCCCGCATCGCCTCGAGGCCCTCCCGGACGAGCTCCCGAAGAGACCAGGGCTTGCCCCGGGGGTGAGTCATGCGCTGCCAGCCCTTGCCCGCGAAGCGATTCCGGACGTAGGCCTTCGCGAACACGCTCGACACCCGCGTGTCCTCCAGGATGAAGTCGGTGGTGGCCACCCGCACGCGGTCGCCGTCCGCGATCTTTCGACCCCGCACGAGCGCGGCGAGGGAGCCGCCGATGATCCAGCCGTCCGCGGTCGGCGCCGTGCCGGGCTTGGGCTCGGCCAGGGCGAGGGCCTTGAGCAGCAGCTTGAGCTCCGCGCCGGTCAGCTCCACCAGCGCCACCTCGTCCAGGATCGTCAGGCTCGCGTCCACCAGCAGCGCGGGACGCGGTCCGGGCAGCCGCAGCGGCGTGGGGAGGGGCCGCAGGATCGCGACGTCGGCGCCGGTGCGGTCCGCCAGCAGGTTGCCGGCGAGGGCCGCGAACGCGGCGTTGTCGATGGAGGTGGGCAGGGTCTTGCGCCTCCAACCCACGGGGGCCTGCAGCGTGTCGGGGGAGGGGATCAGCACGTCCTCCCGGTCTGCGTAGATCGTCTGGCGGATGTCCTGCACCGCGCGCCGCAGCGACGGATCCGGCGGCAGGTCCTCGCCGATGGGCTCCGCGGTGTGGGACAGCCCCAACAGCTCGCCCTGGGGACCGAACTCGATGTCCACCCAGCCCAGCAGCCGCGGGCCCAGGTGCCCGATGAGCGCGGCGTCACGGGCCGAGCGCCTCATGTCCTGCCGCGCGGTCAGGTGCGCGATGTCGGCGCGCACGGTGCGGGCGAGGCGGGGATCTCCCGAGAAGTCGGTGAGCACCACGTCGATGCCCTTGACCCTCCCTCCCAGGTCGCTGCCGGACAGACCCGCGAGCACGATCAGGTCCGGGGGCTGTTCCATCGACGCCAGCGCCTCGGCGAGCACCGCGTCCAGGGCGTCCTCACCGACGGTGCGCAGGCCGTTGCGGACCCCGGGGGGCAGCGCGGCCACGGCGCCCGGAGGGGTCCAGCCGAGCACCAGGAGGCGACGGCCGCCCCCCTCCAGCACGGTCCACGGGGCAAACACGTGCGTGCCGTCCGCGTGACGCAGGTTGCTGGACACGAGCGTCACTCCCGCCGCGCCGGCCTCGGCTTGCAGGTCCGCGACCCCCGCCAGCAGCTCGTTGGTGGCGGGAACCAGGACGTCGAGCCCCAGGGTCCGCCACGCCTGCCAGGTGACGTCGCGCTGCAGGGACAGGGTCATGCCCGGCAGGAACGAGCGCCCCTCGAGGGAGTCGCCGGCGGAGAGCACAAACGTGGTGTCGTCGGTGTGTCGACCCATCAGGGCGGCGCGCCGGGTGCCTTCGCCGCGCATGCGTCCGATCACATGAACGAGCGTCGGCACTCCATCGACCACCCCCTCGTGGATGACCTGCAGCCGGGTCTCCCAGTCGTGCGGGGCAAAGACGCCCTGTGGCGCGGGGCCCTCCGCGCTCAGGTGCAGCAGCCCATCGGGCCCGGATCGCGCGGTGGCGGTCTGCAGGCGTGGCAGGGGCGTGCGCAGCAGGGACTCCAGCGACGCGCTCAGGGCGGGCAGCAGCGCTGCGGCGGACTCGGGGGGCCACACCACCACCGTCCAGTCGTCCGCGAGGAGCACCGTGGTGGGCTGATCCGGACCGAGGGGAAGGGGCGCGCCGGCCAGGGCCGCGAGGCCGCGCACGCCGCCGGAGGCCGACAGCAGCCATCCGCCTTCGTTGACGAGGGCTCCGAAGCCGCCGCCCCGCCGCGCGAAGTCCGGGCCCAGCGCAACGCCCACGTCCTGATCCACGTCGACGTGGGGCAGCGGCGCGGAGACCCCGCCGGTGCCTCCCTCGTACAGCAGACGCAGGCGGGTTCGAGGTCCCTGGGTGGGTGACGGCGCGGGGGCCGGGTCGATCACGGGGGCCCCCGGGTCGATCACGGGGGCCTCCGGGTCGATCACGGGGGCCTCCGGGTCGATCACGGGGTCCTCCGCGGGGGCCGCGCCCATCAGGATGGGGAACAGGAGGGTGATCAAGAGCTCAACGCGTCGCATGGTCTCCCGTGGAAGGCAGGTCGGTTTCGCTCCCTGACCTCGGTGCGTAGTCTGCCAGCGTGATGAAATCTGCGTTCCCTCTGCTGTTCGTCCTGCTGTCGTGCGCGTGCGCGGGTCCGCCGGTGCAGCCGGGCCCCGAAGCCCCCGCGTCGCCGCCCCCCCGGCCACCGGTCATCGTCATGCCCGTGCCCGCCAAGGCCGTGGAGGGAAGCGCCGCGTTCGAAGCGGACTGGTCGTTCGACATCCGCGCCGCGGAGCACTTCTCGGTGCATGTGCACGTCGTCCCCCCGGGGCAGATGGTGCCGCTGCACGTGCATCCGAAGAACTGGGAGATGACCTTCGTCGCGGCGGGCGTGGCCGAGTGGACCGGCGTCGCGCGGGTCGGCGGGGCGCTCGTGTCCGAGACCACCACCGTCGGTCCGGGGGAGGCCATGGTGGCTCCCGTCGGCGCCGCCCACCAGGTGCGCAACCGCGGAACGGAGCTGCTCGCGGCGGTGGTCGTGCACCAGCCCGAGTTCGGCCAGAACTGGTACCTGCCCGCCGAGGAGGTCACCGGATCGGCGCAGAGCCACCGGGCCAGCGGGGACATCGACGCGCCCCCGGGCTGGCAGGCCTCCTGGGTCACCGCCGCGGACGGCGTCCAGGATCGCGAGCGGATCCTGCTGGTGGCGTCCGGCGCCGGCACCCTGGCCTTCGAGGATCAGCGGGTGCCCCTGCTCGCGGGCCACGTGGCGAGCGTCCCGGCGGGCCTGAGCCACCAGATCTCGGGGGACGCGGCGTTCTCCGCCCTGAGCCTGCTCGTGCCGTCCACGCCCCACGTTCCTTGACGGTCGGAGCCCCGGCCCCTACCTTCCCGCGCGCTACGACCGTCGGTTTCCCGCGCGCGTGAGCCGCGCTCGCTGGGACCCGTTAGCGATTTCCGCGGCGGTCGGACACATCCGGGAACGAGTCCCGGGGCAACACCACACCACGAAAGGGGCGCGCGATGGCCAGCCCGCCCGGCTTCGTCCCGTCCTCCCGAGCCTTCGGTGAGGATGGGCTGCTCGAAGCCTCTGTCCTGTCCCAGATCCAGAAGCCGTCCCGCTACCTCGGTGGCGAGGTGGGGCAGGTCCGCAAGGATCTGAGCACCGTCGACACCCTGGTCGGGCTCTCCTATCCGGACCTGTACGAGATCGGCATGAGCCACATCGGGCTCAAGATCCTGTACTCGATCCTGAACGCCGACCCCACGATCGCCGCCGAGCGCGTGTACGCCGTGGCGCCGGACTTCGAGCGGCAGATCCGCGGCCGGGGCGAGATCCTGAAGACCCTGGAGAACCGGATCCCCCTCAAGGATCTGGACGTGCTCGGGTTCACCCTGCAGTACGAGCTCAGCTACTCCAACCTGCTCCAGGTGCTCGACCTGGGCGGGATCCCCCTGCGCGCCGCCGACCGGAGTCGCGACGACACGGTGGTCATCGCGGGCGGGCCCTGTGCCTTCAACCCCGAGCCGCTGGCGACGTTCCTGGACGCGGTGTGCCTGGGGGACGGCGAGGAGACGATCCTGTCCGTGGTGGGCGCCGTCACCCAGTGGAAGCGGTCGGGCAAGCCCCGCCAGGACCTGCTGTGGGCGCTGACCGAGATCCCCGGCGTGTACGTGCCGAGCCTGTACACGCCGCACTACAACCCCGACGGCAGCCTCGCCGCGGTGGTGCCGGCGCCCGGGCTGCCGTCCCGGATCCGCAAGGCGATCCTGACGGATCTGGACGCCGCGCCCTACCAGACCCGCACGCCGGTGCCCTTCATGGAGGTGGTGCACGACCGGGTGGGCGTGGAGATCCAGCGCGGCTGCATGCGCGGCTGCAGGTTCTGCCAGGCCGGCTACGTGTACCGGCCCGAGCGCCAGCGCAGCCCCGAGCGGGTGCGGGAGCTGGTCCGGGAGGGGCTCAAGGCGACGGGCTGGGAGGAGTTCTCGCTCCTGTCCCTGTCGGCGGGCGACTACAACTGCATGGAGCCGCTGATCACCTCGCTCATGGACGAGCACGAGGGCAGCCGCAGCGCGATCTCCCTGCCGTCGATGCGGCTGGAGACCCTGACCCCGGGGATCATGAGGCAGGTGGGCCGGGTGCGGAAGACCAGCTTCACCGTCGCTCCGGAGGCCGCCTCGGACCGGCTGCGCGGGGTCATCAACAAGGTGATCGACGAGGACGTGCTGATCGACATGGTGGGGGAGGTGTTCCAGCGCGGCTGGACCGGCCTGAAGCTGTACTTCATGCTCGGTCTGCCCACGGAGCAGCAGGAGGACCTGCAGGCGATGATCGAGCTGGGCTCCCGGTGCCTGGGAGCGGCCCGTCGCCACCGGCGCAGCGCGAACATCACCGTGTCGGTGTCGAGCTTCGTGCCGAAGTCCCACACGCCATTTCAGTGGTCCCGGCAGATCACCCTCGACGAGATCCGCCAAAAGCAGATGTTCCTCAAGGACGGCCTGCGTCGCGCGAAGCTCGGGTTCCGCTACCACCACGACCGCAGCACGGTGATGGAGGGGATCTTCAGCCGCGGGGACCGCCGCTCCGGCGAGGCGCTGCTGCGGGCCTACCAGCTGGGCTGCCGGCTCGATGGCTGGCAGGAGCACCTCAACGAGCCCGCCTGGACCCAGGCCTTCGAGGAGACGGGCTTCGATCCGGCCCACATCAACCAGCGCCGGCGCGACGTGACCGAGGTGTTCCCCTGGGAGCACATCGACGTGGGCATGAAGCCCGAGTGGCTCTGGCAGGACTACATGGACGCGCTGGAGGCGGGCTTCGTGCCCGACTGCACCACCGAGCCCTGCTACGACTGCGGCGTGTGCGACCACACCGTCGTGCACAACCGCGTGTACGCCGAAGACGCGCCCGGGGTGGCGCCCCTGCACCGGGCCCGCAAGCCCTGGCTCGCGTCCCTCAAGGGCAGCGATCCGCAGTTCGTGGCGATGCCGCGTCCGCCCGCCAAGAAGGGCAACAACGTGGTCGACGCGGTGCCGCCCCAGGGCATGGCGCCCGGATCCGCGGGGGCTCGCTTCGCCCGGGAGCGCAGCGAGGAGTGGAAGGACGAGCCGACCCACGCCACCCGTCCTGCGACCACCAGCGGCGATCCCGACAGCTGGGACGACTGCGTGGACACGCGGCTGCCCACGGCGATGCGGATGAAGGTGCAGGTGCGGTACGGCAAGCGGGGATCGCTGGTGCACCTGGGCCACCTGGAGGTGATGAACACCTTCAAGCGCGCGCTGCGCCGCATGGAGGCCCCGATCCTGTGGAGTCAGGGGTTCCATCCCCACCCCAAGATGCAGTTCACGAGCCCGCTGCCCACCTCGATGGGTTCGCTGAGCGAGTTCGCGGAGTTCGAGCTCAAGCGCCCGGTGGATCTGGAGGTGTTCCAGGCCGGTCTGTCCGAGGCCATGCCCGAGGATCTGCCGATCCTGTCGGCCGTCGAGGTGCCCTGGAAGAGCGACTCCGTGCAGCAGCGCATCGCTTCGTGGACCTACCGGGTGTGCGTGCCCCCCGACGCGGCGGACGTCGCGCGCGCCGCGGTGACCCGCTTCCTGAGCGGGCAGGGCACGGTCATCACCGTCACGAAGAAGAACAAGGAGATCCAGGTGGACCTCGCCGAGGTCGTGCTCGGCCTGCGACCGGCGGAACCGCAGCATTCGGAGCGGTCCGGATCGGCGGCGTTCGAGGTGCAGGTGCCCAGTGTTGGGGCCGGGGCCCGGATCCGGGACGTGCTTCGTGGCATCTTCGGCGAACCTGCCGCTGCCCTGAGCGAGGGATGGCAGGTCCTGCGGGTGGGAGCGGAGATGATCTCCGAGCTCCCGACCCTGACCGAGGAGGTGGCCGCCACGGCCTGATTGATGGACTCCGCTCTGCTGATCAGTCGCACCTTTGGGGAGGTCCGCGTCGCGCTGCTGCGCGGCGGGGCGCTGGAGGCGTTGCGCGTCGAGCGGGTCCAGGAGCGGGGCGTGGTGGGCAACGTGTATGTCGGCCGGGTCCTGCGGGTGCTGCCCGGGATGCAGGCGGCGTTCGTCGAGATCGGGCTGGATCGAGCGGCCTTCCTGTACGTCGGGGACGCGCTGCCCTCGTCCGAGCGGGCCGCGCTGTTCGCGGATGACGAGGTGGCTCCGGCGCTGCTGGAGGAGGGCGCGGATCCGGTCCAGCGCGAGTCCGCCCGGGAGCGGCTGCGGCGGCTGGTGCGCATCGAGGATCTGCTCAACGCCGGCGACCGCGTGGTGGCCCAGGTCACCAAGGACCCGCTGGGCGGCAAGGGGGCGCGCATCACCCGGCAGATCTCCCTGCCCGGGCGGTTCCTCGTGTTCCTGCCGGGCTCCGATCACGTGGGCGTGTCCCGGCGCATCACCGACTCGGCCGAGCGGGACCGCCTGCGCGCTGTCGTGACCGGCCTCGCCAGGCCCCCCGAGGGGTTCATCGTGCGCACGGCGTGCGCGGACCGGACCGAAGACGAGCTCGCCCAGGACATCAGCTACCTGCGGCAGCTGCACAAGAGCATCGAGGAAGGGGCGGGCAGCGATCCTCCGGCGTGCCTGCACGCGGACCTGGACGTGGCCCTGCGCGCGGCCCGGGATCTGCTGACCGACGACATCGACAGGATCGTCCTGGACGATCTCGACGACCACCAGGAGATGCGGCGCTTCATCGACCGGTTCCTGCCCCGCTTCTCCGACCGGGTGGAGCTCTGGTCCGGGGAGGGTGAGCTGCTCCGGTCCGCCGGCGTCGAGCGGCACATCGAGCGGGCCCTGAGCCGCAAGGTGCACCTCAAGTCCGGCGCCCACCTCGTGTTCGACTCGACCGAGGCGCTGACCGCCATCGACGTCAACACCGGGCGCTTCGTCGGCAAGACCAACCTCGAAGACACCATCGTCCAGGTGAACCTGGAGGCGGCGCGCACGATCCCCGAGCAGCTGAAGATCCGCGACATCGGCGGCCTGATCGTCGTGGACTTCATCGACATGGTCCAGCAGTCCAACCGCACCCTGGTGTTCGAGGAACTCGTGAAGTCCCTCAAGGGCGACCGCGCACGCACGTCGGTGCTGCCCATCTCGGAGTTCGGCCTGGCGCAGATGACCAGGCACCGGGTCCGCGATGATCTGTCGCACCAGCTGATGGAGGCCTGCCCCACCTGCGCCGGCGAGGGTCGGATCCACGCGCCGGAGGCCATCGCCTACAGCGTGCTGCGGGCCGTCCGATCCTGCAGCGCGGGCCCCGGACAGGAGGTCCTGGCCCAGTGCAGTCCCGCCGTGGTGGGCTGGATCGGAGAGCACGAGCCCGAGGCCATCGCCACCCTCTCTGCGAAGCTGGGGGTCCCCGTGCGGCTGGAGCCCGACGGGCCGCGCCAGAGCGGCAAGTGGTCGGTGGCCCTCTGCGGGAGGAGCACATGACCGCCGCCCCGGAAGCTGCCAAGACGGGCGCGCAGCGTGCCCAGCGCTGGTTGCGCGACTCCCTCATCAGCGGGGTGGTCGTCGCGGTCCCCCTGTTCGTCGTGTACTGGGTCGTGGAGCGCATCGTCCTGCAGGTGGAAGGCGTGCTTGGACCGATGCCCACGACCCTGGTGCCCCAGTGGGTCAAGGACATCCCGGGCCTCGGGTTCAGCGTCACGCTGCTCGTGTTGCTCCTGCTGGGCACGGTGTTCCGGGGCTTCGTGGGACGCCGCGTGGTCAGCGCGGTCGAGGCCCTGATCCGGCGCGTGCCCCTGGTCGGCACGCTGTATTTCGCGTTCCAGCAGCTCCTGAAGTCCGTGTTCAGCTCCGAGGCCCAGAGCTTCCAGCGGGTGGTCCTGGTGGAGTTCCCCCGGCGCGGCGCCTACTGCCTGGGCTTCATCACCGCCAAGGCCTGGGAGGGGGCCGAGGCCGCCGTCGGGCGCTCGCTGACCTCGGTGTTCGTGCCCACCACGCCGAACCCCACGTCCGGGTTCTTCGTGATGATCCCGGACGAGGATCTGGTGGTCCTGAACATGACCGTGGAGGAGGCGTTCAAGTCGATCATGAGCTCCGGCATCGTGCTGCCCGCGGACGGCGGCGTGGCCGAGGGCGTCGACGTGCAGTCGGTGACGATGGAGCTGGACCCCGTGCGGCTGGACTACCCGGAGGATCCTCCGTGAGCACCGCGGACGACCTGCTGGAGGAGGACGAGCTCGACGAGACGCCGGAGGCGGATCCCGCGCTGCACGACTACGTGGCGGGAGCCCTGGTCCAGCTGGGCAGCCCCACGAGCCGGCCGGCCGCCGCGCCGGACCCCCGGGTCGAGCTGATGGGCATGTCCCAGGCCGAGCTCGAGGAGTTCGCCGTGCACACCCTCGGCGAGAAGAGCTTTCGTGGAAAGCAGCTCTTCAAGTGGATCTATCAGAAGCGGGCTGACGACTTCGACGCCATGACCGACATGAGCAAGGCGGTCCGGGCAAAGCTGCACGGCATCGCGAAGATCTCCCGGCTGGCCGTGGCCGAGGCTCACCACAGCAACGACGGCACCATCAAGTTCCTGTGGGAGCTGCACGACGGCCTCAAGGTCGAGTCGGTGCTGATCCCCGAGGTCAAGCGCATGACGCTGTGCATCTCGAGCCAGGTGGGCTGCGCGATGGGCTGCGACTTCTGCGTCACCGCCAAGGGCGGCTTCACCCGCAACCTGACCAAGGGGGAGATCCTCGGCCAGGTGGTGCAGGCCCAGGGCTACGCGGACCGCCGGATCACCAACATCGTGCTCATGGGCATGGGCGAGCCGCTCCTGAACCTGGACAACGTCATCGAGACGATGGACACGGCGCAGAACCAGTCGGGCCTGGGCCTCAGCCACCGCAAGATCACGCTGTCCACCATCGGCCTGATCCCGCAGCTCGAAGAGCTGGGGCGCCGCTCGCGGATCAACCTCGCGGTGTCCTTGCACGGCAGCACGAGCGCGGCCCGCTCGGCGATCATGCCGATCAACGACAAGTACGACATTGGGGAGCTGATCGCGGCCCTGAAGGCGTACCCGCTGCCCAACCGCAAGATGATCACCATCGAGTACATCCTGCTGCGCGGCATCAACGACGACGTGCGGGACGCGCACCGGCTCGCCCGGCTGCTGCGCGGGGTGCGGGCCAAGGTCAACCTCATCCCCTACAACAACAACCCCTTCACCGAGTACCAGCGCCCTGCGGACCGGGACATCCTGGCCTACCAGGAGGTGCTCATGAGCTACGGCGTGCACACCGTCACCCGGCTCAACCGGGGCAACGACATCGCCGCCGCCTGCGGGCAGCTCGGCGGCTACAAGCAGCAGCGCCCGCGCACGCGGGCCGCGGAACCGGAGACCCAGGATGAAGGCTGAGCGCACCGTTGCAGTGATCGGAGGCAGCGGCCTCTACGACATCGATGGCCTCACGGACGTCGAGGAGATCGACCAGGACACCCCCTTCGGCAAGCCCAGCGACGTGATCGTCTCGGGGCTCCTGGACGGGGTGCGCATGCTGTTCCTGCCCCGACACGGGCGCGGCCACCGCTTCACGCCGAGCGAGGTGCCCTACCGGGCCAACATCTGGGCGCTCAAGAAGCTGGGCGCCGACTGGTGCATCTCGGTGTCCGCGGTGGGCTCCCTCAAGGAGGAGATCGTCCCGGGCCACGTGGTGATCGTGGACCAGTTCATCGACCGCACGAAGGGGATCCGGGACAGCTCGTTCTTCGGCGAGGGCATCGTGGGCCACGTCGCGTTCGGGGACCCGATCTCCCCCGTGCTCGCCGACATCCTGTACGAGGCGACGGCCGCGTCGGGCGGCACCGTGCACCGGGGCGGCACCTATGTGTGCATGGAGGGCCCGCAGTTCAGCACCCGCGCCGAGTCGGAGCTGTACCGGTCCTGGGGCGCCTCGGTCATCGGCATGACCAACGTGCCCGAGAGCAAGCTCGCCCGGGAGGCGGAGATCGCCTACGCGACCCTGGCCCTCGCCACCGACTACGACTGCTGGCACCCGGGGCACGACGACGTCAACGTCGCGGCGGTCATCGCGACGATGAACCAGAACGTGCAGCTGGCCCGGGACATCATCGCGCGGGCCGCGCCCGCCGTGCCCACCACCCTGGACCCCCTGGTCGCCGGCGCCGCCCAGTTTGCGGTGATGACCTCGCCGGATCGCATCCCCGCCGCCCGGCGGGAGGCGCTCGAGCCGATCATCGGCCGCTACCTTTCCTGAGGAGCCGGACAGCGTCGGCCTGTATGATGCGGCCGCTCAAACCGGAGGCTGAACATGCGTACCCACGCAGCTGCCGCTCTCGTTGCCCTGTTCCTCTGCTCCGGTTGCCTCACCCCGAAGGCGATCGGCGAGGCGGACGCACACAAGAAGCTGGGCGCTGCGTTCATCCACGAGCGCAACGACCCCGCCGCCATCGGTGAGCTGCGCCAGTCGGTCAAGAAGAACAAGTGGGACAAGGACGCCTGGCAGCTGCTGGGCCTCGCCTACTTCTCCTACGATCGGTACGAGGACGCCGAGGTGGCGCTGCTCCGGGCCCTCAAGATCGATCCGGACTTCGCGCAGGCCCAGGTGAACCTGGGCTCGCTGTACCTGCAGATGGGCCGCTTCCCGGACGCCGTCCAGGTGCTGCAGAAGGCCGCGGACAACGCCGAGTACCGCGAGCCGGCCCGGGCGCAGCACAACCTGGGGTACGCGTGGTTCAGCCAGGGCGACTACGAAAAGGCCCGGGGCCTGTACGAAGGGGTGCTGCGCAAGTTCCCGAAGTTCTGCCCGGGGCTGCACGGGCTGGGCATGGTGGACGAAGCCGAGGGCCTGCTGAACGACGCCCTGGGACGCTATCGCCAGGCCCTGGAGTGCGACTCGCGCGACCTCAAGGTCCACCTCTCCCTGGGCTCGGTCGAGATGCGCCTCGACCTGATCCCCGACGCCTGCACGCACCTGACCACAGTCAAGGACGCAGACGCCTTCGGTGAGCTTCGGGGGGAGGCGGTCCTCCTCCTGGACCGCCTGGACTGTGACGCCGTGAGCAGCCGCTAGCGCGGCGGAGCTGGCATGTCGCGAGGTCGCCACCAGCTGCTGGTCGATACGCTGCGGCGCTTCGTGCGTCGGGGCGCGGGCCCGCACCTGCATCGGGTGCTCGAGAAGACCCGCGCCGAAGACATCGCCCTGGCCCTGGAGGAGCTGCCTCCCCGGGAGGGGCGGATGATCTTCGCGATCCTGCTGGAGACCCCGGCCCGGGCCGCCGAGGTGGTCGCGGCCTACGACCACAGCCAGCTCGCGGACCTGATGCACGGGCTCGACGCGGAGGACCTCAAGCCGGTCTTTGCGGAGATCCAGTCCGACGACGCGGCCGACATCCTCGCCGAGCTGCCCTCGGAGTTCGCGGCGGCGATCCTCGAGGCCCTTGAGGACGAGGACTCGGACGGCATCGAAGAGCTGATGCAGTACGCCGAGGACACGGCCGGCGGCATCATGAGCACCGAGGTCTTCAAGCTGGACAAGGAGCTGACCGCCCGCGAGGCGATCGTCGCGCTCCAGGAGTCCGAAGACGCGGAGATGGTGTTCTACATCTACTGCGTCAACGAAGAGGGACACCTCGTCGGCGTGCTCTCGCTGCGGCAGCTCCTGACGGTGCCCCCCGCGACCCAGCTGCGCGAGTCGATGGTGTCGGACGTGATCTCGGCGCCGGTCACCATGGACCAGGAGGACGTGGCCAAGATCGTGGCGCGCTACGACCTGCTCGCCCTGCCCGTGGTGGACGAGTTCAACAAGCTCGTCGGGATCATCACCGTCGACGACGTCATCGACGTGCTCCGGGACGAAGCCACCGAAGACATGATGTTGATGGCGGGCCTCGGTGACGAGGACATCGCCCTGAAGAGCACGGCGTCGGCGATCCGGGCGCGCGTGCCCTGGCTGCTGGCCGGCATCGTCGGGTTGATGGGCGCGGCGGCGCTGATCCGGGCGTTCGAGACGAAGATCGAGCAGGTGGCGGCCCTCGCCGCGTTCATCCCGATGGTGGTCGGCCTGAGCGGCAACGTCGGGGTGCAGAGCAGCACCATCGTGGTGCGCGGCCTCGCCATGGGCCAGCTCGACGTGGGCCGGGTGTTTCCCGCGATCTGGGACGAGGTCAAGGTCGTGGCGGGCCTCTCGGTGGTCTGCGCGATCTTCGTGGCGGGGGTTTCGTATCTCATCGGTGGCCAGAACTGGCAGCTGGCCGCGGCGGTCACCAACGCGGTGTTCATCTCGATGCTCTTCGCGGCCGTGGTGGGCACGACGGTGCCGCTGCTGGCGGTGCGGCTGGGGATCGATCCAGCCCTCGCCACCGGGCCCGTGATGACCACCACGAACGACGTCGTGGGCGTGCTCATCTACTTCCTGGCGGCCTCCCTGTGGCTCCAGCTGTGACGGGGGAGGTGGTCCGGGCCGTCGTGCTGCGGCTGGCCGCCTTCGGGGAGTCGGACCGCATGGCGAGCGTGCTGTGCGTGGACGGGAGCCGCCGGGAGGTCCGGGTGCCCCAGGCGCGCCGCTCCCGCAAGCGCTTCGGCGGCCTCGACCTGTTCGTCCTGGCGGATCTGCGCTTCTCGCCCGACCCGAAGGGCCGACCCCGGCTGGAGTCCGCGGAGATCGTGGACAGCCAGGAGGGGATCCGACAGGACGTGGTGCGCGCCGCCCTCGCGGCTCATGTGGCCGAGCTGGTGCACCAGGCAGCCCAGGAGGACCACGGGGCGACGGACCTGTTTCGCCTCACCCTGGCCGCCCTGACCGCCATCGCCGACGGCGCCGCGGACCCGTCCCCGGCGGGGTGGGCGCGGGGTTTCGAGCTCAAGCTCCTGCATGTGCTGGGGGTCCGCCCGTCGCTGGTCCGGTGCGCCCTGAGCGGCGACCCGGTGGGGGCGGGGGACGTCGGCCTGCGCTGGTCCACAGTCCATGGCGGCGTATTGGGGGCGAACGCGCCGACCGATGCGCGGGCCCTGCCGATCAGCCCGGCCGCCCTGTTCGCCCTGCAAGCGGCGCTGCGCACGCCCCTGGCCGAGCAGGCGCGGGTGGCCTGGCCGGGGGACGCGGGACCCCTCGCGGAGCGGGCGCTGAAGGACTTCCTCGCCGTGCACGTGGGGCGCCGGAGCCGGGCCCGCCGGTTCTTCCACGAGATCCTCGGGGGGCTGGCGGCGCTGTTGCTGGCGGCCGTCCTGCCGGGCTGCGCCGGCTACGTCCCGCCGGACACGGTGCGCCTGCAGGGCTGGTTGTACGAGAGCCCCGAGCCCACTGTGGACACGGCCACCGTGTCGGCCGCCACGGCCACCGCCTGGGACCCCGCCGGAGCGTTGGTGGCGGAGGGCGACGAGCCGTTCTCCGACTCCCCCGGCTGGTACCGGTTCATGGGCCTGCCCCCCGAGACCCTGCACCACCACGTCTTCTCGCCCCCGGCGGGGGAAGCGGATCATCCCGATGAGCTGGGCCACGTCACCACGGTGATCCCCGGAGCCTCGGCCATCGATGATCTGTACGTCGATGCAGGCACCTTTCACCTGTGGCCGCGGCCCGTCGTGCAGGGCTGGTTGACCGCCTGGTCCCTCGTGGGGGTGCAGGGGGCCACGCTCGATCCGGACACGGAGGGCGACGGCGGGCTGATCCGGGGACGCACGGTGGACCCCGCCGAGACCGTCGGGCTGACCCTGTGGGTGGAGGCGGCGGACGGCACGAGCCGGGCCGCGCGGTACACGGACGCGCTCGGAGCGCCGGCCGTCGATGCCCCGGGGCTGTCCGAGGATGGCGGCTTTTTCTTCGAGCGGCTGCCTGCGGGCCAGTACTGGCTGCAAGCCGGACGCGCCGACGGGACGCCCCTGGGTGGCTCATTGAGCCTGCGCGTACAGGAGGATGCGGTCACCAGCCTGCCCCTGCTGGTGCTGTCTCCGTGAGCTCTGGCGCAGGCGTCCGGGCCCAGCGCTGCTAGGATCCGCCCGCCCGGAGGATCCATGCGCACCTGCTCTGCCGTTCTCGGCCTGTCCCTGCTTCTGTTTCCCGTGGCGGCCTCGGCCCAGTCCGCCCGCCCGGAGTTCAGCTCCAACTGGCGTTCCACCGCCGAGGTCGGTCCGGACAACCCCGCCGGGGATCCGGGCTTCGAGCTGCGCCCGGGCCAGTACCTGACCGAGCCGATGTGGCGGGCCCTGTCCGACCACAAGCAGAGCTATCACTTCGGCCTGTGGACCGCCGAGGAGGTCGCTGCCCTGGAGCAGCTGCCGGGCGTGCAGCTCGCCACCCTGTCCCCGGTGCCCGGCACGGACGAGCTCGGGGTCGTGCACTGGCCGGATCGGGTGGTGCGTGGCGCGCAGTTCTTCGTGGCCGTCGCGGACGCCGACCCTGGCACCGACTGGGTGTTCCGGGCCGTCGGCGATGTGCCCGAGAGCGGCATGCCGCCGGTGGATGGACCGGCCTCGGCGGCGGTGGCCCCGACCTCGTCGGGGTTCTATCGCGTGCATCGCCTCACCGGCGCGGACAGCTTCCGGGGGCGCCGGGCGGTGTTCCGGGCCGAGCGGGTGGAGGTCAATCCCCTCAAGCTCGAGACCGATCTCCGGCTCAACCGGTCTGCGGTGTCCCTGGATCTGGAGCCGGACGCGCCCCAGGTGCTCGCGGCGGGCGTCTTCTCGGTGCGCAGCACGGACGAGCGGGCCCTGGATCTGCCCATCGTCGTGAACCTGTCGGTGCGCGGCCCCAGCGCCGACCTCTTCACCCTCGAGGTGCTGCCCGCGGCCGGAGAGCCGGCCCTCGGCTCGTCGCGCGACGTGCGGGTCGATGACCAGGTGCGGTTCCGGGTGCTCGGACCGCGCATCGGCGGACGCTTCCTGGACCGCATGTTCCCGCCGGGGGACATGGTCGTGTTGGAGATCCAGTCGGAGATCGTGTCGTTCGTGAACGTGGCGGGCGAGGACCTCGATCTCGGCCTGTCCTCGACGGGCTTCTCGGTCGCTCCGGGCGTGCCCGTGGTGTTCCCGCCCTCTCGTCAGGTCCCGCGCCGGGAGGTGTTCCGCTCGGTCACGCTGGAGGTGTGGCGGCCCCTGGCCCCGGTGATGCATGGCGGCGGGGAGCTGTCGGAGTAGGGCGCCCGTGTCGACCGCAACACCACGCGCGCTCGAGCTGATCGGCGTGCCCCTCGACCTCGGCGCCGGCCGGCGCGGGGTCGACATGGGGCCGTCTGCGCTCCGCATCGCCCGGATCGGCGAGACCCTGGCCTCTCTTGGGCACGACGTGGTCGACGCCGGCAACATCGACGTGCCACAGCGGGAGATCGCCGAGGCGGGGCCCGCGGAGCTCCGGTTCCTGGGGCCGATCGCCCAGACCTGCCGCACGCTGTACGCCGCCACCCGGTCCGCCCTGGACCGGGGCAGGTGTCCGATCATCCTGGGGGGGGATCACTCCCTGGCCATGGGCTCGGTGGCCGCCGTGGCCGACGCGGGGCGGGCCCGCGGGCTGCGCGTGGGGGTCATCTGGCTGGATGCCCACGGCGACATGAACGGGCCGGGCACCAGCCCTTCGGGCAACATCCACGGCATGCCCCTGGCCTGTCTTCTGGGCCGCGGGGCCGACCCTCTCACCACGATCTCCGAGCGCCGCCCGGCGGTGGATCCCCAGGACGTGGCGCTGATCGGGATCCGCGCCATCGACGGTCCGGAGTCCGCGCTGATCCGCTCGTCCGGGGTCCGGGTGTGGACGATGCGGGCCATCGACGAGCACGGCATGCGCTCCGTCATCGGGGACGCGATCGAGGACCTGGGACGGGAGTGTGACCTGCTGCACGTCTCGTTCGATGTGGACTTCCTGGACCCCGGCATCGCGCCCGGAGTGGGCACCCGGGTCCGGGGCGGGCCCAACTACCGCGAGGCCCACCTGTGCATGGAGATGCTCGCGGACTCGGGGATGGTGGGCTCGGTGGATGTGGTGGAGCTCAACCCGATCCTGGATCGGGAGAACGCGAGCGCAGAGCTGGCCGTCGAGCTCCTTGCATCGCTGTTCGGCAAGCGCATCCTGTAGCGCATGGAGGTCCTGAAGAACGTCTTCATCAACTGGGTGCTGCCCGTCGTGGCGGCCATCGCCGTGTATGCGGCGGTCCAGGCGATGCGGGCGCCGCAGGTGCAGACGGGGGAGGGCGGCACCGCGCCGATCTTCACCCTCATGAGCACGAGCGGGGAGCGCGTGGCGCTGCAGGACTTCCGGGGCAAGCCCGTGATCGTCAACTTCTGGGCGACGTGGTGCGGGCCCTGCAAGACGGAGCTGCCCCAGCTCAACGCCTTCGCCGCGGCCCATCCGGAGGTCCCGGTCCTGGGGGTGGCCCTGGACTCGGGCACGCTGCCCGTCCTCAAGAGCGCGCAGGCGGAGCTCGGGATCGAGTACGACGTGCTCCGGGGGAACGCCGGGGTGCAGGGTCAGTACGGGGTCAAGACCATCCCCACGACCTTCCTCATCGACGGCGCCGGCGTGATCCAGGAGTCCCATGTGGGCACCGTGTCGGCCCGCCAGCTGACCCGGTGGCTGCGCTGACCGCGAGCCGCCGTCATGGACGGCAGGCGCGAGCGCCGTCTATCGTCTCGCTTCAATGAACGAGCACACCTCCTCTCGCCTTCGCTTCGTCGGCCGCTACCTCATCGCCGCGGCCACCATCCCCGTGGGGGTCGCCTTCGGGGTCGGGGGGCTGGCCCAGAACTGGTCGCGCAGGCTGCGCGGGCGCGCGCGCCGCACCGAGCCCTTGCCCCAGGGCATGCCCGAGGGCAGCGGGCTGCACCGGGTCGGAGAAGACTGAGTGCTCGGCGACGGCCTGAAGGGGCCCTGGTTCGAGCACGGTCGGCCTGTCGTCATCACCGGCGGGCGGGGCTTCCTGGGAAGCCACCTCGCGCTGCGGCTGGCCCATGCCCACCCGGAGGGCCGGGTGGTGGCGGTGGACAACGGCACCCGCGACTGCTTCTCCGCCCTGGGGATCGCGCCCCCGCCGAACCTGGAGTTCGTCACGGGCGACGTGCGCGCCCCCCAGGACTGGCTGCCGCGCATCGGGCGCCCCTCGGTGGTGGTGCACCTCGCGGCCCTCGCCGGCGTGTCCACGTACTACCGGGACCCGCTCTCGGTGCTGGAGGTCAACGGCCTCGGCACGGCCCGCCTCCTGCGGCTGCTGACCGATGAGCACAGCGACCTGCGCCCCAGCCTCTTCTTGAACGTCAGCACGTCCGAGACCTACGGACCGCACGCGGCGGGGGCCGACGAGCGGGAGCCCACCCCGGTGGGGCCGATCTCGGACCCGCGCTGGACCTACGCCGCCAGCAAGGTCTTCGCGGAGCACTGGACCTTCGCGACGGCGCGCACCACCGGCCTGCCCGTGGTGTCGGTCCGCCCGTTCAACGTCTACGGCCCAGGCCAGATCGGCGAGGGTGCGGTGCGGATCTTCTGCGAGCGCGCGGTGCGGGGCGAGAGCCTGTCCGTCACCGGGGACGGAAGCCCCACCCGGTCCTGGATCTTCGTGGACGACTTCGTGGACGCGCTGCTCGCGCTGGTGGCCACGCCGGCCTCCTGGGGGGCCACCTACAACGTCGGCCGCCCCGAGGACCTGGTGACCACCCGGCGCCTCGCGGAGCGGATCCTGGTCCTCGCGCAGGCTCCTGGCGCCCTCGTGTTCGTGCCCCATCCCGGCCAGGACGTGCAGGAGCGGTGGCCGCGCACCGACGCGCTCCGGGCGGCGACGGGCTGGGCCCCGCGGGTCGGTCTGGACGAAGGCCTTTCCCGTACCATCGCGTTCTGGCGACGCCACGTCGCGGCCGGAGACCACACGTGAGCGAAGAGCACGAGCCAGCCCCCCCTCAGGACCCCGCCGAGCCCGTCCTGGACGAGCCCGGTCCGCCGGCCCCGTCGGAGCCCGCCGGAGCGATGAGCTTCTTCACGGGGCTGCCGCGCTGGGCTGTGGGCGCCGCCGGAGTGGCTGCCCTGCTGCTGCTCGTGCTCGGGGGGTGGCTGCTGTACGTGGGGCTCGGCGACTTCCTGGTGGTGCTGCTGCTGTCCCTCATCACGGCGTACCTGCTGGACCCCCTCATCGACCGGTTCGAGGCCTCGGGCTGGCAGCGAGGCATCGCGATCATCGTCTGTCTGGCGCTGTTCCTCGCCGCGGTGGGCGTCACGGTGCTGCTGATCGTGCCCTACGTCGTCAACGAGATCGGGCAGCTCACGGGGCGCATGGACCAGTACGTCGAGCAGACCGCGGACTGGGTGCACCGCCTGCAGATCTGGCTGACGGAGCGCACCGGGGTGCCGATCGAGCTGGGGCTCAGCGAGCTGATCCGCAGGATCCCCGAGCTCGCCAAGGGCGTGCCCTCGGACGCCCTCGATCCCGTCAAGGCCGTGGTGGGATGGGCCTTCGGAAGCACCCTGCAGGTGGTCAACATGATCGTGCAGTGGTCGCTGTACCCGATCTTCGTGTTCTTCTTCCTCCGGGACTTCGACGGCATCAAGGCGTCCGTCTTCGAGCTGCTCCCGTTCCGCGCGCGCGCCGTCGTCCTGAAGCACTACGTCGAGATCGACCTGAAGATCGCGGCCTTCATCCGGGGGCAGGTCCTCGTGGCCCTGGTCCTCGCGGTGCTGTACAGCCTGGGGCTGCTGGTGTTCACCGACATCGACCTGGCCCTGCTGATCGGCGTGATGGCGGGGCTGCTGTTCGTCGTTCCGTACCTCGGCACGATCCTCGGCGTGGCCCTGGGCACGCTGATGGCGGTGCTCAAGTTCGGCCTGTCGTTCCAGATCCTGCAGGTCTGGATCGTCTTCGCCGTCATCCAGGGCTTCGAGGGAGCCGTGCTCACCCCGAAGATCGTGGGCGACTCCGTGGGCCTGCATCCCGTCGCGGTGATGGTGTCCCTGCTCGTCGGGGCGAGCCTGTTTGGCATCTTCGGCATGCTGCTCGCGGTGCCGCTCGCCGCCTCGCTCGCCGTCGTCGGGGTGACGGCTCTGGCCTGGTACAAGGGCACGGACTGGTTCCAGCAGGGCCGGGAGGACGCGCCCACTGGCGCCGACCTTCCGTGATCCGGATCGAGCACCGCCACCTCGGCCGGCTCGACTACGACTCTGCGTGGGCCCTCCAGCGCCAGGCCCGCGAACGGCTCCTGGCCGAGCCGGACACGCCCGACGTCCTGCTGACCGTGGAGCACCCGCCCGTCCTCACGGCGGGAAGGCGCGCCCTCGCAGCGCACCTGCTGCGTCCCCGCGATGAGCTCGAGGCCCTCGGGATCCAGGTCCGGGACATCGAGCGCGGCGGGGACTGGACCTGGCACGGGCCGGGCCAACTGGTCGGCTATCCGATCATCACGCTCCGTCGGCGCCGCCTCGCCGTCAAGCACTTCGTGGGCGCGCTGGAGGACGCCATGATCGCGGTGGCGGCGCGCGCGTTGGCCACCGCGGGGGTCGGTGACGCGACCCTGGTGCGGCGTCGCGGCTACCCCGGGGCGTGGCTGGAGCAGCCCGCGGGCCCGCCCCGCAAGCTGGGCGCGACGGGGGTGCACATCCGGCACGGGGTCAGCCTGCACGGGCTCGCCCTGAACATCGATCCGCGCCCCTGGGGCTTCGACTACATCGTGCCCTGCGGCCTGCAGGGCGTGCAGACGACGTCCCTGGCGCAGCTGACGATGGAGCGGGGCGGTGATCCGGCGGCGCTGCCCTCGGTGCAGGAGGCGGCGCAGTGGCTGGCGGAGGGGTTGCCGGCGGCCCTTCAGGCCGCTGTGGCCGGTGAGCTCAGCGCCTGCTCGTCTTCGTGATGGAGTTGCCGCACTTGGGGCACTGCCGGTGGTACTTGCTGACCTGACCCTTCCAGCCGCACCCGATGCAGCTGGCGTCGCTCAGCTTTCCGCCCACCGCGCTCTCCTGACGGCGTGTGAACTTGTTCCACAGGCCGAGCGCGAAGCCGAAGACGACGAGGCCCATCGCCCACTGCAGGACGGTGAACGGGCCGAGCTGGACTGCGAGGGGCTCCATGGGGACGAATATGCCCCAGGTCGCAGGCGGATGTCACATCCCGGGGGCGGGTAGCACCTCGTAGAGCAAGGCGTGCTGGTCCTCGTAGGCCAGCCTGAGGCCCGGGTCTGCGTCGAGCAGGGCCCTGCCGCCCGGGTAGGGGAGCACCAGCACGGCCCACCGCGCGCCGAAGCGCTCCCGGATGGGCTTGCTGGGGTTCTTGCCCCACCCCCCGCCGATGCGCTCGTACAGCGTCCACAGGGCGGGGTCCGCCAGATACAGGAAGTGAGGGTCGAGCCCGACGATGTACCGGTTCGTGGGGCCCCAGAACACCAGCTCCGGGAAGTCGTTCCAGGAGAAGTGATAGACGATGGGGTGCTCGGGATCCGCCTCCGCCAGCCAGGCGGTGACTGCCTGCAGTCGATCCGGAGGGGGCTCCGAGGCCACCGCGGCCTGGGCCGCGCGCCAGCTCGACCACCCCAGCCCCAACGCCACCAGCACGGCCAGGGGGGCTCCCACGGCCCAGCGCGACGGGGGTCCGCGGCGCAGCCG
Source organism: uncultured Pseudomonadota bacterium (assembly GCA_937891735.1). Classification (GTDB taxonomy): domain Bacteria; phylum Myxococcota_A; class UBA796; order UBA9615; family UBA9615; genus JAGSHC01. Next base: position 1,660 of record CALAGR010000412.1, on the reverse strand, counting down.
GGCGTCGCGCGCCGCGAGGGCGAGGGCGATGCACGACAGGGGCACCGAGTACTCGAGGAACCGCGCCGACCGCAGCGCGCCGATGGTGGCCGCCACAGCGAGCAGCACGCCGAACACGGTCAGTCGGGACACCGGCAGCTCACCCCGCCGGCGGGCCGCATGCGAGGCGAGGGCGATGGCCACGAGCAGCGCCGCCACGCCCCCCCCGGCCATCCCCAGGAGCGTGCCGAACCCACCTGCCTCCCACTCCAGGCCCACCGGCAGGCCCGCCTCGTTGCGGACCTTGAGCACGACGTGCTGCCAGAAGAAGGTCAGGGTGCGGGGCGAGTGGGGGTGCACCACGAGCCCCGCGAGCAGCCCCGCCGCAGCGGCCGCCGGTCCGCGCCAGGGCAGGCTGCGAGGCTCCAGGCCGAGGGGGAGCCGCGCCACCAACACGTGCAGCAGCGCGATGGGCAGCATCAACGCCGCCACCTGATAGGTCCACATGTAGGCCCAGCAGACCGCAAACACCCCCCAGGGACGGTCCCGGACCAGCGCCAGGATCCCCAGGAGCATCAGCGCGACCGACAAGGACGCGGCCCGGGGCATCTCCAGTCGGATCAGCAGGTGCCAGCTCAGGGCCACCGGGAGCAGCGCGAACAGCAAGGGGAGGGGAACACCCTCGGCCCGCAGGAACGTGTAGATGGCCCACAGCCCCACCGCCGCGAGCACCGCGGCGCCCACCTTGGCCGCGAGCACCCCCGGCAGGAGCCACGCAAAGGGGGCGAGGGCAGCGTGGAAGAGGAGCTGGTGATCGACCCAGCCATCCCCGAACACCGACAGCGGCATCCAGGGCATGTCGCCGAACACCCTGCCTGCCTGCGCGATGTGGAAGAAGCCGTCGGAGCCCACCACCCGGTCGTGGCTGAACTGCGCTGCGAGCATCGCGGCGGCGAGCAAGACGAAGGCCCCGAAGGAGTCCCAGGAGAGGCTGCGGATTTGAGGAGCGGGGATTGACACGGCGATCCGAGGTGATACAACTGCCGCCCGCTGCCGTGAGGCAGTTGAAGGCCCGTAGCTCAGTGGTAGAGCACTACCCTGACGCGGTAGGGGTCACCAGTTCGAAACTGGTCGGGCCTACCAGAGAACAAACGGGGCGTCGGGTGACCGGCGCCCCGTTTCGTTTCCGGACCATCACCGTCTCACGCATGCGCGTTCGTCAGGTCGGCCCGAAGCGCGTGCAGCTGGGCCAGCCAGCTCTGGTCGAGGCCGGGCGCCTCCGCGAGCGCGACCGTGGCTTCGTCCAGCTCGCGGCCTGCCTCCTCCATCCCCAGATCCCCGCTGCGGGCCCGCGCCCAGGCCAGGGCGGCGCGGCCGATGGCGTGCACCGCGTGGTCGGCGGGGTAGGCCTTCTCCCAGCCCTCGATGGCCCGCTCGAGGTTGCGTTCGGCCCCCCGGTGCTGCCCGTCCGCGAGGAACAGCAGGCCCCGGCTGTACGCGGTCGTCGCCCGAACGGGGTCGGAGTCCGGCAGCAGGCTGTTGGCCAGCATCGCGGCCTCGTCGAGCAGGGTCGCCGCGGCCTCCCGATCCCCCCGGTCGCCGGCGGCCAGACCGAGCTCGTGCAGCGCCAGCGGCAGCGCGCGGTCCGGCTGGCGGTCCATGTCGCCGCCGCCGAGGACCC
>CALAGR010000411.1 GCA_937891735.1 uncultured Pseudomonadota bacterium | reverse complement strand
GCAGACGGGCCAGCCGCGGGGGGCGCGGTTCGCGGTGCCCGCCGAGGGCGCGCGCTGCCTGAGCACGTCGGGGTGCGCGGGGGGCACGGTGTGGAGCTGGAACGAGGGCGCGGGCTAGAGTCGCCCCCATGCTCGACACCCCCCTGACCCTTCGCTGCGGCCTCACCCTGCCCAATCGCATGGCCATGGCGCCGCTGACCAACACCCAGAGCGACCCCGACGGGACCCTGGGCGACGAAGAGCTGCGGTGGCTGGTTCGGCGGGCCCGGGGGGGCTGGGGGCTGATGAGCACCTGCGCCGCGTTCGTGAGTCCCCGGGGACAGGCCTGGGTGGGCCAGCTGGGCATCGCCTCGGACGCGCATCTTCCTGGCCTGACCCGGCTCGCGGGGGCGCTGCGGGAAGCGGGCGGCGTGCCCATCGTGCAGCTGCACCACGGCGGCGCGAAGGCCGACCAGGCCCCGATCCGCCTGAGCGCGGCGGACGGGTCGGGCGTGCAGGGCGCCACCGAGGACGACATCGCGGCCGTGATCGCCGACTTCGTGGCGGCGGCGCGTCGGGCGGAGGACGCGGGGTTTGTGGGCGTCGAGATCCACGGGGCCAACGGCTACCTCTTCACCCAGTTCCTGGCGCCTGCCGACAACCCGCGCACGGATCAGTACGGCGGCGATCTCGCGGGCCGCGCCCGCTTCTTGCGGCAGACGCTGCGGGCGGTGCGCGCCGCGGTGCAGCCGGGCTTCGCGGTGGGGGTGCGGCTGTCCCCCGTGGATCACTGGGCAAAGCGCGGGATCCTGCTGGCGGACAGCGCGATCCTGTCGGGCTGGCTCGCCGCCGACGGCGCCGACTTCGTGCACCTGTCGCTGCAGGACGCGGGGGGACCGGCGCCCCTGGAGGAGGGCGGACCCCCCGTGGCCACCGCGATCCGGCAGGGCACGCCGAGCGAGGTGGCGGTGCTCGCGGCAGGCGGGATCTGGACGCGTGTACAGGCACAGCGTGCCCTGGACGCCGGAGCCGACGTGGCGGTGGTGGGCAGGGCGGCGATCGGCAACCCGGACTGGCCCCGGGACTCCGCCCAGCCGGACCATGCGCCGCTGCGCAACCCGTTCGATCCCGAGCAGCTGCGCTCGGTGGACGTGGGCTCCCGCTTCCTGAGCTACATCGGCCAGTTTCCGGGGATGCTCGTGGGCGGCCCCACCGCCCGGGGCTGACCGGGCCCCGTGGCGCCTCCCCTCCCGGTGGTGATCCCCTGCGCGGGGCTTGGCAGTCGCCTGGGTGCCCTGACGCGGGACTGTCCCAAGGAGCTCCTGCCCATCGGCGGGAAGCCGGCGCTGCACGGGGTCCTGCTGGAGCTGACCGCCGCGGGGGTGCGCGACGCGGTGGTGGTGACGAGTCCGCGCAAGCCGGGCATCGGCGCGTGGGTCCGGGAGCACGCGCCGGCGGTGGTGCTCGTCGAGCAGCCCGAGCCCCTGGGCGTGTTCGACGCGGTGGAGCGGGCCCGGGCCGCGCTGGGCACCGACCGCTTCGTGGTGCTGTTCCCCGACTACCTGCACCTGCCGGACCAGACCGGGCTGGCCGCGGTGCTCGACCAGCTCGCAGGCCTGCCTGAGGAGGCCAGCGCCTATCCGCTGGTGCGCCGAGGCCCCGAGCACGGAGGGCGGCTGGGACCGACCGCGTCCGTGTCCGGGGCGATGCAGGGGCCGTGGCTTCGGATCCAGGAGGTGGGGCCGTCCCGACCGAGGGGGCTGCACACGATCTTCGCGGAGCTGCGGGGCACCGAGCACACCCGGCGCCTGGCGGGCGGTGACGAGGGGATCGGTTCGTTGCTGTCGGGCCTCGCGGCCGACGGGCTGCTGTTCGGCGTGCAGCTGCCGGGCGACGTGCTGGACCTGGGGATCCCGGCGGGACACGCCGACGCGGTCGCGCGCTTTCACTCCGGGCGGGCGTGCTGGCGGGGGCGTTGAAGCGCCCCGGCGGGGGTCAGGCCCGGGGCGGGTCCAGGGCGGCCACGATCGCGGCGTAGCCGTCCCGGAACGTCGGGTGCTGCAACCGGTACCCGCTGGCCCGCAGCCGCGCGTTGCTCAGGCGCTTGCCCAGATCGCCGGGGCGCTGGGCGAGCCAGCGGCTGGTCTCGGCGCCGGTGCCTTCGACGGGAGCCGGCACCTGCAGCAGGCTCGCCAGCCAGAGCAGCAGGTGGTTGCGCTCGACGGGCTCGTCGTCCGAGATCACGTAGACGTCCTCTGGGTCGCGCAGGGTCAGCAGGTGCCTCAGCGCCCCCGCGCAGTCGTCCCGGTGCGCGAGGTTGGTGAACACCGACGGGCCCGGCGAGGTGGTGGCGGTCCCGGCCTGCACGTCCCGCACGACCCGGCACCGCTGCCCGCCGTAGATCCCCGCGATGCGCGCGCTGATCGCGGGGATGGGGCACGCCTGCACGAGCCGCTCGCACTCCAGCATCACCAGGCCGTTGGCCTTGTCGGTGGTGGTGGGTGAGCCCTCGTCCACCCACGAGCCGTCCTGCTGGTCGTACACCCCCATGCTCGAGCAGAAGACGAGGCGCTGGGGAGGGGAGGGGGCCGCACCCAGCGCCGCCACCAGGTTGCCGAGGCCGCGCACGTAGGTGGCGCGGTAGGACGCCTCGTCGAAGCGGGTGGGGGCCGCGGAGAACACCACGCGGTCCACCTCGGGCAGGCGCGCGAGGCTGTCGGGCTCCCGCAGGTCGGCGACCAGGGGCCGGACCCCTTCGGGCAGGTCGGCCGGTGCCAGGGTGAGGCCCCAGACCTGCTCCCCGTCCGCGAGGAGCCGGCGGGCCAGCTCCCGTCCGACGTAGCCACATCCAGCGATCAACGTGCGCATGGGTCCTCCTGTGCAACGGGGGGCAGGGTAGGCGATCAGGGGCGTATGCTTCGCGCGCCATGACCTTCATCCATGAACCCCTGTTCCAGTACGACGCGAGCACAGGCCGCGCCTTCCGCCACCTCGGAGCCGAAGGGGTCCAGTCCGTCGATCTGGGCGGCGAGACCTTCGTACGCGTCACCGCCGACGCCATCGCGCACCTGACGTCCGAGGCCTACCGCGACATCAACCACCTGCTGCGCACCGCGCACCTGGAGCAGCTCGCCTCGATCCTGCGGGACCCGGAGGCCAGCGCGAACGACCGCAGCGTCGCCCGGGAGCTGCTCGACAACGCCGTGATCGCCGCCGAGGGGGTGTTCCCGTCGTGCCAGGACACCGGCACCGCGGCGATCATGGCCAAGCGGGGCGAGCGGATCCTGACCGAGGGCGACGACGACGCGTCCATCTCCCGCGGGGTGTACGAGCGCTACCAGAACAGCAACCTGCGCTATTCGCAGGTCGCGCCGCTGTCCATGTACGAGGAGAAGAACACCCGCTCCAACCTGCCCGCGCAGATCGACGTGTTCGCCGGACACGGCGCCGCCTACGACTTCCTGTTCGTGGCCAAGGGCGGCGGATCCGCCAACAAGTTCAAGCTCTTCCAGGAGACCAAGGCCCTGCTGCGCCCGGACCGCCTCGAGGAGTTCCTCTGGCAGCAGATCCACAAGATCGGCACCGCGGCCTGCCCGCCCTACCACCTCGCCATCGTGATCGGCGGCCTGTCCGCCGAGATGACGATGAAGACCGTGAAGCTGCTGTCCACCGGCTGGTACGACTCCCTGCCCACCACCGGCAGCCCCGGGGGGCGCGCGTTCCGGGATCCGGAGCTCGAGGCGAAGGTGCTGGAGATGACCCGCAAGGCGGGCATCGGCGCCCAGTTCGGGGGCAAGTACTTCTGTCACGACGTGCGCGTGGTGCGGCTGCCCCGGCACGGCGCCTCGTGCCCGGTGGGGCTGGGGCTGTCCTGCTCCGCGGATCGGCAGATCCTGGGTCGGATCGACGCCGACGGCCTGTGGCTCGAGCAGCTCGAGACGAACCCGGCGCGCCTGCTGCCCGAGATCGCCGACGGGTTTCAGGCCGACGTCGCCCGCATCGATCTCACCTTGCCCATGACCGCCATCCGCGCCGAGCTCAGCAAGCTCGCCGTGGGGGACCCGGTCCTGCTGACGGGGCCCATGATCGTGGCCCGGGACATCGCCCACGCGAAGCTGTTGGAGGTCCTGGAGGCCACCGGCGACCTGCCCGACTACGCCAAGGACCACCCCATCTACTACGCAGGCCCCGCCAAGACCCCGCCGGGGCACCCCTCCGGGTCCTTCGGTCCGACCACCGCCCAGCGCATGGATCCCTACGTGCCGCTGTTCCAGGCCAAGGGCGCCAGCCTCGTGATGCTCGCCAAGGGCAACCGCGACCTGGATCTGGTGGCCGGCTCCTGCCAGAAGCACGGCGGCTTCTACCTGGGCAGCGTGGGCGGCCCCGCGGCGCGGCTGGGCAAGGAGTGCATCACGAAGGTGGAGGTCATCGAGTGGCCCGAGCTGGGCATGGAGGCCGTGCACCGCATCGAGGTCGTGGACTTCCCGGCCTTCATCGTGACCGACGACAAGGGCGGCGACTTCTTCCGCAAGTTCGACCACCCCGACGCCCTGATCACGATAGGCAAGTGATCGGTCCTCCCGAAGCGTCCGCCTCATGAGCGTCGTCCTCGACTTCGTCGGAGATCCGACGGCGTTCCTCGCCGGCGCCCGGGAGCAGATCGAGGCCCTTCGGGAGAGCGGGTCCCTGTCCGGCAACCGCCTGACGATGCTGCTGTCGTCCGCCGTGGACAACACGATCCGGGGCCTGTTCGAGCGCACCGTGAGGGACGGCGTGCTCGACCCCGCCCGGGCGCGGGACGGGGTGTGCCTGGTGGCGGTGGGCGGCTACGCCCGCAAGGTGCTCTGCCCCCACTCGGACATCGATCTGCTGCTGGTCTCGGACGGCGCGGTGCCCGGCGAGCTCGAAGACCTGGCGGCGCGCGTGCTGTACCCGCTGTGGGACAGCAAGCTGGCGGTGGGCCACCTCGTGGGCACCGTCGCCCAGATCCTGGTGCAGGGGGACGAAGACCCGGCGCGCCAGACGTCGCTGCTCGACTGCCGCTACCTGGCGGGCTCGCACAGCCTGTACGACAGCCTGCGCCAGGGGGTGGCGCTGCGCACCGAGACCCGCTGGCGCGATGAGCTGCTCGCCCGGGTGGGCCCGGAGAACCAGGCCCGATGGCATCGCTACGGCGACTCCGTGTTCCTGCTCGAGCCGAACATCAAGGAGGGCAAGGGCGGCCTGCGGGATCTGCACTGGCTCCTGTGGATCGGTCGGGTGGTGTTCGGGCTGCGGGGGGACATGGACTTCCTGCTCGCGGGGATCATGGAGCCGGACCACTACCAGGCGATCACCGAGGCCTGGGAGTTCCTGCTCCGGGCGCGCGTCGCGCTGCACGAGGAGGCCGGCCGGGCCGAGGACCGCCTGCTCTTCGAGTACCAGGAGCCCATCGCCCTGGCCCTGGGCTTTCGCAAGGCCGGCGGACTGCTCGCCGTCGAGCGCTTCATGGGCGAGTACTACCGGCACGCGTGGGCGATGGCGCACTTCACGGGGCTGTACGTGCGGCGTCTCACGGGGCGGTTCTGGGACGAGGGCGCCCCCCCCGGGCCGCTGACGCTCGGCCCGTCCGCGCCGGTGGTGCGCGCCGACCTGTCCGAGAAGCGGGCCTCGGACGATCTGCTGTTCCTGCTCGAGGATGGAGCGGTCCGCTGCCGCGACACGGACCGGCTGGCCCGGGAGCCGGGCCGCATCATGAACCTGTTCGCGTTCCTTCAGATGGTGGGTGGACGGCTGCACCACGAGACCATGGAGGAGGTGCGCACGATGCTGCCCCGGGTGACGGCGCGGTTCCGCCGCGATCCGCGGGTGGGGGCCGCGTTCCGGGCGATCCTCGAGGGCCCTGACGTCTTCCGGGTCCTCGGAGCCATGCACCGCAGCGGCTTCCTGGGCCGCTACATCCCCGAGTTCGGGGCCGTGTTCTGTCAGGCCCAGCACAACCGCGTGCACCTGTACACGGTGGACGTGCACTCGCTGTACGCGGTGCGGGAGCTCGCGTCCCTGTCCGAGGCGTCGGTCGCGGCCAAGGCGCCCCTGTTCGCCCGGGCGTGGGAGAGCGCCTCCCCCCGAGGGCCGCTGGTGCTCGCGGCGCTGCTGCACGACGTGGCGAAGAAGCACGGGTCTGCGCACTCACGGGTGGGGGCGGAGTGGATCCCGAAGATCATGGGGCGCATGGGCTGGGACCAGCCCGCGATCGAGCGCACGGCGTGGCTCGTGCGGCACCACCTCGTGCTGCCGGACACGGCCTATCACAGGGACGTGTACGACCCCGTGACCCAGGCCGAGCTCGCCGCGATCGTGCCCGGTCGCGCCTGGCTGGACGACCTGATGGCGTTGACCTTCGCGGACACCAGGGCCACGAACCCCGAGCTGTGGACCAACTGGAAGCAGTCCTTGATCGAGGAGGCCTACGGCGCCGCGCTGGTGGCCCTGGACCTGGACCAGACCGGGGCGAGCCTGCCCACGGTGAACGCCACCCGCGCCCGGGTCGAGGCCCTGCTGCTGCCCGAGGTGGGTCGCAAGCGCGCGCGCGAGCTCGTCACGATGCTGTGCGACGTCGAGGTCAAGGGCCAGCCTCGCTACCTGGAGCGCACCGCGCCGGAGCAGCTGGCGACCCACGCGATCCTGCTCGATCAGCTCCAGCACGCCCTGGAGCACGCCAAGGTGGCGCCGTTCCTGTCCCACGTGCGGCACCTGCCGGACCGGGGGGTGAGCGAGTGGACGGTGGCCTCGGCGGACCAGCGCGGGTTGTTCTCGCTGCTGGCGGGCGTGCTCGGGGCCTGCGGGCTGTCGATCGTGTCGGCGGCGGCGGTCACGCGCATGGACGACACGGTGATCGACACGTTCTGGGTGACGGATCTGCAGGGCCGGCTGCCCGAGAAGTCGCGCGCCTGGAAGCGGATCGACAAGACCCTGGGGGCGGTGGCTCGCGGAGAGCAGGACCTGGAGGATCTGCTGGCGGCTGCGCGCAAGGCCGCCCCGCCGCCCAAGGAGGCGGGCGCCAAGTCGCTCGCGGCGGTGGTGGTGAGCAACGAGATGAGCGAGCAGTCCACCGTGGTGGAGGTGGTCACCCAGGACCGGATCGGCCTGCTGCACGACATCACCGCGGTGCTCCGGGACTTCGATCTGGACCTGACGGTGGCGCGGATCGCCACCCGCCACGACATGGCCTCGGACACGTTCTACGTGGTCAGCCAGCGCGGCAAGAAGCTGGGCGCGCGCCGCTGCAGGCAGCTCCAGGCCGCGCTGCGGGGCAAGATCCTCACCGACTCCGAGCGGGCGCTGGCCCGGGCCGCCGGTGCCCGCTGACGACCGGTCCGTGGACGGGCTGATCGGCCTGTACCTGGACGTGCTGGCCATCGAACGGGGCCTCGCCCGCAACAGCATCGAGGCCTACGGGCGGGATCTGTCCGCCTTCGCCGCGTGGTGCGCGGGCCGCAGGATCGCGGAGGCCACGGCGCTGGATCGGGTCTCCCTGGAGGCCTACCTGGTGCACCTGCACGGCACGGGGCTGTCGGCGCGCTCCCGGGCCCGGGCGGTGTCCTCGCTGCGCGGCTTCTTCAAGTTCCTGGTGGCCGACGGCTGGCGACAGGACGATCCGGCGGCCCGGGTAAAGGCCCCCAAGGCCGGGCGTCCCCTGCCCAAGGTGCTGACCCAGGAGCAGGTGGGGCTCCTGCTCGCGGCGCCCGATCCGGCCACGCCCCGCGGCCTGCGCGATCGGGCGATGCTCGAGCTGCTGTACAGCTCGGGGCTGCGGGTCACCGAGCTGTGCACCCTGCAGCTCAACCAGCTTCGGGTCGATCCCCCGGTGCTGCTGGTCCGGGGCAAGGGAGACAAGGAGCGGCTGGTGCCCATGGGGCCCGCCGCGCTGCAGGCCATCGCGCTGTACTGCGAACAGGGTCGCCCCCTGGCGCCCGCCGCCCGGGCCAGCGCCTGGCTGTTCCCGGGGCCGACGGGGGTGCCGTTGACCCGCCAGGGCTTCTGGAAGGCCGTCAAGCGGTACGCGCTGCAGGCGGGGATCACCGCGGAGCTGTCCCCCCACACCCTGCGGCACAGCTTCGCGACCCACCTGCTGGAGGGCGGCGCGGACCTGCGGTCGGTGCAGGTGATGTTGGGCCACGCCGACATCGCCACGACCGAGATCTACACTCACGTCTCGAGCCAGCGGCTGCACGACGTGCATCGGGCCGCGCACCCCAGGGCGGAGCTGCGGCGCCGCCCTGCCGACGAGCCCACCGACCCGGAGTAGCTGCATGGCCCTGCGCAAGACCGAAGGCGCGATCCTGTGCCCGAACTGCAAGCGGCTGATCGACGCCGACGAGCCGACGTGTCCCCACTGCGGGATGATGCGGCCGGGCTTGTTCGGCTTCGGGCACTGGCTGGGGTGGCTGTTCGGGGGTCGCACGGATCTGGTGGCGGGCGTGATGATCGTGTGCGTCGCCCTGTACGGCGCGACCCTGGCCCTGGACGTCAAGGGCATCGGCTTCGCGGGGCTGCTGTCCCTGCTCAGCCCCAGCAGCGAGGCGCTGTACACGTTCGGCATGACGGGCGGGCTGGCCTGGTCGAGCGGTCACTACTGGACGGTGGCCACGGCGACGTTCCTGCACGGCGGGCTGATCCACCTCGGCTTCAACATGCTGTGGCTGCGCAACCTGGGCCCCACGGTGATGAAGGAGATGGGACCCAGCCGGTTCCTGGTGACGTTCCTGCTGACGGGGATCCTGGGCGCGCTCATCGCGAACATGTACAGCGTGTGGTTCCTGAACGAGGTGCCGTGGCCCAGCATCGGCGCGTCCGGCGGCGTGTTCGGCCTCATGGGGGTGCTGCTGGCGTTCGGCAGGCGCCGGGGCGGAGCCTGGGGCCGTCAGCTCCAGAGCCAGATGGCGATGTGGGGCCTGATCGCGGGGGGCATCGGCTTCGTGATGCCGGGGGTGAACAACGCCGCCCACGTCGGCGGCTTCGCGTCCGGGATCGCCCTGGGCTACCTGATGCCGCGGTTCTCCGGGGCCAAGGAGAGCGCGGTGGTGCAGCTAGTGGCGGTGGCCCTGGCCGCGCTCACGCTGGCCGGGATGATCGCGTCGATCATGCTGATGTACCCGGTGATGTTCTAGGTCTGGGAGCGCTCGACCGCCCTCACCAGCACGGCCTCGAACTGCGCGGCGAGGTCGTCGCGGGCAAACCGCTCCCTCCCGACCTGGCGAGATGCCGCGCGCGCCGCCGCCAACCACTCGGGGTCGTGGGTCCGACTGACCAGCGTGCGCGCCGCTTCGGCCAGATCCGTGGCGTGCAGCCGGAAGCCCGCGCCCGTCTCTTCGAGCAGCTCGGCCTGCCAGCCGCCGTGGTTGACGGCCACGGCCACCCCGGCGGCGAGGCCGTCGAAGAACTTGTTGGCCGAGTTGTTCCACAGCTCGGGCACGTCGATCACGAACGACGTGGCCACCGTGGCCGCCGCCGTGGCCACCGCGACCGCAGGCTTCGACATGCTCGGCAGCATGAAGAGCGTCTCGTCGAGCACGCCCAGGGCTCGGGCTTGTTCGCGGATCATCACCTCCTCGCGGCCCTCCCCGATGAGCAGGAAGCGGAACTCCGGGTCGAGCGTGCGCACCTCGGCGGCGAGCCGCGCTGCGTAGCCCACCCCGTTGACCAGCCCGAAGGCCCCCGCGTACAGCAGCATGGGCCGGTCGCCGAGCCACGCGTGCTCGGCGCGGAAGGCCGCCACGTCCTCGGCGGGCACGTCGAAGATCTCCAGGTCGCAGCAGTTGGGGATGACCGAGATCTTCGAGTCCGGTACCCCTCGCCGCAGCACGCCGCGCCGCATCCCCTCGGACAGCGCCACGATCTCCGCGGCGTTGTCGTACGCGAACTGCTCCAGCCGCCTGGCGGCCGCCCTCGCCACGGGGTTTGGCAGCGCGCCGAGGGCGATCGGCACCTCGGGCCACAGGTCGCGCACCTCGAACACCATCGGCACGCGGCCGCGCTTGCTCGCGTACACCCCCGGGATGGCGACGGGCAGCGGCGTGGAGGTGGCGAAGATCACGTCGCCGCGCAGGCTATGGGCCTTGTGCATGGCGGCCAGGGCGAACGCGCCGAAGGACGCCAGGCGTTGGGGGATGCCCATGTGGTTGCTGTACGGCACCCCCAGCGCGTGGATCTGGATGCCTGCGACCTCGCTGCGGCGCCATCCGCGGGCCGCGCCCGGGGACCGGTCCGTCGTGACCATGTGCACCTCGTGGCCCGAAGCCACGAGACGCCGCGCCATCTCGTACGCCCGCGAGCTGCCTGCGGCCTCCGGCGGAGTGAAGTACTGATAGACGTAGATGATGCGCACGGTCAGCCCCCACCGGGCTCGGGGTTGCCACGGAACACGTGCATCGTGGCCTGCCCTTCGTGGGAGATCCCGTCGCGGCTCAAGACCTTCCAGACGGACATCACCAGGATCTTCGCGTCGAGCGCGAGGGACTGGTTGTCCACGTACCAGACGTCGAGCTCGAACTTCTTCTGCCAGGTCAGGGAGTTGCGGCCGTTGACCTGCGCCCAGCCCACCACGCCCGGCTTGACGTCGTGCCGTCGCGCCTGCTCGGCGGTGTAGCGGGGCAGGTACTCCATCAGCAGAGGGCGCGGGCCGACGAGGCTCATGTCCCCCTTGAGCACGTTGATCAGCGTGGGCAGCTCATCCAGGCTCATCGACCGGAGCACTCCGCTCAGCTTCGTCATGCGCTCGGCGTCCGGGAGGAGCTCACCGTTGGCGTCGACCGTGTCCTTCATCGTCCTGAACTTGATGAGCTGGAACGGCTCACCGTCGAGCCCCGGGCGCTGCTGGCGGAAGAGCACCGGAGAGCCCAGGTTGCGCTTGATGGCGAGCGCCGTGACCGCCATCACTGGCGCCAGCGCGGCGAGCGCGACGGCGGAGACCTGTATGTCGAACAGTCGCTTCAGCATGGAACTCCCGGCCGGCCCTGGCCTCGCCCGGCGAGTATAAGGCCGGTCCCGGTCGACGGGCCACCGGGGGGACATCGTCCCCTGCAGGCCGCGCTGGCGCCGGCCCCGACCAAACCGCCGCGCTGGTGAGGCAAGGCGCCCCCACGCCACCGGTACTACACTGTCGCCCGCGGCGGTCGGGGCGGATCGTGCCGCCCTCGACAGGGGCTCGCCTCGCCGGGAAGCGAAGGAGAATGTGGTGTCGGAGAGCTTCCCAGTCCTGATCTCGTCGGCCGGACGGCGGGTCGCGCTGATGAACACGTTCCGGGCGGCCCAGGCGTCGCTGGGCCTGACCGGCGGTGTGCTGGCGGCCGACATGGGGCGGCTGTCGTCGGCCTTTCACAGCGCGGACCGGGCCTTCATCGTGCCGCGCTGCACGGTCGACGAGTTCATCCCGACGATGCTCGAGCTCTGCGAGCGGCAGGGCGTGCGCCTGCTCGTCCCCACGATCGACACGGAGCTGCCCTTCTACGCCGCCGCTCGGGAGCGGTTCGAGCAGATCGGTACGACGATCGTGATCTCGACTCCGGAGGTGATCCGGATCGCGGGGGACAAGATCCGCACCCACGAATGGCTCGTCAGCGCGGGGCTGCCGACCGTTCGCCAGGCGTCGGTCGAGCAGGTCCGAGCGGACCCCGGGGCGTGGCCCTGGCCGCTGCTCGTCAAGCCGGTCGGTGGCTCGTCGTCGATCGGGGTGGCGGTGGTCGGGGACCTCGACGAGTTGATGATCGCAACCCGGGGCGAGGAGTACATCGTGCAGACCCTGGCGCCGGGCGCCGAGTTCACGATCAGCTTCCTGGCCAGCAGGGATGGCCGGTGCCTCTGTGCCGTGCCCCGTCAGCGCCTCGAGACCCGTGCAGGAGAGGTGAGCAAGGGGAGGGCGGTGCGCAGCGCGAGCCTGGAGGCCCTCGCTGCCCGGGTGTGCCACGCCTTGCCCGGGGCCTACGGGGCGCTCAACGTGCAGGTCTTCGAGGACCCTGACAGCGGCGAGCTGAACATCATCGAGATCAACCCCCGCTTCGGCGGCGGGTTCCCCCTGGCGCACGCTGCAGGCGCCGACTACCCGAAGTGGATCATCGAGGAGCTGCTCGGCCGGACCAGCACCGCCTCGGGCGATGGCTGGCAGGACGGCCTGGTGATGCTCCGGTACGACGACGCGGTGTTCGTCTCGTCCAGGGAGGCGGGGCTGTGACCGCGCCGCTGCGCTGTGTCGTCCTCGACATCGACGACACCCTCTACCTCGAGCGGGACTACGCGCGCAGCGGCTTCGCGGCATGCGGGGAGCACCTCGCGCTCCCGCAGTTCGGCGAGGCGGCGTGGGCCGCTTTCGAGGAGGGGGCGCGCGGGACGATCTTCAACGTCGCCCTGCAGCGGGTCGGCCTGGAGGTCACCGGTGACCGGATCCGAGAGCTGGTGCGGGTCTACCGGGAGCACCGGCCGGCGATCACGATGCTGGAGGATGCGCGATCCTGCGTGGCCGTCTGGAGGGAGGCGGGGCTCCGGCTGGCGGTGATTTCGGACGGGCCACTGGCCAGCCAGTCGGCGAAGGCGGAGGCGCTCGGCCTGCCGGCGATCTGTGACCCGCTGGTCTTGACGTCGGCGCTGGGGGAGGGCTTCGGCAAACCTCACCCGCTGCCCTACGAGACCGTCGAGTGGGTGACCGGGGTGCCTGGGCCTCTTTGTCTGTATGTCGCCGACAACCCGAAGAAGGACTTCGTCAGCCCACGCGCCCGTGGCTGGGCCACGCTGCGGGTCCGCCGGGCCGGGAGCCTGCACGAGGCGATCGACTCGGGCGACGACGTCGAGTGGGAGGTCACCGATCTCCGGGCCGCCCCCCCCGAGCTCGCCGCGCGGCTGCCCTGGCCGTCGTGCTGAAGCGCCGGTAGCGCTCGGTACGGCCGGACGACCGCCGTGGAGTTTGCCAAGGACCTCGCCTGACGGCGATCAGCGCATGGACGCCTGCTGCAGCCGGCGGGCCACCTGCCCCAGCACGCCCTCCACCAGCAGCGGCTGCTCCCGCAGCAGGTCCCGGAACAGCTCGCCGGACAGCACCAGCGCTTCGGTCGGCTCGTTGGCCAGGACCGAGGCGGTCCGGGGCGCGGGGGCGAGCACGGCGAGCTCGCCGATGCACGCGCCGGGGCCGCAGGTGTTGACCTCGGTGCCCGACACCACCACCCGCACCACCCCGGACAGGATCACGAGGACCTCGTCGCCGGCGTCCCCCTGGGTGCACAGGGGCTCGTCCGGGGCGTAGCTGCGGGGGGTCGCCAGGGCGTCCAGGCGCTCCAGATCCGGCGGGCTCAGGCCGGCGAACAGCGCCACGCTGCGCAGGGCCACCAGGCGCCGCACCTCGTCTGCGTGTCCGGTGCCCACCCGCGCGGCCCGGACCACCCACGGATCCGGGTCGGACAGGGCCGCCGTCATCGGATCCTGGGGCGCCCCGGGGGAGTGTGAGCCGAGGGTCCCGGCGAGCAGCGTGCGCGCCGCCGTGGCCCGCTCCCCCGCAGACATCTGCGCCAGGGCGGGGGCCGCCACGCCCGTCTGTGCCAGGGACGCCAGCGCGGCTCCGAGGGACTCGGCGGTGCCGGTGCCGGCCCACCCGCACACGAAGGACACGAACGACTGCTCGGCGGGGGTGGCGTCCGAGCCGCCCACCGCGCGGTCCAGCTCCCCCAGGAACACGAGCCGCAGGGCCAGCTCGGCGAGGTGGCCGCGCAGCGCGCCGTTGGGGTCGAGCAGCGCCCCGAGCATGGCGGCGTGATCCTGCTCGGTGACGCCGTAGCGCCGCCGGAGCTGCCCCAGCCGGCCCTCGTCGATGGCCGCTCCGGACAGGGCCGCGCGCTCCACCAGGCGCTCCAGCTCCTGACGGTACTGGTCCGATTGCAGCGCCGCCTCGGGGGAGGGGGAGGCGCCGCCGAAGGCGTCGGGGCCCGCGGCGGTCAGCCCCCGCACCACCGTGTCGTGCTCGGCCTTGCTGATGCCCAGGGTGGCGCGCACGGCCCCCAGCACGGCGAGCCCGTCCCGGGTC
>CALAGR010000410.1 GCA_937891735.1 uncultured Pseudomonadota bacterium | reverse complement strand
GCCGGTGGCGCTCCGCCCCCCGAGCGCGTCGAGATCGCCGGCGGCGGCGGTTCCCCGAAGGCGCCTGCGAAGCGCCGCCCGTTGCGCGTCCGCCTTGCGTGGCTCGGCTTCGGCCTGCTCGCGGGGTGGCTGCTGCTCGGGTTTGGACGCCGCTTCGTCCTGGGGAGGGACTAGGTCATGGCTCTTCGAACGGCGCTGCTCGCCGCGGTCCTGCTCGCCCTGGCCCTCGTCAGCCGGGCGGCCGCCCAGGAGGTCCCGATCCCCGCTGGCGACGACGACGACTCCGCTCCGGTGGATGCGGCGCCCTACGCCGGCGCCCTCGTCGCCAAGTTCCAGGAGTGCCTCGCCGAGGAGGCCGCCGGGCCCGCGCCGCCGCCAACCGCAGAGGCGACAGAGGCTGCGACCCCGCCGCCGCCCGCGGCCGAGCTGGAGGCGCCCGATGCGCTCCCGGTCCCCGACGTCTACGAGGAACTCCAGAACGCCATGGCTTCGTTTGCCCTCCTCCTGGGGCGGAACCGCGCCGAGGGGTCCTGCACGGCGAACGACGCGGCGGTCCTGGCCTGCGCCGCGGACGTGGCCACCTGGAGCTGCGAGACCCTGTCGCACAACCTGAAGACCGCCATGACCGGCGGCCTGGGCGGCGAGGGGGCCCCGCCGTGGGCGCACTCCTACGCGCAGGCGATGGGCGGCAAGGTCCTGGAGTGCTTCACCGAGGAGGTCGGCGCCCCGCCGAGCCCCGAGCAGGTCGCCGACATCGACACCTACGGCAACATCCTCGCGGGCGCCATGGGCAGCATGGGCTCGGCCTGCCTGCTCAACGAGCAGCGGTTCACCGAGTGCCTGTCGGGGATCGGCCTGATGAGCTGCGACGCCCTGGCGGCCCAGATCTCGTCGGACGCCTCGATCACCGCGACGGCGTTCGTCAGCAGCTGCGAGGGGTTTCTGGACTGCGGCTTCTGAGCCGCCCCCTCAACCCCCCGCGCACAGGGCCTCGCAGGCGCTGAAGTCGAAACCGAATTCGTAGATCAGCGGCGTGCACGTGCCCGCGATCAGCGTCTTCTGCACGACGGGGAAGTACGCCTCGCTCTGCACCCCCAGCCCCTCGAGGCAGCCGCCGGGGAGCTCGCGCCCGTCGGGCATGGTGAGGGTGCCCCACGTGTCCCCCGAGCAGTGGCCCATCGCGTCGTCGTCGGGCCAGTACTCGAACTCCACGGTCTGCGGATCCGGGCAGGCGCTCGGGGTCTCCGACGGGGTGATCATCGCGATCCACAGCGTGCCCGGGAGCAGCGTGTAGACGCAGCCCTGCCCCTCTGTGGGGAGCTCGGAGCAGCTGTTGTCCGCCCCGTCGTTGGCGACCTCGATGGGCACGGTGGTGGTGGTGGAGAACGCCTCGCCCCGGACCGTGGCCTCGAGCCGCAGCCGGACACCTCCCGGATCGGACCAGCCCACCTGATCGGGCAGGGTCGGGGTCAGCAGCTGACCATCCACCTCGGTCAGGGCCTCCTCGAACTCGCTCGACGCGAACTGCACCAGCTCGCCGGAGCTGCCGGGGAAGCCCGGATCCGGCAGGTTGCGCAGCGTGATGTGGGCGAGCCGCTCGTCGCCCGCGAGCTCCAGCGGCACCGCCACCACGGGCGTGATCATCGCGCCGCCCTGTCCACCCCAGACCCACGCCGCCTGGGCCCCCGCCTCCCACGGCACGAACGCCCCGTCCACCAGCTCGCCGATCACCGCGCCCTGGACCGGGGGATCGTCGGACCAGGGATCGTTCGGATCGGGGGTGTCCCCGCAGGCGGCGACGAGCAGGGAGGCGAGCAGCAGGCTGGGGCGTCGATGCATGGGCGTCCGTCCAGCAATCAGGGTGCCACGCCACCGGGCACCGCCGCGCCGGGGGGCGCGCCGATCCGCCGCAGGTGCATCCCCAGCGGCAGCAGCAGGCCGAGCAGCGGGAGCAGGCTCCACAGGCCACGCAGCCCCAGGAGCTCGCCGAGGTTGTAGCTGTCCCACGCCTCCCCGGTCGCCGGCGTCCCCTGGACCATGCGGGCCCAGACCTCGTCGTAGCCCGTGGAGGGCACGCGCTCCAGCATGCTCTGGGTGTTGATGGAGACCTCCCCGTTGAAGAAGAAGGGCACCAGCGTGGTCACCGGGTTGTTGGGCCGAAGCTCCTGGTTGGGCGCCGGGACCATGACCAGGACGCTGGTCGCGATCAACATCAGGGCCACCGACAGCGCGCCCAGGGTCACGGACAGCCTGGGGAAGCGCTGCACGCCCACCGGCGCCAGCAGGAACAGGAACGGGATGATGGGGATGAGGTAGCGCGGCCCCACGCCCCAGCCTCCGGTCCACCCGTTGAAGCACAGGTTGAACAGCACGAAGTGGCCGACGATGCACAGCGGCAGCAGGCTCCGCGCGACGCCCTGTCGCAGCTGCTCGGCGCTGGGCAGCCCCAGCAGCCCGGAGATCAGGATGGGGCAGGTGTAGAACAGCCCCCGGAAGGGGTGAAAGCTCAACCAGTACAGGCGGATGGGCTGCGGCAGCCCGATCATCCCGAACAGCAGCCCGTCGGTCTGAAACGCGGGGTTCTGGGCCTCGTAGCTCGAGCTGAACAGCGCGCCGTAGGCGAACCACGTGAACCCGAAGTACACGCCCAGCGCCAGCAGGGGTCCCACCGCGAACAGCCCCGCACACGTCGTGCTTCGGGTGCGCAGCCACACCGCGAGGGCGAACGGCACCAGCAGGGGGATGACCAGGACCTCGGTGACCGCGGCGAGGCCCAGCGCGGCGCCCGTCAGCGCGGCGTGCCGGGGGCCCAGGGTGTCCCCCGAAACGCACACCCACGCTGCGAAGAGCAGGAACGCGATGAGGTTGTGGCTCATCAGCGCCCCCGCGAAGGGGAGGAACAGCGTCCCTGCGCCGAAGCCCAGACAAAGCAGCAGGGCCCGGCGCGGGGGCACACCGGTGCGCCGGAAGTGCGCGTGCAGCAGCAGGACGAGCAGGAGCGCCGGCAGGCCGCTGAGCAGGAAGCCCAGGACGTGGGCGTTGGCGTTGACGACGTGGGGGTGGTCGCTGTCGAGCCCGGCGACGGACTCGATGCCGTGAAGCAGGGCGTAGGGGGCCACGCCCAGCAGGGCCATGCCCGGGGGCTTGTTCGAGAAGACCCGTCCGTCGCGTACCCGCACATCGCCGGTGTTCGCGGCGTAGTCGGTGATGTCGGCGCTGCCGTGCTCCACGAGGGCGCGCACGGTGTCGAAGCGGGCGTTCTGGTTCCAGCCACCCCCCTGGAAGAACCACGCGTACAGGACGAAGAGGACGACGCCCAGCACCAGGCGCGTGCGTCCATCACCCGTGGCCGGTCGAAGCGACATCAACTCAGGATCCGCTCGGGCCGCCTTGTTGACGCGCCCACCCCCGCGGTCTACAGCTATGCCGCCGCTGTGCGCGCCTGGAGCAATCGATGACCCGTGTCCGCGCCGTCGCCCTCGCCGTCCTCCTCGCGAGCGGGTGCGGGGGCCCACCGGCCACGCCGCCGGAGTTGGAGTCCTCCGATGCCGTGCGGGACCTGTCGGGCGAGGACGCGCAGGCGACCGGCCCGACCCACCTCGATCCGGAGCACCCCGGGCTCCTGCTCCCGGAGGTCGAGTACTTCGGCCTCGCCCGGACGTTCGGCCCGCCGACCGTGCGCCGGTCAGACCTCGCGGTGCAGCTGCAGGCCGCCTGGGACCGCGCTCCAGCCCAGCGCACGCCTGGCGATCTTGCGGCGCTGCGGGCGGCGCTCGTCTCGGGGATGGGTGGGGTGAGCCTGCTGGCCAGCGTGCCGGGGCGCACGCTGCAGGTCGAACGGGGGCCGCCTCGCCCCGGCGAGGGCTGGACCGATACTCCCCTGCTGCTCCGTGAGACGCAGCTCGGAGTCTGGTCTGCCGTCCTCCGGGCGCCTGTGGGGGTCGCAAGGCCGCCCGTCGTGGTGTTCCTGCACGGGCACGGGGACACGCCCCAGGACGCGGTGGAGTTCGCCGTGGCGACGGCGCTGGTCCGCGCTGGAGTCGCGGTGTTCGCGCCGCAGATCCGCGCGTTCATGGACGGCTCGCGGGAGTCGCAGGTCTCCTGGGCGCTGCTCGAGCGGGGCACGAGCCTGGTCGCCGTGCACGTCGCGGAGGTCATGCTGGCGCTGCGCTGGCTCGCCGAGAGCAACCCCCAGCTCGATGGGAGGCGGGTCGCCCTGGTGGGGCACTCGGGGGGCTCGGTGCCGGCGGTGCTGCTCGGCTGGCTCGACGACGACGTGCGGGGGGCGGCGTTCGACATGCAGTCCCTCTTCAACGCCTGGGACAACCCGGGGATCGGTGAGGAGGCCGTCCCGGGCCTGCACGAGCTGACCGACGCGATCTACGGCGACGGCGCGCCGCATCCCATGCTCTCGGTGCGGGACGCGCGGACCGAGCCCACGGGGGAGCTCGTGCGCACCGTGCAGGGCTGGCTGGGCGCGGGTTCGCGGTAGTCGGCCGGCGGAGCTCCTGACCGTGATGCCTCCAGCTGCCTCCCGGTACGGGTCCAGGCTCCCCGTCGAGTCGGCCCGGTCTGCGTCCGCAGGGCCCATTCGGGCGGGATTGGCCATTGCGTCTGTCGAAGGGCGTCCTACGTTGCGGTTCCTGCCGCACCGGAGGTCACCGTGGTTCCCGTAGACGCCACCCGCGCACCCCATGAGCTCGAGATTCGGCGTGGATTGACGGATCGGTATCCCGACGTCTACACGCCCGAAGCCCTCGCAGCCCTGCAGGCGCTCGATCCCTGGAATGACGCACGCGCAGAGGTCATGGCCTCGCGCATCGCCCGGCGCCACCAGCGCGCGGTGGACCGTCAACACATCCAGTTCCTCGATCCCGACGCGCTCATCGCCCGCACCAGCATCCGCGTGCAGGACGCCCGGGATGGCAACTTCGACGGCTCACCGATCCCGCCGGATCTGCAGCGCCAGTGGCTGCAGGGCACCGGCCCCGGGGCGAAGCCGCACGCCTCGACAGCCAGCTCGATCCGCAACATCGCGTACGCGCTGCTCAGCGGCGCCGACGGGTGGATGTTCGACGGCGAGGACGCGCTCGGTCAGATCTCCACCATGTCCCTGGACAACCAGCGCAACCTGAAGCTGGCGTTCGCCATGGATCCGGTCTTCCTCGGCGCCGCGCAGACCGTCGCGGGCCAGATGAACAGCTGGGCCCAGGGGTTCTTCGGCCACCCCATCATCGAGGACTGGCGCCAGCAGCTCGAGTTCACCACCCGGATCTTCCGGGCCCGGGGACTGCACCTGGATGATCGCCACATCCGCCGGGCGGACGGCTCGGGCTTCTCGGCGTCCATCGCGGACGCGGTCCTGTACGTCGTGAACAACCACCAGACCCTGCGCTCCCAGGGGCGCTCGGTGGTGCTGTACCTGCCCAAGATCCAGAACGCCGAGGAGGCCGCCGTCTGGAACGGGCTGCTGTCGGCCCTGGAGGAGCACGTCGGCCTGCCCGTGGGCACCATCAAGGTCTACGTGTTGGTGGAGCAGCTCGAGGCGTCCTTCCAGCTGATGGAGATCCGCGCGGCGCTGGGGCTGCACTTCGTCGGATACAACACCGGGCGCTGGGACTACATCGCCAGCGTGAGCGACGCGGTGCGGTGGGACGAGTCGTTCATCAACCCCAACATCGACGCCATCGGCATGACCTACGGCTACATGCGCACCTATGAGGACCGGGTGCGGCGAGCCGTGAACACCCCGGACCGCAACGGGCGCTGCGCGCTGTGGCAGGGGGGCATGGAGCCCAACATCCCCGTGGGCACCGCCGCGGGGGTCGCCGCCAGCATGAAGCGGGCCGTGGCGGGAGCCGAGCGCGAGCACCGGCAGGGCGCCAGCGGCAAGTGGATCGCCCACTGGAAGATGGTGCACATCGTGCGCCCGGTGTGGGAGCGGGTCGGCCACGACAACCAGCTCGGACGCTCGTTCCCGGCCCTGACCTACACCGAGCGGGACGCCAAGGACCTGATCGCGCTCGAGCCCGCACCGCGCACGGTGGTCGGCGCGCGGGACCTGCTGTCCGTCGGTCTGCAGTACGGCAACGCGTTCGGGCAGGGCCTGCAGGCCGCCGCCCTCAAGCCGGCGGACCACTTCGGCGACGACGACGTGCTCTACCTCATGGAGGACATGGCCACCGGAGAGATCCGGTTGTCGATCCTGTGGGAGTGGCTGCACAAGGGAGCGACCCTGACCCAGGACGACGCGACGGCCGGGGTCGTCGCCGGGGATGTGTTCGACCGGGCGCTGTTCATGAGGCTCCTCCGGGAGGAGTACGACAAGCTCCTTCAGGCCGACGACCGGGACGTGTACGACGCCAGCAAGCACACCACGCTGCCGATCGTCGAGCAGATCGTGCAGACCTACGTGACCAGCGCGTTCAAGGCCCCCTGGTACGTGGACCTGCTCAACATCAACCTGGACAACCTGGACTTGCAGCAGGGAACGGCGCGGATCCGCCGCTACTACGACGCGTTCGCCGCGGACGGCACGCGCATCACCCACAACCTCGACTTCGACACCCCCCCACCGCAGGAAGACCCGTCATGAACGAGCAGTTCGACAACGAAGTCAAAGCGACCGCCGCCTGGATGGGCAGCGAGCGCTTCGAGGGCATCATCAGGCTGTTCACCGCGAGGCAGGTGGTGGAGCAGCGCGGCACCATCCGCCGCGAGTACTCGGTGGCTCGGGGCGCCGCGGAGGGCTTCTACGCCCGGCTCCGGGAGCTGTTCGCCCAGCGCCTGTCGATCACCACCTTCGGCCCCTACTCGCCGGGCCAGGGCGTGGCGATGAAGCGCGCGGGCATCGAGGGCATCTACCTCGGCGGCTGGGCGACCTCCGCGAAGGGCTCGGTCGGGGAGCCCCCGGGGCCGGATCTGGCCAGCTACCCCCTCAGCCAGGTGCCCAACGAGGCGGCCGTGCTGGTGCGGGCCTTGCTGAGCGCCGACAAGAACCAGACCTTCCTGCGGTCCCGCATGACCCAGGCCCAGCGGGACGCCACCCCGGAGGTGGACTTCCGTCCGTACATCATCGCCGACGCCGACACGGGGCACGGCGGCGACGCGCACGTGCGCAACCTGGTCCGCCGCTTCGTCGAGGTGGGGGTGCCCGGCTACCACATCGAAGACCAGCGGCCCGGATCGAAGAAGTGCGGCCACCAGGGTGGCAAGGTGCTGGTGCCGGTGGACGAGCAGATCAAGAGGCTCAACGCGGCGCGCTTCCAGCTCGACATCATGGGCGTGCCGGGGATCATCGTGGCCCGCACGGACGCCGAGGCGGCCAGCCTGCTCGAGGCGCGGGGGGACGAGCGGGACCACCCGTTCATCCTCGGCGCCAGCCGGGTCGATCTGCCCTCCTACAAGACCGCCTACCTGAGCCTGCTGCGGCACCTGCACGCGGCCGGCATCGAGGAACTCAACGGCCACCTGCTGTACTCGATCTCCACGGAGGAGTACGAGCACGCGGATCAGTGGCTGGATCGCACCGGCCTGCTCGGTGACCTCAAGGCCGCCGCGGATCGCCACCTCGCCACCCCCGGCAGCGACGCCGGAGCGGTGCTCGACGCGGTCACGGTCAGCTTCCTGGCGCGCTGGGGCTCCCAGGCGGGGCTGAAGACCTACGCCGAGGCGGTGGCGGACGTGATGGAGTTCCGCGCCAGCGAGGGCGAGGAGTTCGAGATCACCCTGGACGAGTGGCGGGAGTTCGCCTCCACGGCCTCGCTGTACGCGGCGAAGGCCCGGGCCCGGGACATGGGGCTGCAGGTCGTCTGGGACTGCGACCTCGCGCGCACGCCGGAGGGGTACTTCCAGGTGCGCGGGGGCATCCCCTACGCCATCGCCAAGTCGCTGGCGGTGGCTCCGTTCTGCGACATCCTGTGGATGGAGACGAAGACCGCGAAGCTGGCCGACGCGAAGATCTTCGCCGACGCGATCCACGCGGTGTTCCCGGACAAGATGCTCGCCTACAACCTGTCGCCGTCCTTCAACTGGGACACGACGGGGATGAACGATGAGGAGATGAAGGCCTTCCCCATCGAGCTGGGCAAGATGGGCTTCACGTTCAACTTCATCACCTACGGTGGCCACCAGATCGACGGCCTCGCGGGCGAGGAGTTCTCGGCTTCGCTGTTGGAGGAGGGCATGCTCGCCCTGGCCCGCCTGCAGCGGAAGTTCCGGCTGGTGGAGTCGCCCTACGTGACGCCGCAGACGCTGGTGGGTGGGCCCCGCCTGGACGCGGCGCTGATGGCCAGCTCGGGCCGCACCGCGACCACCAAGGCCATGGGCAAGGGCTCCACCCAGCACCAGCACCTGGTGCAGACCGAGGTGCCGACGAAGCTGCTCGAGGAGTGGCTGGGGCTCTGGGCGAAGCACTACGCCCTGCCGAAGGGGCTGTCCGTCTCGCTGCGGCCCCACCGGGCCGGGCACGAGCTGCTGGAGCTGCAGATCGTGGGAGGGGCCGGCAAGGTCATGGCCAACGTGATCTTCGCCACGATCATGGATCGGCACCGGCACCGGATCCTGTCGGTCCGGGACCAGAACACGTTCGACACGACGCTGCGGCAGAAGCGGCTGATGACGCTGGTGCACCTGTTCCTGCTGCATCGGTACGACATCAGCTTCGTGCACTACGTGGCGCCGACGGACGACAACCGCTACCAGACCGAGCGCATGAAGGCGCACGGGCTGTTCAGCGAGGTGACCACCGAGGTCGGTCAGATCATCGTCGCGGACGTGAACGTGGCGCGGGTGGCGACCCTGCTCGACGGGGATCGGGCGGCGCTCAAGGCGCTGATCGACAAGACGGACCCGCCGTCGGCCCGTGGCTGAGCAGGTCCTCGTCGCTGAAGGGTTGGTGAAGGACTACGGGGCCTTCCGTGCCTTGCACGGAGTCAGCCTGAGCGTCGAGCGGGGCGAGAGCTACGGCTTCATCGGGCCCAACGGCGCTGGGAAGTCCACCACCATCCGGTGTCTGCTGGACCTGCTGCGCCCGACGGCGGGATCGCATCGATTGCTCGGCGCGGACGACATCGCGGGCCGGCCGGACCTGCGCGCCCGCATCGGGTACCTGCCCGGCGAGCTGTCGCTGGGTGGAAGGCAGACCGCCCGGCAGCACCTGACCTACCTGTGCGGCCTGCGGGGGGGAGCGGGCCTTGTCCGCATCGAGCCCCTGGCAGAGCGCTTTCGGCTGGACCTGGACCGCCCGTTTCGTGGGCTGTCCAAGGGCAACAAGCAGAAGGTCGGCGTGGTGCAGGCATTCATGCATGCCCCGGAGCTGCTGATCCTGGACGAGCCGACGAGCGGCCTCGACCCCCTGCTGCAGCAGGAGTTCCTGACCCTGGCCCGCGAGGCGAACGAGGCCGGGGCGACCCTGTTCATCTCGTCGCACATCCTGAGCGAGGTCGAGGCGATCGCGGGGCGGGTGGCGATCATCCGCGCGGGACGGATCGTCGATGTCGCGGACGTCGCGGACTTGCGGACGCGGGCCGGCCAGCACGTGTCCCTCACCTTCGCCCAGCCGCCTCCCGTGGCCGCCTTCGAGGCGCTCGCGATCGGGAACGGGTCCAAGATCCTCGCCGGACACGAGGAGGACGGCGAGCTGGAGCTGGAGCTGACGAGCCCGCTGCCCCGATCCGCGATCTACGCCCAGCGGCTGGCGGCGCTGTGGGCCCAGATCACGGTGGTGGTGGGGGTGGTGTCCCTCGCGATCCTCGTGATCGACGCCGCTGAAGGGCTCGCGATCCCTCGCGGTGACCTGGCCGCAGCGACGTTGCAGCTGTGGCTGCTGGTCGGGTTCTTCGGCTCGCTCGCGTTCGGGATCGGGGCCGCCACCGGCAGGCGGGGGATCGCCCTCGGGGCCGCCGCGGGGTTCGCCGTCGTCAGCTGGATGTTCAACGCGATCGGCCCGACCATCAAGCAGGACTGGATGGCCTCGGTGTCGCCCATCGGCTGGTACATGGCGGACAACCCGGTCACCCGGGGATTCCAACCCGTGGACGTGCTGCTGCTGCTGGCGGCCTCGGCCGTCGCCATCTGCGTGGGCTGGTTCGGCTTCGGACGACGGGACCTGATGGCCTGACGGGTCCGCTCAGGGGATGACGGTGTACTCGACCCAGAAGCCCGGGGCGGTGACGCTGCCGTCGGTGTCGAACTCGACGAAGGCCTGGTCGCCGGTCGTGTACCAGGTGTCGTTGGTCCCGGACCCGGTCCAGGTGGTCAGCACCGGCGCCGCTGCGCTGCCGCCGTCGTGCAGTGTGATCGTGTCCCAGCTCTGCTCGATGTCCCAGTAGACCGCGGTCAGCTGGATGCTCGCCCCCGAGGGTGCGTCGATGGCCCAGCTGCAGCTCTGGTTGTTGCTGTAGCCGTCGTCGGGCCCCGAGCCGTCGCCGAAGCCGCCGGTCAGCGCCGTCACGGTCCGGCTGCCGCTGCAGTCCACGTACACAGCCTCGTAGATGGCGGTGAAGCCGGGGTAGGTGACGCTGCTGTCGCTGTCGAACTCGAGGAACATCTGGGCTCCGCCGGACGTCAGGGTCGGCGGCGTGTAGGTCCCGTTGTAGCTGGCGAGCAGCGCGGCGGCGCCGTCGGCCCCGTCGAACACATCGAGGTAGTCGAAGTACTGCTCGGTCTGGAGCGAGCCGAAGGTCAGCTCGATGCCCGCCGCCTCTTCGATCTCGATGGTCCAGCTGCACAGGGTGTTGTTGGCGTAGTTGCCGGCGCCGTCGGACAGGGCACCCACCGGGTCGGTGAGCAGGAGGTCACCGCTGCACTCGTCGGCGGCGCCATAGGTGGTGTAGTTGGCCACGAAGCCGGCGGCCCGCACGCTGCTGTCGGACGTGAACTCGATGAAGAGCGTGCCCAGGGTTGCCGCCAGGTTCACGTTCAGATCGACGCTGCTGCCCGAGAGATCGAGGAGCACCGGAGCGCTGCTGTTGACGCCGTCGTAGACGGTCACGTAGTCGAAGCCCGACTCGGTGGCGAACGCGCTGAAGGACAGGGTCACCGCCTCCGCGCCGGGAACGGCGATGAGCCAGGCGCACGCGGAGTTGTTGGCGTAGTTGCCGGCGCCGTCCGTGATGGAGCCCGCGGGCGCGGTGACGACCGTGGTGCCCGAGCAGCCCGTGGGCAGGGGGGCGCTGGTCCAGGACGCCGCGAAGCCTGCTGCGGTCACGCTGACGTCGGTCACGAGCTCGACGAAGAGCTGGGTGCCGCTCGACGTGACGTTGGCGGGCAGGCTCGTGCCGGTCAGCGAGACCAGGAGCGGGGCGTTGGCGTCTGCGCCGTCGTACACGTTCACGAAGTCATAGGTGTTCTCGAGGGCGAAGGACGAGAAGGCCAGGGTGATGGAGGCGTACACGCTCGAGTCCACATCGATCAGCCAGCCGCACTGCAGGTAGTTGTCGTAGTTGCCGGCGCCGGAGCCGTCCTCGAACGTGCCCGTGGGGCTCGTGAAGGTGCTGTTGCCCGAGCAGGTGGGCGGCGGCAGGTTCGCCGTCCAGGAGGCCGAGAAGCCCGCGGCGGTCACGGTGGAGTCGGTGACGAGCTCGACGAAGAGCTGGGCGCCGGTCCCTGTGACGTTGGCGGGAAGGGTCGTGCCGGTCAGCGCGACGATGAGCGGGGCGCTGGCGTCGGCGCCGTCGTACACGTTCACGTAGTCCCAGGAGTTCTCGACGTTGAAGGACGAGAAGGCCAGCGTGATCGAGGCGTAGGCGGTTCCGCTCAGGTCGATGAGCCAGCCGCAGGACAGGTTGTTGTCGTAGTTGCCCGCGCCGGAGCCGTCCTCGAACGTGCCCGTGGCGGTCGTGAACGTGGCGTTGCCGGAGCACGTGGGCGGCGGCAGGTTCGCGGTCCAGGAGGCCGCAAAGCCAGCGGCGGTCACGCTCATGTCGGTGACGAACTCGACGAAGAGCTGGTCGCCGGTCCCGGTGACGTTGGCAGGCAGGGTCGTGCCGGTCAGGGCCACGAGGAGCGGGGCGGTGGCGTCGGCGCCGTCGTACACGTTCACGTAGTCGAAGTTGTTCTCGACGTTGAAGGACGAGAAGGCCAGCGTGATCGAGGCGTAGGCGGTTCCGCTCAGGTCGATGAGCCAGCCGCAGGACAGGTTGTTGTCGTAGTTGCCCGCGCCCGAGCCGTCCTCGAGGGTGCCCGTGGCGGTCGTGAAGGTGCTGTTGCCCGAGCAGGTGGGCGGCAACACGATGGGGTTGGCGGTCCAGGACGCCTCGAAGCCGCCGGCGGTCACGGTGCTGTCGGTGACGAACTCGACGAACAGCTGGCTGGTGGTGGACGTCAGCGCCGCCGGCAGGCTGGTGCCGGTGAGGGCCGCCAGGAGCGGGGCGCTGGCGTCGGCGCCGTCGTACACGTTGACGTAGTCGAAGGTGTTCTCGACGTCGAAGACCGAAAACGACAGGGTCACGGAGTCGAACAGGGTCGCGTCGGTGTCGATGAGCCAGCCGCACTGCGCGCTGTTGTCGTAGTCGCCCGGGCCGGAGCCGTCCTCGAAGGTGCCGGTGGCGGTCGTGAAGGTGCTGTTGCCCGAGCAGGTGGGCGGCAACACGATGGGGTTGGCGGTCCAGGACGCCTCGAACCCTCCGGCCGTGCCGGCGGCGTCGGTGACGAGCTCGACGAACAGCTGGTTGGTGCTCCCGGTCATGTCCCCGGGCACCGTCGCGCCGGTGAGGGCCGCGAGGATGGGGGCGTTGGCGTCGGCGCCGTCGTACACGTTCACGTAGTCGCTGGTGTTCTGCAGGTCGAAGGCCGAGAACGACAGGGTCACCGAGCCGTACAGGGTCGCGTCGGTGTCGATGAGCCAGCCGCACTGCCCGTTGTTGGCGTAGTCCGCGGCGCCGGAGCCGTCCTCGAAGGTGCCGGTGGCGCCGCTCAGGTTGGTCGTGCCGGTGCAGCCCGTCGTGGTGCCGATGGGGTTGGCGACCCAGGAGGCCTCGAACCCGCCGGCCGTGACCATGTTGTCGGTGACGAGCTCGACGAACAGCTGGCTGCTGGTGGAGGTCAGATCCGCCGGCAAGGTGGTACCTGTGAGGGCCGCGAGGAGCGGGGCGCTGGCGTCGGCGCCGTCGTACACATTGACGTAGTCGTAGGTGTTCTCGACGTCGAAGGCCGAGAACGACAGGGTCACCGAGCCGTACAGGGTCGCGTCGGTGTCGATGAGCCAGCCGCACTGCGCGTCGTTGACGTAGTCGCCGGCGCCGGAGCCGTCCTCGAAGGTGCCGGTGGCGCCGCTCAGGGTGGTCGTGCCGCTGCAGCCCGTCGTGGTCCCGATGAGGTTGCCGGCCCAGGCCGCCGCGAAGCCGTCCGCCGTGATGGTCGTGTCGCTGACGAACTCCACGTAGATCTGGGCGGTGGTGGAGGTCACCGCCGCGGGCAGGGCCGTGCCGGTGAGGGCCCCCAGGAGCGGGGCGCTGGCGTCGGCGCCGTCGTACACGTTCACGTAGTCGTAGCCGCTCTCCACGTCGAACATCGAGAAGGACACGGTCACGGAGCCGTACAGGCTCGCGTCGACGCCGATGAGCCAGCCGCACTGCACGTTGTTGGCGTAGTCCGTGCCGGCGCCGGAGCCGTCATCGAAGGTGCCGGTGGCGCCGCTCAGCGCGGTGAGGGGGTCGCACTGGATCGTGGTGCTGGTGGAGTCGTCGTCGTCACCGCTGGTGGAGTCGTCGTCGTCACCGCTGGTGGTGTCGTCGTCGTCGCCGCTGGTGGTGTCGTCG
>CALAGR010000409.1 GCA_937891735.1 uncultured Pseudomonadota bacterium | reverse complement strand
CCCGGATCCCGGCCGGCGGCCCGGTCCGCCAGGAGCACCGCCCCCATCGCCTCGCACCGGGAGGCCGCGCGGATCGCCCGAGGCGTGTCGCCCGGGACGGCGAAGGCCCCCACGTAATGAGCAAACGGCGCCGTGGCAGCTGTGTACTGGTCGTCGAGGTAGCCCTGCGCCATCGCGCGAGCCGCGTCGAGCAGCGCATCGTCTGAGGTGGACCGCGCCAGGACCACCAGGCCCTGGATGGTCCAGTGGTCCGGGACAGGGCGCCCTGCGCGGTGCTCGGCGATGCGGGCGGCGACGATGGTGCGGGCCAGGCGCAGGGCCCCAGCGTCCCCCAGCACCTCATGGGCGCGGGCCAGCGCGAGCAGGACGATCCCGGGGAACCAGGGATGCTGGGCCTGCTGCGGTGCGCCGAGCTCGGTCAGGACCCCGCCCGCGGGATCCACCGCCGCGGACAACGACAGCAGCAGCCCCGCCACCCGCGGATCGTCGATGCGTGCGCCCTGGTCGAGCAGCGCGATCAGCGCGAAGCCGGACGCCCCGACCCGCGCCACGCCCTGATCATCGAGGACCGCGAGCGCTCCCGCGGGAGCACCAGGGGGCGGCGCGAGATGGGCGTCGAGCCACCCCTGTCCGCTCCGGGCGGCCTCGTCCGCGGCGGCCAGCCTGGTCGCGGCGCCCAGCTCCAGCAGCCCCGCCACGACCCCGGCGTGATGCACGGCGTTGTAGCGGTCGGACCGCGCCCCCGACACCGGCGCGAGGTCGTACAAGAAGCGCCCCTGGGGCGTGGCCTGCCGGGCCAACCAGTCGGTGGCCGCGACGAGCTCATCGAACAATTCAGGCCCCCCGGGCAACGCGGGTCCACCGGGAGGCAGCAGGGCCGAGCCCACCTCGCGGACCGCTCCGTCGAGGGGCACCAGCAGCGTCGTGGTGCGCACCCGCTCGAGCCGCACGCCGTCGCGCTCCCACAGCCCCCCGGGGCCGCCCGCCTCCCGAGACAGGTGCAGCAACAAGGCGCGCAGCGTGAGATCCCGTCTGCGGAGCGCCGGCTCGACGAGCCCATGGGTCAGGGGATCCAGGGGCAACAAGACGGCGGAGCGGTCACCGTGCTGCAGGCTCAGGCCGTGGTGCCCCGGCTCGAACTCCACCAGCAGCTGGCGCAAGAGCGGGCGGGTCGGGCTCAGCTCAGGGGCGCCTCCGTCGAGCAGACCCAGCGTCCAGCGAAGCCACCGGTGCGCGACGGAAGGGGTCAGGGGCGCAAAGGGGCCTGCGAGATCCACTTGCACCATCACCGGCGCGCGGCCCCCCGGGCTGGCTGCGACGGCCGCCGCGAACAGCGCCGGGCCCAGCGCGGGTCCGTTGCCGTGGGCGCGCGAGGGCTCGGGGCCCAGCCACGCAGTCACCCAGATCCCGTCGGTGGTGACCCCGTCCAGGGCCGCGAGCGCCGACTCCGGCGCCGGACGCCCCGCCACCGCGGCCCGCACCACGAGGCCGATGGCGTCCTGCTGGGCCGGGTCCACCCGAGGCGGAGCCTGGATCTCGGACCACGCCCGCAGCGCGTCGTCCCCCTGCAGCCCGGTGGACCACAGCGCCGCCAGCGGATACGCGACCGACGCCACCAGCAACGACGCGACGCCTCCCAGCATGCACTTGTGAGCCCGTCGGATCGTCGCCTCCTCGCCCTCGGGCGATGATGGCACCGCCACGTCGTCGCCGCGGCTCGGCTACAACGGCTGGACCATCATGGCACCGCGCACCCTCCCCATTCTCCAGGCCGGTCTGCGGTCCGGCGCGGTCCATACGCCTGGCCCTCAGCGTGTGGTGTGGGAGATCACCTGGCGCTGCGACCTGCGCTGCGCGCACTGCCTGGTGGACGCAGGCCTGGGACGCCCCGACGAGCTGAGCACCGCCGAGGGCCTCGACCTGATCGACCAGCTCGCGGGGATCGGCAGTCGGATCCTGACCTTGACCGGCGGCGAGCCACTGATCCGCGCCGACTGGCCCGTGCTCGCCGCCCACGCGGTGGCACGGGGCTTGGAGCTGCGGCTGTCCACCAACGGGCACCTGCTCGACGACGCCGTGCTCGATCAGCTGGTCGGCATCGGCTGCGAGGGCGTCGTGGTCAGCGTGGACGGGCCCTCCGAGATCCACGACACGCTGCGCCGCGGTCCTGGCTCGGGGCGACGGCGCACGTCGTCGCACAGTCAGGTCCTGGCCTGCCTCGACCGCCTCGCCGCCTCACCCGTGCGGTCCTCGGTCATCACATCGGTGACCCGCGCGAACCTGCCCCACCTGCTCGCCCTGCAGGACGCGCTGATCGCCCACGGGGTGCAGTCCTGGCAGGTCCAGTTGGCGCATCCCACGGGGCGCGCCAACCACCGGGGCGAGGCGCCGTGGCTGAGCAACGAAGACCTGCTGCGCCCCGAGGACCTGCCCACGCTCGGTCGGCTGCTGTCCGCCGCGGTGCGACGCCCGGAGCTTCCGCCCCGGGTGCACAACACCATCGGCTACCTCAGCCGCGACGAGCCCACGCTGCGCTCGGCGGGGCGCGCCGGCGAGCGCCTGCGGTTCTGGAAGGGCTGCCGCTGCGGCCTGACCTCCCTGGCAGTGGAGCCGAACGGGGGCCTGAAGGGCTGCGCGAGCCAGGTGGGGGCGCCCTTCGTGGTCGGCAACGTGCGACAGGAGCGGGTCCGGGAGATCTGGGACGACCGCGGACGCTGGCACTGGTTGTCCCCTGCCCCGTCGCAGATGGAAGGGGCCTGCGCGCCCTGCTCCCTGAGCAAGGTGTGCTCCGCGGGCTGCACGGCCCTCGCGTTCGGCGCAACGGGCCGCCTGTTCGACAACCCCTACTGCCTGCGGGTCGAAGAGGACAAGCAGGCGTCACAGGGACGCCCGTGAAGGTGCTCCTGTTGGTGGCGGACAGCCTGCGTGCCGACGCCCCGGGCTTCGGGGGGGGCCCCGCGTCGCCGACCCTGGACCGGCTCGCCGCGGAGGGCACGCGGTTCAAACAGGCGCACTGCGCCGCGAGCTGGACGGTGCCGTCCTTGATCGCGCTGCTGACGGGGCAGCCCCCCGAGCGCATCGGAGTGCAGCGGTGGAGGCACGCCGTGTCGCCGGCGCTGGCCACGCTGCCGGCCGCTTTTGGGGCAGCGGGGTTCGAAGTGAGGTGCCTGGTGCCGAACCCCCGGTGGGCCTTGCGCACGCTGCCGGGCGTGACCGGGGTCGAGGACAGCCAGGATTTGGACGCCGTGCAGGACGCCCTGCGTGGGCCCCGCGGCGCCGACCGGCTGGTGGTCATCCATCACTGGTGGACCCACCTGCCGTACCTGCAGCGGCGCCTGCCCAAGGCCGCGTGGCGCAAGGTCTGCGATGCGTGCCTGCATGCCCTGGCCACCGAGCCCAAGGTCGCCTCCGGCAAGCTGCGGGAGCTGTACCACCGGGCCGTAGGCCACCTGGACGCAGAGCTGCTGCCGCGCTGGCTGGACGCCGCCGCCGCGGGCGGAGACGACGTGCTCGTCTGTGTGACCGGGGACCACGGCGAGAGCTGGGGGGAGGCCGCGCCAGCCGGGCGGCGCGTGGAGCACATCTTCGACATGCACGGGCGATGGATGACCGACGGAACGACCCACGTGCCCCTGTTGTTTCACGGAACCGGCGCGGCGGGCGCGGTGCCGCCTGCCCAGGCGCTGTCCGGCTTCGCTCGGGGGTTCGACGTGGCCCCGACGTTGTGCACCCTGGCGGGCGTGCCCTGGAGCGGTCCCGCCGACCCCGCGCGCTGCCTGGGCGCCAGCGTCGCAGCGGGCAGCCCGGCCCCCAGCGAGCAGGCCATCACGGTGGCCAGCCGCAACGTGCTCGTGCCCGACACCTACCTGCAGGACGGGCGCGCGGCGTTTCACCGGTTTTCGCTGCGCAACGCCTCCATGCGCCTGGAGGTGGACTTCACCGAAGGCACCAGCCAGATCATGCAGGGAGCCCCGGATCCGTCGATGGTCGCGTCCGCGCAGGCCCTAATCAGGGCCCGCTGGCAGGCCGCCGGGGACCCAGGGGTGGTGCGTCCCCGGGAGGACTTCGACCGGCGGGACCCGCTCGTGACGCAGATGCGCATGCTCGGGTACGTGGACGGGTGATGGCTCGGCGTGCCCCCAAGCGGTGCTTCTGGGAGCTGACCGCGGCGTGCGATCACCGGTGCGTGCACTGCCGGCTGCGCGCGGGGCCGGCCTTGCCGGACGAGCTGGGCCGCCAGGAGCTGCTCGGCATCGCGGACCAGCTCGGAGCCCTGGGGGTGCGGCTGGTGGTGCTGACCGGCGGCGAACCGCTGTTGTCTCCGCACTGGCAGGCGGTGGCGCAGCGGCTCGCCCAGCACGGAGTGCGCGTGCGGGTCTTCACGGGCGGATCGGCGGTGACGGAGGAGGTGGCCGACCAGCTGGTGGAGCTCGGGATCGGCGACCTGGCGGTGTCCGTCGATGGCCCGGCGGCCCTGCACGACGCGCTGCGTCCTCTCGCCGACGGCGGGTCCTCCTTTGTTGGCGCGCTGCGGGGGGCGCACCGGGCCCGGGTCCGGGGGCTACGCACGCGGGCCGTCACCACCGTGACCGCAACCAACTTGCACCACCTGCCGCAGATCTACGCCCTTGTGCGGGACGCGCGGTTCGAACGGTGGCAGGTCCAGCTGTGTCGGCCATTCGGGCGGGCCGCGGACAACGCCGAGCAGCTCACGCCCCCCGCGCACGCAGCCGAGGCTGTCGTGCGTGTACTGGTCCGGGCCGCCCGGGAGGGTGAGGTCTTCGCGCCCCTGCACTGCTCGGTGGGGTACATGACCGAGGAAGAGCCGGCGTTGCGGCGCCCCCGCAGCGACACCCGCCCAGTGTGGGACGGCCCCGACGCTGGCCTCGGCACCCTGGCCATCGATCCCCGCGGCGGGGTCCGGGGGTGCGCCTGCCTTCCGGAGGAGTTCGTGACCGCGTCGCTGCGCACGCGTGACCTGGCCGCCATCTGGGCGGACGACACGTGCTTTCCCTACACCCGCTCCTGGACGCCCGAGGTCCTGGCAGGCGCCTGCGCAGCCTGCGCGCTGGCCAGGATCTGCAGGGCCGGGTGTCCTTCGGTGGCGTTTGGGGCGACTGGCACGATCGGCAGCAACCCCTACTGCCTCAGGACGGTGCGGCAGACCGATCAATGATCGTCGTCGTCATCATCGTCATCCCCGACATCGGAGCACTCCTCGCTCAGGGCGAGGTCTTCGAGCGCATCTGCGAGCGCATCGCCAGACAGGTCGAGAAAGGTCGCCAGCAGCGTCTCCCGCCGCGAGGTGGTGAGGCCGCGCAGACAGTCCAGCAGCTCATCCTGGGTGGCCTGGGACGCTGAGGAGCCCTGCACGATCTCGACGAGGTCGCA
Organism: uncultured Pseudomonadota bacterium; assembly: GCA_937891735.1. Classification (GTDB taxonomy): domain Bacteria; phylum Myxococcota_A; class UBA796; order UBA9615; family UBA9615; genus JAGSHC01. The sequence continues at coordinate 5,009 of CALAGR010000409.1, read as the reverse complement.
GAACACGTCTGCGTCCATGTTCTCCAGCCCGAGCCCGTCGGCTTCGCTGCACTCATCCCCCGGACCCGCGGTCGGGCAGCCCACCGCAGTGCCCAACAAGAGGAACGCGGCGAGCGCGCGCCCCCGCAGCCCGCTGGCCCAGACCCCCACTCCGGCGGAGGCCGGGCCCCGCTTGGGCAGGCTCTGCCGGAGGGCGGTCAGGAGTTCGCCCACCGTGGCGCCGTCCAGCGTCTCCGCCCCCGCGATGAGATCCGGTCGAAGCCGAGCGTCCTCGATCCGCTCCAGCAGTCCCTCCAGCGCGCCCCAGAAGCTCGGATCGTCGCGTCGCTCCTGCAATAGGTCGTACAACGCCTGCACCGTGGCGGCGCCGGGGCTCCAAGCGGGAGGCGCCGCGTCCTGCTGGACGAGGAAGGTGCGGACCTGCTGCAAGGACGTGTGGGGGCGGGGCGGCTGACGCATGGGGATCCTCCGCAAGGAGTCTAGACCCGTCGTCCCACGGGGCGGAGGGCAGGGGCGGGCCTGCCCGACCTTTGCGGCCCGCGACTCACGACTGTATTGCACGTCAATGCAATCGAATCCACGAGATACCGTCGGTGGGCCGCTGCAACCCGGACTGTTCGTCTCCCAGCACCGCCGAACACTGGATGAGACCAGCCACAGGAACGCGCGACTGAGTCGAAACCCACGTTTTACGACGCGCCGCCAGTCAAATGGTTGTGTGGGTTTCCAAGACCTTCACGGCATCTGCAAACCATGGTCAAGAAGCGAGCAACCGTGCCATCCGGGTACGGCGCTTCTTTACTGTCTGCCGCGGAGACACCGACCATGCGTACGACCCCCCTCCTCGGCGCGGCGATGATCGCCACCCTCTGTTCCACCTCAGCCCTCGCCATCGTCGGCGGGGAGGCCGACCGCCTCGCGCCGGACCAGCGGGAGCACCGCGTGGCCACCGACGCCATCCAGCGGCGCCTCGCCCAGCAGCCCGCCTGGCAGGACTTCCTGGACCGCCACGGTCCGAGCTGGTCAGCCCTGTTCGACGAGGCCACCGCCACCCCGACCCGCTTTTGGGGTCAAGGCTGGGCCGTCAACGGCGACAAGCTCGCCACGGACGACGGGGCCTTCACCATCGCCGCGCAGATCCTCGCCGACGAGCGGGCGCTGCTCGGTGACGTGGCCCTCAGCGACCTGGCGCCCCTGCACGTGGACCGCAAGCAGGGCATCACCACCGTGACCTTCGCGCGCACCTGGCAGCGCCTGCCCGTGCAGGACGCGCTCGTGTCCCTGCGGTTTGTCGCGAACCGCTTCGTCATGGGCCAGCTGGAGTCCATGCCGGGCATCGACCTGCGGGTCCTGACGCCCTCCATCTCCGACAGCTCCGCCACCGATGTGGCCCTGTCCGAGATGGGGTGGACGCCGGATACGACCGTGGTCGTCGCGGTTCCCCAGGTGGTCGTGTACCCCATCGCCTCGGCGCAGACCGTGGACTACCGGCTCGCCTGGAAGCTGGAGCTGCGGTCGTCGACCGCCCCGAGCCGCCGGCTGGTGTACGTGGACGCAGGCACCGGGGAGCTGCTGGGCTGGCGCGAGCAGGTGCGCTTCGCCAGCGGCACCCTCGCCGCGGAGCACGACGACCGCTTCCCGGACAACGGCCTCGTCACCAGCCCGCTGCGCTGGGCGGAGGCCACGGTGAACGGTGAGGCGGTGCAGACCGATGGGGACGGCAGCTTCACGGTGGACGCCGGAGGCGACGTCACCTGGACCGCCGGCTCGCGGTACTTCCGGGTGCGCAACGCCGGCGATGTGCTCGCGGAGTTCTCGGGGACGGTGGCCGGCGAGGGCGACACCCTCGTGGCGATGCCCGACGCCGAGCTCGACGCCGCCAAGACCCGCCGGGTGCTGGCCCAGCTCGACACCCACGTGGCCGCGCACATCGTGCGGGAGCGCGCGCTGCGCATCGACCCCAGCTTCGGCTGGGCCGCCTCCCGGGTGGACGCCACGGTCAACGCGGAGGATCAGACCTGCAACGCGTGGTTCGACGGGGACATCAACTTCGTGCGGGAGGCCGACGGCTGCAACAACACCGGCCGCCTGGCCGACGTGGTGTTTCACGAGTACGGGCACGGGTTCCACGCCCACAGCATCATCAACGGCGCCGGCGGCTACGGCGACGGCTCCCTCGGCGAGGGCCTGGGCGACTACATGGCGGCCACCATCACGGGGGACCCGGCCACCGCCCGCGGCTTCTTCGTGGGCAGCGACGATCCGCTGCGCGACATCGAGATCGACCGGGTGTGGCCCGACGACGTCGGCGAGATCCACCAGACCGGGCGGATCATCGCGGGCGCGCTGTGGGACGTGCGCAAGGCCCTGGTGAGCGCGTACGGCGAGCAGGTGGGCGTGGACCTGGCGGACCAGCTCTTCCTGGGCGTCGCCTCCCGGGCCAGCGACATCCCCAGCGCGTACGCCGAGGTCCTCCTCGTGGACGACGACAACGGCGACCTGTCGGACGGCACACCCAACCAGTGCCTCATCGACGACGCCTTCGGGCTGCACGGCCTCGGGCCCGCGGCCGACGACATGGGCCTGTTCGCCATCGAGCACAGCTTGGTGGACGGGTTCGCCGCGGCGGACAGGCCGTTGCGCATCGAAGCCACCGTGGGGCTGGCCCGTCCCTTGTGCACCACCGGGGAGGCGAGCGAGGTCCGGCTGCTCTGGAGCCACGGCGGCGAGGACTTCGAGGTCGTGTCCATGTCTGCGGACAACGGCGACTTCGTCGGCGCCATCCCCGGGGCCCCCGCGGGGACCGAGGTGCGCTACCGCATCGAGGTGTACGACGCGAACGGCGACCTCGCCGGGATGATGCCCCGCGGCTCGATCACCGATCCCTGGTACGCCACCTTCGCCGGCGACCCCGTGGTCCTGTTCGAGGCGGACTTCGAGGACGACGACGGCGGCTTCCTGCACGACCTCATCACCGGGAACGCGGACTCCGAGGGCGCCGACGACTGGCAGTGGGGCGAGCCCGGCGGCCAGTCCGGCGACCCGATCACCGCCTGGTCCGGCGACAAGGTCTGGGGCAATGACCTGTCCCCCGAGGAGAACTGGAACGGCGCGTACCAGCCTGACGTGCACAACGTGCTGGCGTCCCCCGTCATCGACGTGTCCGGTGAGTACGAGGCCATCTACCTGCAGTACCGGCGCTGGCTGACCGTGGAGGACGGCTTCTTCGACAGCGCGCTCGTGTCCGTCAACGGCGCCACGATCTGGAGCCAGCGGGCCGGCGACGACGAGAACGACGCGTCCGGGCACCACGAGGACACGCACTGGGCCTTCCGCAGCTACGACATCACCGATCTGGTCAACGGCAACGACACGGTGCAGGTCACCTGGGAGCTGATCTCCGACGGCGGCTTGCAGCTGGGGGGCTGGAACCTGGACGACGTGCGGATCGTGGCCATCCCGAGCCTGGACGGCGAGATCCCGGGGCTGGAGGGGGACGGCTGCGCCTGCGCATCCAGCGGCTCGGTGGCTCCCGGAGCGAGCGCGCTGCTCGGCGCCCTGTTCCTGGTGGGCGGCCTGCGTCGCCGACGGAGCGCCACCCGGATCGGTTGACGCCCCCGCGACCCTGATAGCGTCGCGGCCGTGAGCAGCCGCTGGACCCACCTCGTCTGCAGCGTGGCCGCCCTGGTCCTGGCGCTGGGGACGCCTGTTGCTGCGGCGGCGGAGCGACACGGCCCCCTGACCGTGCGCACCCAGAACCCGCTGCACCTGCTGTACCTGGGCCCTCGTCCCGCCCGCGCCACGCTCCCCTCCGCGGGCGCGCTGGCGCTGGAGGTGCAGGCGTCGGTGTCCAACCTGCTGGAGCGCACGCCGATGGTCGGCGGCTGGGCCCAGGACCTCGATCTGGAGATCTGGCGGTTCGTGTTCTCGGCCCGGTACGCGCCCACCCGGTGGATCGACCTGGGCCTGCAGGTCCCGCTGCTGCGGTTCGACGGCGGCTTCCTGGATGGACCCACGGACGCGTGGCACGGAGTGATCGGGAACTCGGGCGGACGCCGGGCCAACGTGCGCCGGGACCGGTTCTCCTACCGCCTCGCGCCGACCTCGCAGGTGCTGTACGACGTGGACGAGGTGGCGATCGGCCTGTCGGACCTGACGGTGGACGTGCGGGTGCGGCTGCGGGAGGGTGGCGATCCGAGCGTGGGCCCTGCCTTGGCGCTGCAGGTGGCGGGCAAGCTGCCCACGGGCTCCTGGCAGGACGCGCTGGGCAGCGGCGCCCCGGACCTGGGCGCCTGGATCCTGGTGGAGCACGGCGGGCGCTGGCTGGCGGTGCACGGATCGCTGGGCCTGGTGGTGCCGGGCCCGGCCCGGGCGCTGGCAGGGATCCAGGCCCCCGCGGTGCTGACCTGGATGGCCGCGGCGGAGCTGACGCCGACTCCGGCGTTGTCGGTGCTCGTTCAGGTGCTCGGCGCGACCCCGCGGATCCTGGGGATCCAGAGCAGCAACGAGACCGGAGTGAGCCTGGACCTGGCGCTCGGGGTGCGCGGAAGCGCGCGGGGCTGGACCTGGCAGATCGCGTTCGTGGAGGACCTGATCACGCTGGGCCCGTCGGTGGACTTCACGGCCATGGCGAGCCTGGGACGGACGTTCGGGCCCTGAGGCCGGGGGGACGCGCGGTCAGTCCCAGCGCAGGCTGAGCTTCTTGGGGCTGGACTCGGTGCCCCACTGCTCCTCAGGCCCGCCGTCCGCCGGCTTCGCCACCACGTACCAGTAGGTCTTGCCAACGGACTTGCGGGGGAAGGTCACGTTGACGACCCAGAGGTCACCACCGGCGTGGCGCATGGTGTTGGTGACCCAGCGGCTCTTCGGGGGGTTGAAGTGCACGACCACCTCGTCGCCGGGCTGCGCGCGATCCAGCCGCGCCTCGAACCGGACCACCGCGCCGTCGGCCAGGCGCTCCACCTCCTTGCCGCTGGCGGATCGGACCTGGAAGTGGGTCGCCGCGACCG
>CALAGR010000408.1 GCA_937891735.1 uncultured Pseudomonadota bacterium | reverse complement strand
CTGGCCCACGATCCCGCCAACGCCGGGGCGCGGGCCTTCCTGGCGCGGGCGTGGTGGGCCCGCATGCTCGAAGCCGAAGCGAAGGCCGACCGGGCGGAGCAGGCCTTCTACGAGCAGCGCGTGCGCCAGTTCGACGACGGCCCGCTGCGGGCCCTGCTGCGCGGCGACGGGGCCCTGTCCCTGCGGACCGAGCCCGCCGGGGCCCTCGTGGTGGCGGAGCGCTACGTCGAAGACGGGCTCACCCTCGGCCTCGCGGGCCGGCGCGAGCTCGGCCGCACGCCGCTGGTGGAGGTGGCGCTGCCCATGGGCTCCTGGCGGCTCACGATCTCCTCGGAGGGCCGCCAGGACATCATCTACCCCGTGCACATCCTCCGGGGCGCCCACTGGGACGCCTCGGAGGCGCCGGTCCCGCTCCCGCAGACCGTGCCCGCCGGCTGCGTGTACGTGCCCGCCGGTCCTGCGCTGCTGGGCGGCGACGAGGGCGCCATCTCCAGCCTGCCGGCCGAACGTCGGCACGTGCCGGGCTTCTTCGCCAGCGTGCTGCCGGTGACCATGGACTCCTGGCTGGCCTTCCTCAACGCCCTGCACGCCGAGGACCCCGCCGCGGCCTGGGCCCACGTGCCCCGGCGGGAAGCGGGCCTGGACGGCGAGTCGGATCGGTACCTGGCCCGGCCCGACCCCGGCGGTGCCTACCAGCTGCCCGAGGAGGACGCCGACGGCGACACCTGGCACGGCCGGTTCCCCGTCTTCGCCGTCAACGCCCGGGACGCCGAGGCCTACGCCGCGTGGCGCACGCGGAGCACGGGGCTGCGCCACCGCCTGCCCACCGAGGAGGAGTGGGAGAAGGCAGCGCGCGGCGTGGATGGCCGCACCTTCCCCTGGGGGGAGACCGCGGAGGCCACGCTGTGCTGGAACCGCGACGCGCAGCAGCGGGGCCCCCAGCCCCAGGTCACCGGGGCCTGCCTGCACGACGTGTCGCCCTACGGCGTGCGGGACGTGGCGGGCGGGGTGTCCGAGTGGACCGCCGCGCGCCTCCCGAGAGACGAGCGGCGCGGCGTCCGGGGTGGCTCCTGGGCCAGCACCCTGCGCCAGGCCCGGCTCGCCGGGCGCTTCGAGGAACCCGTGTTGCGGTGCCGCACGTATCTCGGGGTGCGGCTCGTGTTGGACCTCTGAGGGCGCCTGTTGCAGAGTGTATGAAGGACCCTTTTGGAGGATGTGATGCGAAGACGTGATCTGGGAACCGCAGCGTTGGCAGGATTCGGGCTCGCAGCCCTGGGCGCCCCCCGGGAGGCGGCCGCCGCGGACGTGCTCGTGGCCGGCACCGGCACCGCGGTCAGCTCGGTGAAGGGCAGCGACGGCAAGTTCTATCTGCTGCCCAAGACCACCGTGAAGGTGAAGCCGGGCATGCAGGTCCAGGTGAAGTACGAGGGCATGACCGGCGAGCCGCCGAAGCCCACGTTCAAGCTCCTGGACGTCGGCACGGGCACCGGCAAGGTCGAGTTCGATCTGCTGATCAACGGCACGCCGTCGACATTGTTCGATGCGTCCCCCGCCAGCGCCATCGTGATCGACGCGGCGGGCAGCCACCCCATCGACGTCCAGCAGCCCGGGGGTTGATGCGCCTGTCGGTCTGCCTCGCCTTCGCGCTGGGGCCGCTGTTGGGCTGTGACTCGGGGCTCGGAGGACGAGCCGAAGGGGACGGCGCCAGCCGCCCGCTCCGGGTGATGACGTTCAACATCGGGCAGGACGACGGCGGTCTGGAGGGGCCGGACCGATGGTCGAGCCCCGAGGGCCCGCGTCGGGACAAGGTCGCTGACCTCCTGCTGGACGAACGGGCCGACCTGTTCGGCTTGCAGGACGCCCTGTCGGGCCAGGTGGCGGACCTCGCGACGGACCTGCCCGACTACAGCTGGGTGGGCGTGGGGCTTGACGATGGCGTCGCCCAGGGCGAGTTCGCTCCCATCTTCTATCGCGCAGATCGCTACGAGCACATCGCCGACGGCACGTTCTGGCTGTCGGACACGCCGAACGTGCCCGGCTCGACCTACGCCGACGCACAGGTTCGCATCGCCACCTGGCTCGAGGTGGGCGAGATCGAGTCCGGCCAGCCGATCCTCGTCCTGAACACCCACTGGGACGAGTCCAGCGACGAAGCCCGGGCCTTCGGAGCCTCCTTCATCGTGCAGCAGCTGTCGTTCCTGGCCCCGCGTCCGCGCGCCGTGCTGGTCGTCGGCGACTTCAACTGCAGCGAGACCAGCGCGCCCGTGGTGACGCTGCGGGACGGGGGACGTCTGGACGATGTCTTTCGGACGGCCCACCCCGAGGTGGGGGCGGACGAGGCGACCTCCCACGGCTACACCGGGGATCCGAGCGGCGCCCGGATGGACTTCGTGATGGCCTCGACGGGCCTGTTCCAGGTGGACCGGGTCGACATCGTGCGGACCGGCGGCGCGGAGGCCGGCTGGCCATCGGATCACTTTCCGGTGGTCGCCGACCTCCGCTGGTAGGTCGCTAGCCGAGTCGGCGCCGCCTCAGCGCGACCGCCCCGAGCAGGCCGAGGAGCCCCAGCCCAGCTGAGCTCTCGCCGCCCGCCATGCTGCTCCGGCAGCCGCCGTCGTCGTCGTCGTCATCGCCGACGCTGTCGTCGTCATCCCCCGCGCTGTCGTCGTCATCGTCATCGCCCGCGCTGTCGTCGGTGGGGTCGAGCACGTCGATGAGGCCGTCGCCGTCCGTGTCGCCGTCGGGCTCGTCGCCGTCGAGGACCCCGTCGTCGTCAGTGTCGTCGTCGAGGGGATCGGCGCCCAGCAGCACCTCTTCGCCGTCGAGGAGGCCGTCGTCGTCGCTGTCGTCGTCCAGGGGATCCGTGCCCTCGTCCATCTCCTCGCCGTCGAGGAGGCCGTCGCCGTCGCTGTCGGCCTCCACCGGATCGGTGCCGCCCTTGACCTCGTCGCCGTCGTTCAGCCCGTCGCCGTCCGTGTCGGCGTCGATGGGGCTCGTCTCGCCCATGGCCTCGTCGAAGTCGGACAGGCCGTCGTCGTCGGTGTCCTCGGCCTGGGGGTCGGTGCCCAGGGCCAGCTCCTCCTCGTTGGTGAGGCCGTCGCCGTCCGGGTCGCCCAGGCGGCCGTCGGTGTCGTCCAGGTCCAGGAAGTCCATGATCCCGTCGTCATCGAGGTCGCCGGTGCCGTCCGTGGGGTCGTCGATGCCGTTGCCGTCGCTGTCGTCGTCGAGGTAGCTGGCCACGCCGTCGGCGTCGGGATCCCCCGCGCCCTCCAGCGCGTCCTCGATGCCGTCGTCGTCGCTGTCCGCGTCCAGGTAGTCCGGGGTCTGATCACCGTCGCTGTCCAGGGGCAGCTCCGGGTCCCCGCCCAGCTCCACCACCGTGGCGATCCCGTCGCCGTCGTCGTCGTCGTCGAGCACGTCGGGGATGCCGTCGGCGTCCGTGTCGTCGGCGTTGGCGGCGTCCAGGCCGATCTCCAGATCGTCCGTCACGCCGTCCAGGTCGCTGTCCACGCTGAGCGGGTCGGAGCCGGCCAGGGCCTCGTCGACGTCGCTCGCGCCGTCGTCGTCGTCGTCGGGGTCCACGCAGTCGGGCACGAGGTCGCCGTCCGTGTCCACGGCGCCGTCCACGATGTCGCCGTCGCAGTCGCTGTCCACCAGATCGCAGCTCTCGGGGGCGTTGGGGAAGACGGCTGCGTCCGTGTCGTCGCACTCCACCGCGGCGTCGAAGCCGTCGCCGTCCGCGTCCACGTCGATGCAGTCGGGGGTCTGGTCGCCGTCGGTGTCGAGGAAGGAGTCGACGATGTTGTTGTCGCAGTCGCTGTCGATGGCGTCGCACAGCTCGATGGCGCCGGGGAAGATCGCCCCGTCGAAGGGCGCGCAGTCCAGGCCGTCGGTGGCGCCGTCGTTGTCGTCGTCCGTGTCCACGCAGTCGGGCTCGCTGTCGCCGTCGTTGTTGGCGTAGGACTCGACGAGGTCGCCGTCGCAGTCCTGGTCGATGCCGTCGCAGATCTCGGCGGCGCTGCTGTTGATGGTGGGATCCGTGTCCGCGCAGTCGGTGGTGTCGGGATCGCCGTCGTTGTCGTCGTCGGTGTCGATGCAGTTGGGGCTCGGGTCGCCGTCGCTGTTGGCGAAGCCGTCCACCAGCGATCCGTTGCAGTCGCTGTCGATGGCGTCGCACAGCTCCGGGGCGCCGGGCCACGTGGACGCGAGGCCGTCGTTGCAGTCGGTGGCCCCCGGGTAGGTGGTCAGGCAGCCCACGTTGGTCGCCGCGAACCAGCCGTCGCCGTCCGCGTCGAAGTCCTCGTCGATCTGCCCGTCGCAGTCCTGGTCGACGCCGTCACAGACCTCGACCTGGCCCGGGAACACGGCGGCGTCGGTGTCGTTGCAGTCGTTGACGCACTCCAGGAAGCCGTCGTTGTCGGCGTCGCTCTCGTCGGGGCTCAGGGCGCCGTCGCAGTCGTTGTCGATCGTGTCGCACAGCTCGGGGGCGCCGCCGTAGATGGTCGCGTTGGCGTCGTCGCAGTCCAGGCCGCAGGTCAGCGCGCCGTCGCCGTCGGCGTCCACCTCTTCGGCGGTGACGGTGCGGATGGCGTAGTCGGTGGTGGTCGCGCTGAAGGACCCGGCCGCTCCGATGATGCCGCCATGGTAGGTGCCGAAGGACGCAGGCTGGGGGCCGGCGTTCGCAAACCCGTACCAGTAGGTGATGTTGGGGGTCGTCCAGGACACGGCCATCGCGTAGGTCAGGCCCACCGTCAGGTCCAGGTCGAAGTCGCCGCTGGTGTGCCAGCTGGTGGTGCCCGCCGGCAGGGCGCTCGCCGTGCTGTTCGCGGCCACGGTCGTCCAGGGTCCGGCCGTGCTGGTGGCGGAGTACACCGTCCAGGTCAGGGCCGAGCCCACCGGCGCGTCGAGCGAAGCCTGCAGGCGGGCGAGGCGCGTGGGCGCGCCGACCGTCCAGGTGGAGCCGCGGATCCGGTCGCTGCCGTAGCTGCTGTAGGTGGGCGTCGGCGGGGTGTCGATGACGGCGAGCTGCCCGTCGCAGTCGCCGTCCTGGCCGTCGCACAGCTCGACCGCGCCGGGGTACACCGCGGCGTCCTGGTCGTTGCAGTCGGCGCCGCAGGAGGTGACGCCGTCGCCGTCGAGGTCGAAGCCCTCGTCGATGTTGGTGTCGCAGTCGTTGTCCTGGGCGTCGCACGTCTCGACGCCGCCCGGCACGTTGGAGGAGTCGTCGTCGTCGCAGTCCCCCGCGCAAGCCGAGACGCCGTCGCCGTCGTTGTCCGCGACCTCGGTGGTGGAGGGATCGCAGTCGTTGTCGAGGCCGTCACAGATCTCGGCGCTGCCCGGGAACACGTCGGCGTTCTGGTCGTTGCAGTCGTCGCCCACGCCCCCGCAGGTCGGGTCGAACGAGCCGTCGCCGTCCATGTCGGGGCACGGAGCCAGCGCGAAGCCCGACAGCTCGGAGATCGCCGCCGCGCCGGCCCCGTCGAACCAGAGCTGCAGGGCGTTGCCGGCGCTGGACGTGCCGCCCGTCTTGTCCTGGATCCCGACCGTGCTGCTCGCGGCGTCGTCGTACAGCGCGTTGCCGAAGTCCAGGTCCAGGTAGTGCATCTCCATGGCGCCGGAGGGGTACAGGTGCACCTGGAACGAGACGCCGCTCCCGGCGCTGTACAGGTAGTGGGGCACGTCCTCCCAGGACACGATGAACCGGTCGTTGATCACGTCGTACAGGGACTTCAGGGACCCCAGGTCGGACCGCAGGTCCTCCCACAGCACCGCGATGTCCGGGGACGTGGTGGAGGTGGAGGGCAGCGCGACGTTGGTCCAGGTGAGCTGATCCGCGGCGCCGAACAGGAGCCCGCCGTTGTCGCCGACCCGGAGCTGGCTGTAGCTGTTGCCGTAGAACGGAAAGCTCCAGCCGGTGATCGACTGGATGTCGATGGTCACCTCGGCGTCGTCGCCGTTGACGCCCACGGAGCTGGCTTCGACGTTCGCGGACAGGGGGACAAAGTCAAAGGCGGCGGGTTGGCCCGAGTATCCGAAGGCGTCCGGTCCCACCTGTGCGGCGGCGGGAGTGGCGAGGAGCAGGGCGGTCAGGGCGGTACAAGAGGTGAGCAGCAGCTGCGGCGTTCGGTAAGACAAGAAACCCTCCAAGGTGAGCACGTCGTTCGTGCGGGATGGAAGGTATCCGCGGGGTCGCGGTCGCCGTAGCCACAGGTCGCCACAGGTTGTCACAGGGGTCGCACGGGCTCCCTCATCGCGCCGTGGTGCCATACTCGCGGCCATGAACGAAGGCCACGTCCTGCTGATCCACACGGGCGGCACCATCGGCATGGAGTCCACGGATCGCGGCTACCAGCCGCGGGTGGGGTTCCTGCAGCAGCGGCTGAGCGAGATCCCGTCCTTCTTCAACGCCGCGGACGGGGGGCAGGTCACCCAGCCGTCGCGCTTCGGCCGCCGCGTGCGCTACGACATCCTCGAGCTGGAGCCGCTGCTCGACTCGGCGAACATGAGCGTGGACGAGTGGGTGCGCATCGCCCGGGCCATCGAGGAGCACTACGCCGACTACGACGCCTTCGTGGTCCTGCACGGCACCGACACGATGGCCTACACCGCCTCGGCCCTGTCGTTCATGCTCGACAACCTCGGCAAGTCGGTGGTCCTCACGGGGTCGCAGATCCCCTTGTCGCGGGTGCGCAACGACGCCGTGGACAACCTGCTCGGGGCCCTGCTGCTCGCCGGGCACTACGTGATCCCCGAGGTCGCGATCTACTTCAACGACCGCCTGCTGCGCGGCAACCGGGCGACCAAGGTCAACTCGTCGGGGTTCGACGCGTTCCGGTCCGGCAACCTGCCTCCGCTGGTGCAGATCGGGGTGGACTTCGACGTGCGCTGGGATCTGGTGCTGCCCCAGGCCCGGCCGGCAGAGCCGCTGCGGGTGCTGCCCATCACCTGCGACGACGTCGCCGCCCTGCGCCTGTTTCCGTCCATCGCCTCGAGCACGCTGGAGCGGTTCCTGCAGCCGCCCCTGCAGGGCCTGGTCCTGGAGACCTACGGCTCGGGCAACGCCCCGGACAACCGGCCCTCGCTGCACGCGGCGCTGCGCCAGGCCTGCGACCGCGGCGTGGTCATCGTCAACCGAACCCAGTGCCAGACGGGCATGGTCACCACCCAGTACGCGGCGGGGCGGGTGCTCGGCGATCTCGGCGTCGTGCCCGGGGCGGACATGACGGCCGAGGCGGCGCTGACCAAGCTGCAGTGGCTGCTGTCCCAGGGCAGCGACATCGAGGCCGTCCGGGCCGCCATGCAGGTGTCCCTGCGGGGGGAGCTGACCGAGCTGCAGGCGACGCCGCGGTTCAGCTGGCGGGGCTGAGGATCAGCCGTCCAGCACGTGCTGATCGAGCACGAAGCAGGTCAGCGTGCCGGACATCACCACCGTCGACTCGACGCTCACCGCGACCTCCACGGTGCGCTTGCGGCCCTTCTCGGCGGTGACGGTGGCGGTGGCCACCATCGTCTGCCCCACCCGCACGGGCCCCAGGAACCGGGTCTCGGCCCCCCCCAGCACCACCAATGGATCGTTGACCGCGCACATGGCGGCGTAGTCGGCGAGCCCGAAGGTGAAGCCCCCGTGCACGAGCCCCCGGTCGTCCGCGGCCATCTCGGGCGTGGCGACGAGCCGCGCCGTGGCGGCGCCGGTAGTGAGGTCGGTGACCGCGCCGACGAGGGTGGGTGAGATGCTCAGATGGGTGCGCTGGTTCATGAGGGCAGGGTACATTCCCGGCCGATGTCCTCTCGCGTCACACGAGTAGATGGTCCCATCGCCGGCTGGGGGCGCGTCGCGGTCGATGGCACCCAGCTGCTGGGGGAGGATCTGCACGCGCTGACCGAGTCGGTCACCCTGACTCGGGGCCTCGGCCGGAGCTACGGCGACAGCTCGCTGCCGGCCCGGGCGGGGGACGCGGTGGCCAACACGACCCTGGCGGATCGGATCATCCGGTTCGACCCCGAGTCGGGCCTGCTCCGGGCCGAGGCGGGGCTGTCGCTGCGCGAGATGAACCGGCTCTTCCTGCCCCGGGGCTGGTTCACGCCGGTCACCCCAGGCACGGCCTTCGTGACGCTGGGCGGCATGGTGGCGGCGGACGTGCACGGCAAGAACCACCACTCCGCCCTGACCTTTGGCGAGTACGTCAGCGCGCTGCGCATGCGGGTCGCGGACGGGTCGGTGGTGGACTGCTCGCCCCAGCAGCACGCCGATCTGTTCGACGCCACCATCGGCGGCATGGGCCTGACGGGGCACATCCTGGAGGTGGAGCTCCGCATGCGGCGCGTGCCCACCGCCTGGATCTGGCAGCAGTCCGAGCGGGTCCCGAACATCCACGTGTACCTGGAGCGCCTGCACGCCACCGAGTCCGAGTGGCCCATGTCCGTGGGCTGGATCGACTGCGTCAGCCGCGGGGCCAACATGGGTCGGGGGATCCTGAGCATGGGTCGCTGGGCGGAGCCGGACGAGGCGCCGGCGGGCGTGCCCGGGCCGAAGGGCGCCCTGACGCTGCCGGACGTGTTCCCCAGCTGGTCGATCAACCCGGTGACGGTGCGGGCGTTCAACTTCCTTTACTACTGGAAGCACTGGCAGCCGCGCAGGACCGGGATCGTGCACCCCGGGAGCTTCTTCTACCCGCTCGACGCGGTGCTCCACTGGAACCGGATCTACGGATCGGCGGGCATGACGCAGTACCAGTGCGTGCTGCCCAAGGCCGCCGGCGCGGACGCCCCGGTCCGGTTCCTCGAGCTCCTCAGCCGGCTCGGCGGGGCGAGCTTCCTGTGCGTGATCAAGGACTGCGCGGACCAGGGCCGGGGGCTGCTGAGCTTTCCCATGCCCGGGGTGACCATCGCGGTGGACGTGGGCATCACCGCGGGCACCCAGGCCCTCGTCAACGAGCTCAACGCCTTCGTGATCGACCACGGCGGGCGGGTCTACCTCGCCAAGGACCAGTTCACCCGGGCCGAGGACTTCAAGAAGATGGAGCCGCGCCTGGAGCGGTTCCAACAGGTCCGAGCCAAGTGGGACCCGGAGCTGCGGATCCGCAGCGCCCAGTCCGTGCGGCTGTTCGGCGATCCCCCGGAGTGAGCATGCGCAAGGTGGTCTTCGTCGGAGCGACCAAGGGAATGGGCTGCGAGCTGGCCCGCCGCATGGCGGAGCGGGGGGATCGCCTCTTCCTGCTGGGTCGGGACGCCGAGGAGATGGGTCGGATCTGCTCGGATCTGCAGGCGCGGGACCCTGCGGGGCACGTTCCCCGCCACCACCCGCTGGATCTGGAGCAGCCGGACACCTTCGGCCCGGCCCTGGATGCGGCGGACGCGGATCTCTCGGGCTTTGACACCGTGGTCATCACCGCGGCCCTCTTCGCGACCCAGGAGCAGTTGGAGGCGGACGCCGACTTCGCGCTCCGGCTGCTGCGCGTCAACTTCGCCCACACCGTGGCGCTGTGCGAGGACGTGCGCAAGCGCCTCCTGGCCCGGGGCGGGGGCACCCTGTGCGTGTTCAGCAGCGTCGCGGGGGACCGGGGTCGCAAGCCGGTGGCGATCTACGGGTCGAGCAAGGCCGGACTGAGCCACTACCTGGAGTCCCTGGACCACAAGTTCCGGGATCAGGGGCTGGTGACGATCTGCGTGAAGCCCGGCTTCGTGAAGACCGGCGCCACCGCGGATCTGTCGCCTCCGCCGTTCGCCGGGGAGCCCGGCCCGGTGGCCGACACGGTCCTGCAGGCCATCGACCGCGGCACCCCGCTGGTCTACGCGCCGGGGATCTGGCGCCTGGTGATGCTGGCGATCCGGCACATGCCCCGCCAGGTCATGCGCCGCGTGGGGTTCTAGTCCCCGTCGTGACCCTGCCCCCCGCCGAGTGGATCGCGCGCGCCGAGCAGATCCTGCCGGTGGAGTGCCACGCCGGGTTCCGGGCCTCGCTGGAGGAGCCCCGGCCTACGTGGTTGCGGGTCAACACCCTGCGGATCAGCCCGGAGCAGGCGTGGGAGGCGCTCGCGGAGGCGGGGCTCGACCCGGCCCCCGGCCCCTGGTCCGAGGCGATCCAGGTCCCCGTGGCCCAGCGGCTCGATGTGCTGCGCCACCTGCTGCACCGGGAGGGGCTGCTGTACGCGCAGTCCCTGTCGTCCCAGGCGGCCTCGCGGGTGCTCGATCCCCAGCCCGGTGAGGACATCGTCGATCTGTGCGCCGCGCCGGGCAGCAAGGCGGGGCACCTCGCGGCGCTCATGGGCACCGGCTGCCTCATCGCCAACGAGGTGAGCAAGGGACGGTCCTACAAGCTAAAGGACGTGCTGTTCCGGCTCGGGGCGCTCGACCGGCCCGGGCTCGACGTGCGGATCAGGACGGGGGACGGCGTGAGGTTCCGCGGGCACAAGGACGCCTTCGACCGCGTGCTGGTGGACGCGCCGTGCTCGGGGGAGGGCAGGTTCCACGTGCAGGATCCCGCGTCCTGGCAGGGCTGGTCCCTGCGCAAGATCAAGGGGTGCGCGAGCAAGCAGAAGGCGCTGCTGCACGCGGCCCTGGACGCCGTGAAGCCCGGCGGGGTGGTGGTCTACGCCACCTGCACCCTCGCGCCGGAGGAGAACGAGGGGGTGATCAGCCGCGCGCTGGCGCGGTACCCCGACGTGCGCCTGGAGCCGCTGCCCCTGACCCTTCAGGGATCGTTGCCGGGGCTGACGGAGTGGAACGGCAAGGCGTTCGCCCCGACGATCACCGAGCATGCCCGCCGGTTGCCGCCGGGCCCCCTGTGGGACGGCTTCTTCCTGGCGCGCCTCAAGAAGGGCTAGTTCCCGTCCGGGAACGCCCGATCCACCCGATCTCTGCGTCGAACTTCGGGCCAGCTTCGTGCGGCGTACGCGAGTACGCCTCCTCGCTGTCCCTCGTCCTCCTTGACCTCGGGCGCCTCTGACGCCCCCGACCTGGGAACTACCGCAACCGTTCATCCGGGGTTTCCGGATGAACGGTTGCTAGCTCCTTACAGGGTCGGGGGCTTGCGCTGTGCCCAGGGTCGGGCGCGCTCGAGCTGCCCGGCGAGGCGGAACAGCGTCGCCTCGTCTCCGAAGCGGCCCGCGACCTGGGTGCCGATGGGCAGGCCCTGCTCGTTCCAGAACAGGGGCACGCTCATGGCCGGCTGCCCGGTCTGGTTGAACAGCTGCGTGTTCGGCGTGTAGGCGAGCTTGCCGCCGCCCATCTCCTTGAGGGCCACCCGCAGCAGCGCGCCGAAGGGCAGCGCCCGAAGCAGCCCCATCTGCACCTTCTCGATGCCCTGGGTCGCCAGCTCCCCGATCTGCGCGGGGGGGCGGGCCAGGGTGCTCGTGACGAAGGCGTCGTGCTCCTCGAAGAACCCGGCGACCTCCCGGGAGGCCTTCTGGATCGCAGAGATGGCGGCCAGGTAGTCGGGGGCGGGGGTCTTCCAGGCGATCTGCGCGAGCAGCCAGCTCACGGGCTCGAAGTCGCTGGCCCGGGGCCGCACCCCCGCGGCCTTGGCGGTGCCCTCCACGAAGCTGGCGACGCCGGTGGCCACCACCAGGAAGTAGGCCTGCACCAGCTCGTCCTTTGGGAAGGTCGGCTTCGCCTCCACGACCTCGTGCCCCAGGTCCTGCAGCAGGGCCACCGCGTCTTCCACGGCGGCGAGGCAGTCGGGGTGGGTCTCGCCGGCGAAGAGCGTGTCCCGGGTGAACGCGATCTTGAGCTTGCCCGGCTCGGTCTGCACCTCGTCGAGCCAGGGGCGCTCCTTGGGGGGCGCGACGTAGGGCTCGCCGGGGGTGGGCTGGAACTCGATGTCGAGCATCAGCGCCGAGTCCCGGACCGAGCGCGACACGACGTGCTCCTGCACGAAGCCCCCCCAGGCCTCTCCCAGGAAGGGCGCCATGGTGACCCGCCCGCGGGTGGGCTTGAGGCCGAACAACCCGCAGCAGCTCGCCGGGATCCGGATGGATCCGCCGCCATCGCCGGAGTGGGCGATGGGCACGATGCGCGCCGCCACCGCCGCGGCCGATCCGCCGGAGCTGCCCCCGGGGGTGTGGGCGTGGCTCCAGGGGTTGCGGCAGGGCCCGCGCAGGTCCGACTCGGTGATCCCCATGATCCCGAACTCGGGGGTGTTCGTCTTGCCCAGGGTCTGCAGGCCCGCGGCCTCGTACCGCTCGAACGTGACCGAGCTCTGGGTCGACGGGATGTCCGCCGTCAGCTTGCTGCTGTTGCTGGTCGGGGCCCCCTGGATCTGCAGCTTGAGGTCCTTGACCAGGAACGGCACGCCACGCAGCGGGCCGTCGGGCAGGTCATCGACCCGGGCCCGGGCCCGGGCCGACAGATCGTGGACGACCGCGTTCAGGGCGGGGTTGCGGGCCTCGATCCGTTCGACGGCGGCGTCGAGCAGCTCCGACGGCGCCACCTGTCCGCTCCGCACCAGCTCGGCGAGGCCGATCGCGTCGTGATCGTCGTATTCGGGAAATCGCATGGGGGCTCCGCGCTACAGGTCGAAGTCCTCTTCCCAGGACTCCCACGCGGTCTCGGGACGGCTCTTCTTGCGCCCCGTGGGCACGGAGTCCTCGGCAGAGGGCTTCCCGGCAGACGCCTTCGTCTTGCCCTTGCCCTTGCCCTTGCCCTTGCCCTTGTAGCCACCGCCCGATGGCGCGGCGTCGGTCCAGGTGCGGTCGTTGGGATCGACCCGCTCGCGGCCCGGCGGCCGTTCGCGGCGCATGGGCTTGCCCTCGGGCTCCTCGTCGTCCCCCGGCGGGGGCGGCAGGCGGGGCGGAGGCGGGCTGCGTCGCGGAGGAGCGCTGCCGTAGCCCCCTTCGGCGGGACGTGCGGGGGCGCTCGGCCCTGCGCCGCCTGGTGTGAATGGCCGGGGTCGAGGGGCGCTCGAGCGCTCCTCGGCCAGGTTGACCCGGATGGGGCGCTGGTCGACGTTCGCGCCGTCCATCGCCGCGGCGGCCCGGGCCGCTTCTTCGGCGGTGCTGAACCCGACGAAGCCGAAGCCGCGTGAGCGGCCGGTCTCCCGGTCCATGACCACCCGTGCATCGGTGATCGTCCCAAACGCCTCGAACGCTGCGCGCAGCGAGGCGTCGTCAGTGGCCCAGGCAAGTCCTCCACAGAAAAGTCTCGTACTCACGTTCTCGTTCTTCCAAAGCGTTCCCGCCCGACAGGGAGGATGGCTGGTTGACTCGCTGCGTCAGCTCTCCAGAGCGGCAGAGACGACGCGTTCATCCGCGTGCACCGGTAGCGTAACCCGGGTACGCCCGTCTGCCCTCATCACTCTGCGAGTCGCTGTCTCCGCGGGAGCATTTCGAGCCCACGCGCGCCTCGCCAGCCCGTTGGCGACGTCCCAGTCGAGCATGGATTCGGCCCGCTTGCCGGCGGCCGCGGTTCCGTCGAGGACGAGGCCGAAGCCGCCGTTGATGACCCGGCCCCACCCGACGCCCCCGCCGTTGTGCAGGGACACCCAGGTGGCGCCCCGCAGGGCATCACCGATGACGTTCTGCACGGCCATGTCGGCGCAGAAGCGGGATCCGTCGGTGATGTTGGCGGTCTCCCGCCAGGGGGAGTCTGTGCCGGACACGTCGTGGTGGTCGCGGCCCAGCACCACCGGCGCGGTCAGCGTTCCATCGGCGATGGCGCGGTTGAACGCCGCGGCGATGAGGCGGCGCCCGACGTGGTCCGCGTACAGGATCCGGGCCTGGCTCCCGACCACGAGCCCGTTGGACCCGGCCTGCTCGATCCAGGTCAGGTTGTCGATCATCTGCTGCCGCACATCGTCGGGCGCGTCGGCGGCCTGGGCGGCGATGACCTCCCCGGCGATCCGGTCGGTGCGCGCCAGATCCGCCGGATCGCACGAGGTGCACACCCAGCGGAACGGCCCGAACCCGCTGTCGAAGCACAGCGGCCCCATGATGTCCTCGACGTAGGACGGGTAGCGGAAGCGCTCGTCGCCGGACGGGTGACCCACGTCTGCGCCCGCCTCCCGCGCCTGCACCAGGAAGGCGTTCCCGTAGTCCCAGAAGGACATGCCCCGGGCCGTCAGGGTGTTGATGGCCTGCACCTGCCGACGCAGCGAGCCCTGCACCGCCTCGCGGAACCCGGCGGGATCGGCGTCCATGAGGGCCCGCCCGTCGTGCAACGACAGACCCGCGGGGTAGTAGCCGCCGCCGTAGGGGTTGTGCAGCGAGGTCTGGTCCGAGCCGAGCTCGATGGGCACGCCAGCGGTGGCGAGTCGCTCCCACAGATCGACGACGTTGCCCAGGTACCCGATGCTCACCGCATGTTTGTCCCGTCGCGCCCGCTCCACCCGGAGGAGCAGGCGATCGAGGTCCGTCTCGACCTCCTGGACCCAGCCCTGCGCGTGCCGCTTGTGCAGCGCGGCGGGGTTCACTTCGGCGATGACGGCGATGGCGCCCGCGATCACGGCCGCCTTGCCCTGGGCCCCGCTCATGCCCCCCAGACCCGAGGTGACGTACACCTTGCCGGCGAGGTCGGCGCTGCCCAGGTACCGGCGGCCGGCGTTGAGCAGCGTGATCGCGGTGCCGTGCACGATGCCCTGGGGCCCGATGTACATGAAGGAGCCTGCGGTCATCTGGCCGTACTGGCTCACCCCGAGGGCGTAGAACCGCTCGTACTCCTGGGGCGTGCTGTTCTCGGGGATCACCATTCCGTTGGTGACGGTGACCCGGGGCGCGTCGGCGTGGCTCGGGAACAGCCCCAGGGGGTGGCCGGAGTACAGCGCGAGGGTCTGCTCGTCGGTCATCTCGGCCAGGTACCGCATGGTCATCAGGTACTGGGCCCAGTTGGAGAAGACCGAGCCGTTGCCGCCATAGGTGATCAGCTCGTAGGGGTGCTGGGCGACCGCCGGATCCAGGTTGTTCTGGATCATGAGCTGGATCGCGGCGGCCTGCTGGCAGCGCGCCGGGTACTCGTGGATCGGACGCGCGCGCATGGCGTAGTGGGGGCGCAGGCGCCGCATGTAGATGTGGCCGTCCTGCCGCAGCTCCCGCGCCAGCTCCGGGGCCATCTCGGCGTGCCACTCCTCAGGCAGGTAGCGCAAGGCGTTGTGCAGCGCGAGGCGCTCGTCCGCGGGGCTCAAGTCGGGCGTTCGGCGCGGCGCCCGGTCCACGGACGGATCGGCGGGGGGCGGCTCGGGCAAGACGGCGGGCAGCCCTTGCCGGATGGCGTCCTGGAAGGTGGCGAGGTCGGTCATGGTGCAGCTCCGGGCGGGACCGGGATGGTAACCGCTGCGGATGCACGCCCACGCGGGTGGGCTGCGCGTCGGCGCGGGGCGCCTTGTGTAGATGGGGCCCAGCCTGTTTACTTGTGCCGGCGCTGAGGGGGCCGAATGAACCGAAATCTGCTGCTCGCCATGGTCGCCGCGGCTGCCGTGATGGCGCTGAACCTGGGGGATGCCGCCGCCCAGTCCGGCGGGCCGGACGCGTTCGGCTACGGGTATGCGCCCGTTCCCTACGGCTTCGTCACGCTCGATCCGGCCGCCGGTGGCCCCGGGACGGCCCAGGTGGTGAACTCGGGCAGCGCCCTGGTCACGCTGCCGTTCCCCTTCCTCTACTACGGCAACACCTACACCGAGGTCCTGGTCGACGACGAGCCGGGCATCGCGATGGGGGCGGGCACCACGTTCATCAACGGGGCGAACACAGCGTTGCCCACCACGTCCACCGCGCACCCCGATCTGGCGGTGTTCTGGGACGAGATCAACGCGTCGGGGGGCACGATCTGGAGCTGGTACGACGCGGCGAACGGGCGGTTCATCCTGTCCTGGGAGGGCCACGGGGTGGTCGGGGGCACGGAGCCGGGGGCCTGGCAGGTGCACCTGGGGGCCGACCACAGCATCCAGTACCACTACGCGGACACGACCTTCGGCGCTGCGCTCCCCGCCAACGGCGGCGGCACCGCGACCATCGGGATCCAGGACCGGGTGGGCGGCACGTCCTCCGCCGGCGGCTTCCTGCAGTGGTCCTTCGATCAGGCGCTCGTCGTGGACGGCGTCACCGCCATCGGGTTCTCCCTGTGCGCGGATCAGGACGGGGACGGCTGGGCGGACCTGGCGTGCGGGGGGCTGGACTGCGCCGACAGCCAGGCGTCCAGCTTTCCGGGGGCCCCCGAGCTGTGCGACGGCCTCGATAACGACTGCGACGCCACCACCTCGGAGACGGGGGACAACGACGGCGATGGCCTCAGCGCCTGCGGAGGGGACTGCGACGACACCGCCCCCACGATCTACGGCGGTGCGCCGGAGCTGTGCGACGGCCTGGACAACAACTGCGACGGCGTCGTGCCTTCCACAGAGCTGTCCGACGGCGACGGGGACGGATCGGTCACCTGCGCGGACTGCGACGACTCCAACCCGACGGTCCTGCCGGGCACCCCGGAGCTGTGCGACGGCCTGGACACGGACTGCTCGGGCGCGGCCTCGGACGAGGAGGTGGACGCGGACGGGGACGGAGCCGTCTTCTGCCTGGACTGCGACGACGCGAACTCGAGCGTCGGACCCGCCAGCGCGGACACGTGCGACGGGTTCGACACCGACTGCGGCGGTCTGGCGATGCCGCTGCCCCCCGGCACGACCTACTCCGGGGCGGGCCGGGGCCGCGGGCTGATCCTGCAGGCGGCCCAAGGCACGCTCACCCAGATCGACATCAAGCTCGCGGCTCCGGCGGGGACGGCGGTCACCTGGCTCGTCTACGAGAGCACGGTGCCCTCGGGCACCTACACGCAGGTGGCCTCCATCACCTCCAGCACCGCCGGGGGCGGCTCGTTGTGGCACCAGTCGCCGCCCCTCGCGGTGGACCTGCAGGCCGGCATGTACTACTCGGTCGCCGCCTACTGGCCGACCGCGGCGCTGTTCTACGGGGCCAGCCCGGGTGGCTTCCCGAGCACCGGCGACTTCGGCACCCTGCTCGGCGGGATGAGCTTCAACGGGGCCCCCGCCGCGACGGGGACCTGGGGCGTCGCCACCGTGGGCTACGCCCTTCGGGTGCACACCACCAACGAGGTGGACGGCGACGGCGACAGCGTGCTGGCCTGCGACGACTGCGACGACACCGACGCCACCATCTATCCCAACGCCGCCGAGGTCTGCAACGGGGTGGACGACGACTGCGACGGGCAGGTGGGCAGCGACGAGGCGGACGCGGACGGCGACGGCGTGCGGGCCTGTGCGGGGGACTGCGACGACACGAACGCGGGCGTCGGTCCCGGCCAGCCCGAGATCTGCGACGGCGTGGACACGGACTGCAGCGGCAGCGCGCCCCTGGACGAGTTCACGGACGCGGACGGGGACGGCTCGCCGCTGTGCGCAGACTGCGCGGACTCCAACCCGGCCATCAACCCCTCTGTGCTCGAGGTCTGCAACGGGGTGGACGACGACTGCACCGGGGTCGTGGACGACCTGCTGGCCACGATCACGGGCTCCAACGGCAGCGGGTTCATCACCGTCGGCTCGCCCCTGACCGTCGTCGCCAACGTGTCGAGCACGGCCCCGATCCTCGACGTGAACGTGCAGATCGACATCACCCACACCTGGGTGGACGACCTGGACGTGTTCCTGACCTCGCCCGCGGGCACGGTGGTCGAGCTGTTCACCGACGTGGGAGGCAGCGGTGACAACTTCGTGGGCACGCTGCTCGACGACGAGGCAGCGGCCGCCATCGGCTCGGCCACGGCCACGGCCCCCTTCACGGGGTCCTTCCAGCCGGAGGGATCGCTCGCGGCGTTTGACGGACAGAGCCCCGCTGGCACCTGGACCTTGTCGATCTCGGACGACGCGAACGGCGACGACGGCACGCTGAACGGCTGGTCCCTGCAGATCACGTCGGGGGCCGGCGACGCGGACAACGACGGCTTCTCGGCCTGCAACGACTGCGACGACAGCAACGGTTCGGTCTTCCCCGGCGCCGCGGAGTTCTGCGACGGGCTCGATGACGACTGCAACGGCGTGATCCCGATCGGCGAGCTGGACGGGGACGGGGATGGCTTCGCGCTGTGCGAGGGCGACTGCGACGACGCGGATCCCAACACGCTGCCCGGCGGCGTGGATCTGTGTGGGGACGGCATCGATCAGGACTGCGTGGGCGGCGACCTGCCCTGCGGGGGCGCCGCTGGCTCCGTGGTGATCAACGAGGTGATGTCCGACCCGGCCGCCGTCGCGGACAACCGCGGTGAGTGGATCGAGCTGTACAACCCCACTGGCTCCGCGCGGGTGGTGACGGGCTGGACCATCCAGGGCAGCGCCGGCCTCAGCTTCTCGATCAGCCAGGCCCTGACGATCCCCGCAGGGGGGTACGTCGTGCTCGCGGCGAACGCCTCGTCCTCCCTGAACGGGGGTGTATCGGCCGACTACGCCTGGCCCGCGGGCTTCTCGCTGCCGAACTCGGGGGCGTCGCCCCTGTCGCTGCTGGCCGGCGCGACCCTCATCGACGCCGTGGAGCTGACCGCCCCTGGCGCCCCGACCGCGGGACCCGGGGTGGCGCTGAGCCTGGATCTGGACCTGAACAACGCCGCGGACAACGACGCCGGCCCCAGCTGGAACCTGTCCACCAGCGCGTACGGGAGCGGCGACCTGGGCACCCCCGGCGCGGCCAACGACAACCTGTGCACCGGCGCGGACGGCACGGGGGACTTCGATGGCGACGGTCTGTGCGACGACGTCGATCCGGACGACGACGGCGACGGCGACCCGGACGGCTCGGACTGCGATGACGCCAACGCGTCGATCTACGTCGGCGCCCCGGAGGGCTGCGACCTGCTCGACACGGACTGCGACGGGGCCCTGTCGGTGGCGGAGCTGGACGGCGACGGCGACGGCCTGCAGCCCTGCAACGGCGACTGCGACGACACCGACGCGACGGTCCTCCCGGGCGCCGTGGAGCTCTGCGACGCGGTGGACCAGGACTGCGACGGGGATCTGGTCGAGGGCTTCTCGAATCAGGACGGCGACGCTGTGCCCGACTGCGTCGATCCGGATCAGGACGGCGACGGCGAGGACGCCGCGACGGACTGCGATGACACCGACGCCAGCGTGTACACCGGCGCGCCGGAGCTCTGCGACGGCACCGACTCCAACTGCGACGGATCCGCCGACACCGAGGACGCGGACGGCGACGGCGCGAGCTGGTGCCCCGACGGGATCCTGTTCGACTGCGACGACGGCGAGCCCACGGCGTACCCCGGAGCGCCTGCGCGCTGCGACGGCATCGACAACGACTGCAGCGGCGACGACGACGCGGGCGAGGACGGCGACAGCGACCTGACGGCGGTGTGCGACGACTGCGACGACGCCGACGCGACGAGCTACCCCGGCGCGCCCGAGGAGTGCGATGCGATCGACCACGACTGCGACGGCGACCCCTTCAACGGCACGGGCGAGGCCGCGTACTACGCGGACACGGATGAGGACGGCTACGGCGATCCCGACGCGCCGCACCCCGACAACCCCCTGTGCGTGCCGCCCGACGGCTACGTCGACGACGACACGGACTGCGACGACGGCGACGCCGCCATCCATCCCGACGCCGAGGAGATCTGCGACGGGCTCGACGGCGACTGCGATCCCGAGACGGAGCCCGAGGGGGGCGAGGCGGACGCGGACGGCGACGGCTGGCGGACCTGCGCGGAGCAGGAGGGCGACGAGGTCGACTGCGACGATTCGGATCCGGCGAGCCACCCAGAGGCCATCGAGGCCTGCGACACCGAGCAGGACGAAGACTGCGACGGCGCCGAGGCGGTCATCGACGACGATCCGGAGTGCTGGGAGCCCGGCTGCGGGGCGAGCGTGGCGGCGGGGTCTCGGGCCGGTCCCTCGGCGCTGGCCCTGCTCCTGCTCGTGGGGCTCACCTTGCGCCGACGACGGCGGGCGCTGGGGGCCGCGCTCCTGGTGCTGTGCCTCGTGCTGCCCGCCGTCTCCTTCGCAGGCGCGTCGGACGAGGCGAAGCGGCAGATGGAGTTCGCCTCCGACGAGCTGGCCAACAAGCGCTACGACCGCGCCCTGAAGTCCGCGGAGTCCGCCCTTCGACTGTGCCCCGAGTGCCTGGACGTGATGGTGCTCAAGGCCGCCGCCTACCTGGGCCTGGGAGAGCGCAAGCTCGCCCGGGAGGTGATGCTGGCGTACGTCGAAGAGGTCGGCGAGAGCGGCCTGTCCCTGCAGGCCCAGGAGCTGTACGAGAAGCTCGTGCGGCGGCGGGAGCGCCCGGGAGCGGTCGGTGCCGGCGCCGCCACCCGGGAGTCGAGCACCGCGGATCCCGACGTGTATCGCGAGCGCATCGCCGAGGCCCTGGCGGAGGATCGGTGTCGGGCGGCGCGCTCCGCGGCGGGCGAGCTCGTGAGCCTGCGGCCCGAGGACCCGGGCGCCTGGGCCCTGGCGG
>CALAGR010000407.1 GCA_937891735.1 uncultured Pseudomonadota bacterium | reverse complement strand
GCCCACTCCGGGTTGCCCTGGCGGGTCTTCACGACAGCCTCGGCGGGGTCGAAGGCAAACGCGACGATCCGCCCGCCCCCCTCGATCCGTCGCACCGAGACGGCGGGCCCCAGGGCGGCGCCCGTCAGCTCGGCGCGGAGCTCGGCGCGGGTGGTGGCACCGACGAGGCGATAGAGCACGGAGCGCCCGTGAACCTGGAGTGGCAGTCGTTCGGGGCGCACCAGGACCCCCTCAGCCTGTTCGCCGATTACCTCGAGCCCCGCGAGCTGCGCGAGGGCTCCTTCGGGACGGACGAGGAGCACATCGGCGCCAGCCTCGGAGGCGCGTCGCAGCGCCTCGACGTCGCCGTCGCCGGCGGCCCCGGCGCCGACGAGGATGATCCGGGCGCGCGACAGCGCCTGAGGGGTCGACGTGGGGGCGACATCGAAGGTCGTGAACCCCTCGGTCCGCAGCAGCTCGGCCAGGTGGCGGGCCCAGGGGCGATCGGAGGGGGCGATGAGCAACAGCGGGGCGCCGTCCCGGTCGAGGAGTGGTCCTGGAGCGAAGTCCGGCTCGGGTTGACCGGCCCAGGGCATCAGGACCGAGGGTGCGTCCGCCGGGGTGGGGGGAAGGGTCGGCGCAGCCACGCCCGGCTGGCATCCGCTCAGCGCGACCGTGACGACCGCCGCCACCGCGTGGGCCCACCGAAACATCGATTGAGTATAGCGTTTTCCTGCCTCTGGACGAACCAGCCCCCCAGGGCCCGAGCGTGGACCTGCCTCAAGGAGCCGCTCCGCCGGGCGTGGCGTCGCGGCTACCCAGCTCGATGAGCAGCATGGGCTCCCGACCCAGGCCCAGCTCCACCGACGACCGGACGACGAACTCGGCTCGCAACGCCGCGTCGAGGCTCTGCGGGCCCCAAGGCACTACGAACACGCGGCGCCCCATCTGCAGCGAGCGGCGCACGATCTCGGGGACCGCCTCGCCTTCATTGAGCGCGGCCGACGCCAGGGTGACGGCGCGGAGGGTCGCGGGACCGAGCCCGTCGACGAGGTAGTCGGTGGTCTCGACCCGCCGGCGGAACGCGGGGGCGGAGCCGACGAGGCGCATTGGTCTGTCTGCGTAGTAGGCGACCGCCGGCGCCCACCAGTCCAGGATGTAGACAGGCTCGCCGGGCTCGGAGGCCGCCGCGACGATGGGGGCGACGGCTTCGCTGAGGACGGAGTTCCCCCAGACCCCAACGATCGGCCGACCGCCGAGCAGCACCAGGGCCAGGGCGGGCGCTACGAGCCGCGCGATCGGGGAGGTCAGCCGCGCGTGAAGTGGCGCGTACAGCGCCACGACGGCGAGGACCGCTGGAGGCAGGGCGGGCAGGATGTAGTGGTGGATGGGGATGGGGATCAGGGAGACCGCGATCGCTGTCCACAGCCCGCATGTCGCGTTTGTCAGTCCGCACCCCAGAAGTGCATTTCGAGCGGTGCCGCGAGCATGAACCAGGTGGACGACATGCCCCGGGCCACATAGGGAACCAGCGTAAAGAACAGCGTGGCTGCGACCAGGATTCGAACCAACCTCGGTCCCCGCTCAGCTGCGCCGATGGAGCCCTGAAGTAGGACGATCACCACGATTGGCAGGTACCGCGCCATGTATCGCATGTGAGGGAACGACAGCAACACCATCGGAACGACACCGACCAGCGACACGCCGAGAAGCTTCATCTCTGAAGTGAGTCGAGTGAAGCGACCGAGGAGCAGCAGCACCAGGATGGCCGCGAGCAGAACCATCTCCCTGAACAGGAAGTTCGCCCGGTGCAGGCCGATGGTTGCGGAACGACGCACGAACGACATGTACTGATCCGGGTATGCAGAGGCGGCGCTCCAAACGTCGTGCGCACCGGGGAAGTACTGCTGGATCCGCGTCTCCCAGTCCTCCCAGACCAACTCTCCTGACAAGACGATCCCCGCATGTTGGCCAAAGCTCATCCATGCGCGATCGGGGGACCGATGAAGGTACTCGGGCCCATAGCTCGCGAACCCGGGGAGCACGAACAGAAGCGCGACGATGGCGACTCCAAGGGTGAGGCGCACCCGCGCTGGCCGAGCCGGTGCCTTCCAAAACGCCCAAGAATAGAGGGCAACCGCCACCAGAACAAGATCTGGCTTCACGGCGGACAGGAGGCCGAGAGCAGCCCCAGTGAACAACGGCAGCCGACCATGTACGACCGCGGTGACAGCCAGGCACAACGCCGCCCCCGCAAGGATCTCCGACGACAGCCATATGAACGGGCTGCGCGACGCGACGACCACCACAAGCGCAAGCACCCGTGCCCATGGGCTCTCCAAAGCGTGCCTGGCGAGCAGCAAGGCACCTCCGAGGTAGAGCCACATCGCGACGATCCGAAACCCGAGGTTCCAAGAGACCACGTCCCGGCCGGTTGCGAGCGCGACCAGCGCTGACGTCCAGCAACTCGCGACTCCGTCGGTCAGGCTGGGGTACGAACCGAGCGCTGGAGCGCAACGAAGCAGCTGGGCCTGATCTGCCCAGGGCGTCCACGGATGGGACAGGATCACGAGGGTCGACCCGATCCCAAGGAGCACCAGGCAGGCCGTGTCTACCGACCGCCATGAGAGTCCAGCGCTTCGCCGGGGGAACACGGGAGGGTCAGACTCCGTCATCGAGGGATGATGACATAGGACGGCTCCGCGTCTCCCGGGCCCAGCGCGGGACGGACGCGCTTCACGGTTCCGCCCGTAGCTCCGAGCCCAGCTCGACGAGGAGGACCGGCTCCCGGTCCAGGCCCAGATCCACCTCGGACCGCACGCCGAACTCGCTGCGGAGTTCTCCGTACAGGGTCGACGGTCCCCAGGGCACCATGAAGACCCTGCGACCTCGCTCGAGCGACCGGCGCACGATCTCCGGCGCGGCCCTGCCGTCATCGAGGGTCGGCGACGCCAGAGTGACGCCCCGCAGCATGGCCGGCCCGAGTCCGTCGACGAGCCAGAGCGGCGCCAGGAGCACTGCGTCATCCGGGAGCCGCTGGTTCACGGGAGCGGCGAGGGCCGCGCGCTGCAGACGCACGCTGAAGGACGCCGGCAGATCCACCGCGCCCTGGCTCGCGGCGCTCCATCCCAGGCAGGCGGCCAGCAAGGTCGCCGGGATCACCGGACGACGGGCCACGGAGGGGGCCAAGGCGAAGGTCGCCGCGAAGGCGAGCAGAAGCGGCGCCCGAGCCAGCCAGGGATCCCGAAGGCCGCCAGGCAGCAGCAGGGCCAACAGAAGGGCCAGGGCTCCGAGCCCGAAGCCGGCGCCGACCGCGCGATCCGTCCAGGGCAGGCCCGCCGCGCGCGCGCCGATCACGATGGCCAGCCAGGGCACGATCTCGTGCAGGTAGCGGGGGTTGAAGCAGAGCCCCGGGTCCCGCCCCAGGCCGGCGAGTGTGAAGAGACCGACGTTGGCGACGACCAGGCCGGCGATCAGCGTGACCTCCCGAGCCCGCGCCTGGTCCTCGCGGGCCCTTCTCAGGCTCCACAGCGCGGTCACCGCGAGCACGAGGGCGGCGAGGGCCCAAGGAGAGGACTGGAGCAGCGCCTTGCGGATCGGCCCATCCCAGCCCAGCTGGTGCGTCGTCACGACCCCCGCCTCGGACATTCGCAGGAAGTGGGACTTCCACGCGTGGGCCCCCTCGAACGGTGGATGGAAGCCGTAGTCGACGATGAGCACCGCGAAGTTGCGCAGGATCTCGACGCCCCGGTCCACGACAGACAGACGTTCCTCGCCGCCGTCGGCGCTCGCCAGGGACAGGCGGGTGTAGCCGGCGGACTTCGAGAAGGGATGCCAGATCCCCGCGCGCAGGTGGTTCAGCACGGAGGAGAGGGCCACGAACGG
>CALAGR010000406.1 GCA_937891735.1 uncultured Pseudomonadota bacterium | reverse complement strand
TCACAGGGTCCCCCCGAAGGTCAGCGTGAAGCCGTCGGGCCCGGCGGAGAAGCCCACCGCGGCAGTGGGCCGGAGGGCCCGCCGCTCCTCCCGGGCAGGGCGCGCGGCGATCACGAGGGGCAGCCCGAAGCCGCCCACCCCCAGCCCGATGACCGACAAGGAGATCCCCACGCGATTGGCGGCCAACGACCGGGGGTAGTCGGGGTGGGTGGGGTGCTCCGGCGCCGTCACCGCGCTGGCCACCGAGAGCGCGACCCCGAAGCCCAGCAGCCCCAGGCCGGCTCCGACCAGCGTGCGCCCGGTCTGCCGGATCCGGGTGATGCGATCCGGCGGCTCCCGCAGCGTCTCCCACTCCTGGGTGGCGGGCAGGAACCGGCGCACCGTCTTGCCGTCCACGAGCTGCACCGTGCCGGTGGCGCCACGCCCCGCAGCCCCGCTGAAGACGGCGGCGACGATCCCCTGGAGCGCCTCGGGGGCGGCAGGCCCCAGGATCGCTGCCTCCAGCGCGCCTTCGGGGGTCGCCAGGGCGATGGCATCTCCCGGATCGACCCGGAACTCGAAGGTGACCACCGGGCCGTCCTGCCGGCGGAACTGCAGGAAGTGGAACCCGTCCCCCAGGGTGGGGAGCTCCCCCTTCGGATCCACCGTGGCGCCGTCGATGTAGATGGTGGCCGCCTCGGTGGCGCCCAGGGCCAGGGCCACCGGGACGGGCGAACCCACGTAGTGCCGCTCCATGGCCACGAGGTACTGCTCGTACACCCGCGGCGCGAGGGTCGTGTCGAAGCTGCGGTTGGGCGACACGGCGAGCGCCTGGCCGAACCAGCGCTGGGCCCGCTCGGCGTCTCCGGCGTAGCTGGCGGACACGCCGAGCAGGAAGAACAGCTCGCTCAGGGGGGCGCGGGCCACGAGGTGCTCGGCGCAGGCCAGGGCTGCGGCCGCGGTCTGCAGGATCGTGTCCGCCCGCTCGTACTCGAGCTCGAGGATGAACCGGTCCGCGTCGGCCACCACCTGGGGCAGCGTGCCGGGGGCCAGCGGCGCGCCCCGGCAGGTCACCACCTGGGACGCTCCGTACAGGCGGGCGACGCTGCCGACCGCGTCGCGCACGAGATCGTCGAGGAGCATCGGGTCCCCCACGGGGCCCACCGCGAGCCGTCGGGCCGTCTCCAGATCCGTGCCCGGCGCCGCCAGGAGGGGCTCAGGGGGCCCTTCGGCGCGCGGCGCGGCGGGCGCAGGGGGCACCGCCAGCACGAACGCGGCGAACACCAGAACGAAGATGGCGCGGGTCATGAGGATGGATCTTGCCATGCTCCCTGCATGGCACACGCAGCCCCCCCCGAAGACAGAGGCCCGCTCCGACCCGGACCGCCGCTCCCGGCGGGCACCAGCTCCGTCGTTCGGGGGGTGACGTTGCCCGACGGCACAGCGGCGGTGCTGAAGCGATTCCGCAGCCACCGGGCGTGGTCCCAGGCCCGGCGCGCCCTGGAGGAGTGGGGCCCTGCATGCGGGCCGGAGCTGCGTGTGCCTTCGCTGCTCGCGGTGGACCCCGAGGGACCCCTGACCCTGCTCATCGAGCGGCTCGACGGCGTGCGCGCGGACCAGCCCGGCTGGCGGACAGACACCGTGCTCGCCCGCCGCCTGGGGCGGGGCCTGCGGGCCCTGCACGCCGTGGGGGACACCGACGCCGACCCCTTGAGCCTGCAGGACGCGTGCGCGCGCCGCATGAGCGGCTGGCTCTCCCAAGGGAAGGGGGACCTGGAGCCTGATCTGATCGCCGCGGTGCAGCGCCGGTTCGACCCCAGCGCCCTGGCGGGCCGGGTCCGCCGGGTCTGTCATCGGGACGCGGAGCCGTACAACCTGTTGTTGGCGGACGGGCAGGCGATCGCCCTGGTGGACTTCGAGCACGCGCGCATGGACGACCCGCTGCTCGACATCGTCAGCACCTGGGACGGACGTCCCCTGGGGCAGTCCCCGTTCACCGCGGCCCTCGTCACCGCCTGGGGGCACCCGGCGCCACCACCGGCGCTGCGCTGCTGGGGCCTGCTGCACGGTGTCGCGACCCTGTGCAAGGCGCGCCAGGAGGGCAACATCCAAAGAGCGGCCCAGGCGCGCGATTCCCTGATCCAGATCACCCGAAGCCCCGAACCAGAGTGATTTGATTGCCCTGCACGAGTGGAACGATGTGTGCAAACGTGCTTTTCCGATTGCGGGAGGTCGCAGTCAATGACGGTCGTCAGCGGGGACACCCCGCGGTGATCGGGGAGCACACATGATTCGTTCGATTCCATCCGCGCTGCTGGCCACCCTGTTCGCTGCCGCCCTCGCCGGGTGCGCCAACCAGGGCCTCGAAGACGACCGCTTCGCCACCGGCAGCTCGGCCATCGTCGCCGGCTCCAGCTTCCAGGCGCTGTACACCGCCAACCCCGATCAGGCCACGGTGTCCCGCATCGACAGCCAGACCGGCGCTGTCGCGGAGCTCGAGGTGGGCCTGGAGCCCACGCGCATCGCCCGCGCTGGCGACGTGCTCATCGCCACGCTGCGCAACGAGCGCGCGCTGGCGGTCATCGACGAGGCGACCTTCACCCTCCGGGAGCGCCTGCCCACCGGCGCGGAGCCCTACGGCGTGGTCGCCACCGAGGACGGCAGCCGCTTCTACGTGGCCGTGTCCCTGGCCGGCGTGGTGCAGGAGTGGGACACCGCGAGCCTGACGAAGCTGCGCTCGTGGCCGGTGGAGGGGGAGCCCCGCTGGCTGGCCCTGCACCCCAACGGCGACAGCCTGTACGTGGGCAGCGCGTTCGGAGGCCTGGTCCACTACATCGACCTGCCCTCGGACCTCGTCAGCCTCGTGGACGTGCCCACGGTCATGGGGTTCCACCCCACCACCGGCGAAGAGGTGGCCCTGACGCCACGGATCACCGGAGACCTGGCGATCTCCCCGGACGGCAGCACCCTCGCCATCCCCACCATGCAGGTCGAGAACAGCTCCCCCGGCGGGGACCTGTCGGCGCCCAACCCCGGCGCGGCGGTGTACTACGCGCCTCCGGGCGGCGGGCGGTTCAACGCCGTGCTGCTGACCACCGCCGTCGTGGGCGGGGGCGAGCCCTCCGAGGAGTACTGGGACGCGACCCTGCTCAACGTCCAGCACGCCGACCTGGGCACCGTGGCGGGCTACCCCTCCAGCGCGACCTTCACGCCCGACGGCGACACGATCATGCTCACCATCGAGTCCGGCGAGGCGGTGGTGTCGGTGCCCACCCGGGCCAGCGGCGTCTCCGCCCGGAGCGGCACCCGCAACACGCAGGGTTGGCTGCAGCTCGGGACCCGCACCCAGGGCATCGCCCACAGCTCCCGGGGCCCGCGGGGCGTCGCGTTCGACGCGGCCGGCGAGGGCTACGTGTTCGCCTACCACGAGGGCGCAGTAGAGCGGATCAAGGCATCCGCCCTCGCTGAGCAGGCGACGCCTCGGGGCTCGACGAACCCGCTGTACGTCGGCGCCACCTCCTTCGACTTCGAGGTCAGCGGCCTCAGCACCGCCAAGGCCCACGCGAGCGACCGCATGTTCGAGGACATGGTCCTGACCCTGGACCAGCAGGCGGGGCGGGATCTGTTCTTCAGCTCCGTGGACGACCGCATGGCCTTCAACGGGGCCGGCGTGTCCTGCTCCACGTGCCACTTCGAGGGCCGCAACGACGGGCTGAACTGGCCCCTGGAGCGCGGCGCCCGCCAGACCCCGAGCCTCGCGGGGGACGTGTCCCAGACCGCGCCGGTGACGTGGGCCGACGGCGTGCCCTCGGTCGGTGACGAGGCCTTCGCCACCTCCCAGGGCCGCATGGGCGGCTTCGGCTTGAGCCAGGACAGCGCCGACAAGGTGGCCGCGTTCATCGACTTCGGCCGCCACGTGGACGTCCCGACCCGCGGGATGCAGACCGCGCAGATCCTGGCCGGCGAGGAGATCTTCAACCGAGCGGACGTGGGCTGCGGCGACTGCCACGGCGGCGCCACCCTGCAGGACGGCGCGTCCCACGACATGCTCGGCCTGTCCGCCGTGAACACCCCCACGCTGGTGGGCATCACCGCGACGGCGCCGTACTTCCACGACGGCTCCGCCCCGACGCTCCGGGCGGTCCTGGAGTACGCGCGCTCCGGCGCGATGGGCGACACGTCCATGCTCGACGACAGCGAGATGGACGCGCTCGAGGCCTACCTGACGAGCCTGTAGCGGATCGGGGGGGCGGCGCAAAACCGTCAGGAGTTGTCAGGCGATCATGTGCTCACCGTGCGGAGCCGGTCATGGCTTCGTCAGGTCTGCGCCCTGCAGCGCTGATCGATCAGTCCGATGCGGGGCCTCGGGGGTACCATCCGGTAGCTCGGAGAACCAGCCCACTCCTGGAGAGCCCATGATCCGCCGTACCCTCGTCCTGACCGCCGCGCTGTCCATCGTCCTGCTGGCCGTCGGCTGCGGGCGGCGAGGCGGAGGCGGGGGCGGCGCGGACGATGATGACGACGGCGGACCCAACGGCCCCCTCGTCAAGGGGCTCGAGGTCGACGGGGTGGCCTTCTACCAAGGCGTGCGGATCGACATCCTGGAGGGCGGTGACGAGGTCCTCGACAACGCGCCGGTGGACGTGATCGCCGAGCGTCCCGGGATGATGCGGGTCTTCGTCAACCCCGGCAGCTCCTGGGAGACGCGCACCGTGGCCGCCGTGGTCGAGCTCGACGTGGACGGCCAGACCGAGAGGTTCGCCGCAGAGCAGTCCATCGGAACCAACGGCTCCAGCGACAGCAGCCTGAACTCGACCCTGAACGTGGACATCCCGGCCGAGTTCATGAGCGAGGACACGAGCATCGTCTCGGTGAAGCTGGTCGAGGTCGAGGCCAACGTGGACGCGTCGGGCAACGACTCCGGCGCGAAGTGGACCGCGAGCGGCGGCGGCCTCGATCTGCGCCCGCGCTTCACCGGCGAGTCCGTCCGGGTGATCCTGGTGCCCATCGAGTACCGCGGCGACGGATCCGGCCGCCTGCCCGACATCAGCGAGTCCCAGATCCAGATCTACCGTGACGCGCTGATGGCCCAGTACCCCACCCGCGAGATCGACCTCGTGGTCCAGGACCCGCTGGTCATCAACTTCCAGATCAGCCCCTATGGCAACGGCTGGGGCGAGACCCTCAACGAGCTGTACTACCTGCGCGAGGACGAGAACGCCGCCTTCGAGGAGTACTACTACGGGGTCTTCGTGCCCGACAGCAGCTTCGCCAACTACTGCAGCGGGGGCTGCATCGCGGGCCTGTCCAGCCTCGCCCAGAGCGCGCAGCAGGAGTGGGCCCGGGTGAGCATCGGCCTGGGCTACTCCGGGCAGGGCTCGGCGGACACGATGGTGCACGAGATCGGCCACGCCCACGGCCGCGAGCACGCGCCCTGCGGCGTCCAGGACGCCGGCTACTACCCCCACTCCGGCGCGTCCATCGGGGTCCAGGGGTACGACTTCGTCAACAAGCAGCTCAAGAGCACGTCGGGCTACACCGACTTCATGGGCTACTGCGACCCGACCTGGGTCAGCGACTACAGCTACAACTGGCTCCAGGACCGGATCACCGACGTCAACGGCTCGGCGCTGCTGCAGCTGCCCGAGGGCTTCAGCCCCCGCTGGAGCACCGTGATGATCAGCCCGGACGGCAGCGGCAAGCGCGGCACGGATCTGACGCTGCGGGCCCCTCCCCAGGGCAAGGCGACGCAGGTGGAGTTCCTGGATGCGACGGGAGGAGTCCTGGACGTTGTCGGGGGATCCTTCCACCCGTACAGTCACCTCGACGGTGGCACGCTGCTGTTCCCCGAGCCGCCCGGCAAGGCTGTCGCGCTGCGGATCGCGGGGAACGAC
Source organism: uncultured Pseudomonadota bacterium (assembly GCA_937891735.1). GTDB lineage: Bacteria > Myxococcota_A > UBA796 > UBA9615 > UBA9615 > JAGSHC01. The sequence goes on along the minus strand of CALAGR010000406.1, from coordinate 526 downwards.
ACGCTGGTCTCCCTGAACTAGACCCGGACCGATCCCGCCCCGCGCGCGGTCCTACCGGGCGCCCCTGTTGATGTCCGGGAGACCTGATGCGTACGACCCTCTTCGCCCTCGCCGCCCTGTGCGGCCTCCTCGCTCCGTCCTTCGCCATGGCGTGCTCCTGCGCGCCGCCCCCCGCGCCCCTAGTCGCCCTGGAGGGCGCCGGAGTGGTTTTTGAAGGCACCGTGATCGGCCTGCCCGCGCCGCCGCCCGAGGGCTCGCTGCAGGGCGGACCGGGGCAGGTGGAGTACCGCTTCAGCGTCGCGCAGGCCTGGAAGGGCTCCCCGGGCATGGAGGTGCGTGTCTTCACCAACTCCACCGGCGCGGCCTGCGGGCGCAAGTTCAACAAGGGCGAGACCTACCTGCTCTACGCCCAGATGAGCGAAGAGGCGACGATCAGCGACAGCATCTGCAGCCGCACGCGCCCCCTGGCGAGCGCCGCCGAAGACCTGGCCGCCCTGGGCGCCGGCACCCCCCCGCGACGGCGCGG
>CALAGR010000405.1 GCA_937891735.1 uncultured Pseudomonadota bacterium | reverse complement strand
CCTGGTGCTCGTCGGTCTCGAAGGAGTAGCGCGGGTGGCTCATGAGGAGAGGCTAGCGGAGGGCGATCCTCGGACGCTGCCCCAAGTCTTGTCGACTACATTCGACATTATTTGCTCTGTCGATCCCATTCGCCATCACCGACCTCGTCGACTACGATCATCGGAATGTCCGACTCCTCCCCGATCGAGGTCGCCGGCGCGTGGAGCTTCTGGGATCGCCCCGTTCCATCGTCGATCCCGAGGCGCGTCGAGCTGCCCGCGCAGCTCCGGGAGTCCCTGGGGCTCGTCATCCAGGGCGTGCGCCGATGCGGGAAGTCGACACTGTTGCAGCAGCTGATCGGCCGGTACGACCTGGATCCACGGCACTGCGCGTTCCTGAACTTCGAGGATCCGAAGCTGTCCCAGCAGATGAGCTGGCCCACGCTCGACCGCCTGGTGGCCGCGTTTCGAGAGCGGCATCCAGCCGCGGAGCGTCTGTACTTCTTCCTCGACGAGATCCAGCACGTCGATGGCTGGGAACGGTGGCTGCGGACCCAGCTCGAGCAGCCGGGCGGCCATGTCTTCGCCATCACGGGCTCAAACGCCCATCTCTTGTCCGGGGAGCTCTCCACGGCCCTGACCGGCCGCCACCTGACCGTGGAGCTGTTCCCGTTCGACCTCGCGGAGGGCCGGCTGCACGACCCCGATCTGACCCTGGCCGACCATCTCGTCCGGGGAGGGTTCCCCGAGCCACTGTCGATGAGCGACGGGGACCGGCTGCTTCGCCAGTACTTCCATGACATCGTCGAACGCGACGTGCGCGAGCGGGTCGGTGCCCGGTCCAGCCTGCCGGTGCGGCAGGTGGCCCAGATGGTGTTCGAGTCCGCCGGATCGGAGATGAGCCTGCGGCGCATCGCGGCCGCCACCGGCATCGCCGTGGAGACGGCGGGGAGCTACGTGGAGGCCTGCGAGTCCGCCTACCTGCTGTTCAGCTGCCCCTTCTTCGCGTTCTCGGAGCGCCGGCGGGCGAGCCGCAACCGCAAGTACTACCCCGTCGATCCGGGACTCAGGCGCGTGGTGGTGTCGCGGGCGGGGGCGGATCGAGGCAAGGCGCTGGAGTGCGCCACCCACACGGCGCTCCGTCGCCGCTTCGGGCAGGTCTCCTACTGGCGCGAGCGCGGCGAGGTCGACTTTGTCGTCCAGGACGAGGGCCGGATCCTGCCGGTCCAGGTGAGCTGGGACGGCCCCACCGAGCGTCACCATCGCGCGATGGAGAGCTTCTACGAGCGCTTCCCCCAGGCGGAGGAGACCGTGTGGATCAGCGTCGACACCTTCGAGGAGGAGCTCGACCGACTCGGCTGCTGACGGTCCCGCACCGGGACTCGCGTCCGCGCACAGCTACTGGACTGGGTACTTCGCGCAGGACTGGGCCATGTACTGGGGCTCCACCCTCAGCCCACAGCCCGTAGCGCGGCAGCCAGCGCGGTGAGCAGGTCCGACTGGCTCAGCGCCTCCTCGAGTTGGACAAGGAGGTCTCGGACCTCGTCGACATCGACCTCCCCGCCGGCCAGCAACGCGATCACGTCATCCAGATCCTTGCCGCGCCCAGCGAGGATCTTCATGACCACGAGATCCGTCGCATGAGCGACAGGCACGCGCACGCCATCGATGGGCACGCGGGTGGCACGACTCATCGCCAGCGCCTCGAGACCGGACCCGGCAAGCACGAGGTCGATCTCCATCCCGGACGGGTGCACGAGCGGCAACACCGATCCGGACGCGAGCAGTTCGTCTGCGATCTCGGGGTAGCGGTGGTGAATCCCCTCCCCTTCGAGGGCCAGGATCAGCTCTTGGAGTCGAGCGCGCTCGACCTCGACGGTGACATCGATGTCCTGGGTCGCCCGAGGAGCGCCACGCACGGTGACGGCCTGAGCACCGAAGACGAACCATGGGTGCCCGCCCCCGTCCAACACGCGGGCGAGACCGGCGAGCGTCTCACCGAGCGCCGACATGGGCCGCCCTGCCGAGGAGCTCGCGGAGCCTGCAGTGCGCCTCGAAGTCCGCCTGGCGCGTCGCCGTGTCCGGCCAACCGGGCCGCGTCGCCCGGGCGGCTTCGTACAGCTCGATGGCCAGCCGGACCTTGACATCGATCGGCTGACGGGACCGCACCCGCCGCGCCATCCGCTCCGGGGCTCCCCAATCGCGGCGGGCATAGCGGCGGAGATCGTCGGGGTCGAGGCGGGTCAATCGTGCTCCGTGTCGGCCTTGCAGCCTATCACCCGGCCGACCGCGCCACGGCCGAGTCAGCCGCCCATGGCGTGGCGCGCCGCGATCCAGCCCCACAGCAGGCCGCGCAGCGAGCTCAGCCCCGACTGGTAGCCCGCGCCCACGTCCAGCAGCGCCGCGGAGTTGCCGGCGGCGTACAGCCCGTCGATGGGCCGGCCGCGCACGTGCTGCACCCGCGCCTGCGTGTCCGTCTTGAGCCCCACCGCGTTCACGCCCACGCCCACCGCCGTCAGGCGCACGCCGTAGTACGGCGGCTTGTCCAGCGGTCCCATGTTCTGGTTGGGTCGCGAGCGGTCGCCCACCATCATCGCCGCCCAGGGGTAGCGCCCCCGCCCGAAGTCCGGGTCCGTGGCGCCGTCGGCGAACTCGTTGAAGCGCGCGATGCTCTTCGCCAGCCCCGCCCCGTCGATGCCCAGCAGCGCGCCGAGTTCCTCGGGCGTGTCCGCCTTCTTGAGCAGGCTGTCCGGCACGTCCATGCCCGGCATGTAGGAGCAGAACGCGTACTTGTCGCGGTAGTTCTGGTCGATGATCAGGTACGGCGGGTAGTTGGGGTGCTCCTGGTTCACGCCGTCCCAGTCGTGGCAGCGCGGCAGGTAGTCCCGATAGAAGGACTCGTCGGCGAAGCGCTCGCCGGCCTTGTTCACCCAGATGGCGTGGGGGTATCCGCCCTCCCAGGACGCGCGCCACAGCGGCCTTCCCTCGTGCTTCTCGCCGGGCACCTGGTAGCCGAAGAACATGCCCAGGTTGTAGGACGGGACCCCCGCGTAGGACGCGCCGATCTCGCCTCCGAGCACGAGGTTGTCCCCCTCCATGTAGGGCTGCGTCATGGACTTCCACTCGGGCAGCCCCTCGTAGTACTTCGCCATCTGGGGGTTCCAGTCGTACCCGCCGACGGCCAGCAGCACGCCCCGTCGGGCCTTGACCCGCACCGCGCGCCCGTCCTTGTCGGTGACCACGCCGATCACCCGTCCCCCCTCGACGATCAGCTCCGTCACGGGGGAGTTCACCCAGGCGTCGATGCCGCGATCGACCATCGCCGCCTTCACGAACCAGCCCATCATCCCCGGGCCCATGCCCCGGATGTCCTGGCTCACGCGCTTGCCCATGGTGCGGAAGTCCCAGCGCGGCATCGCCGACAGCCCGCCCCAGGCGAACAGCTCCTCGTGGGTCACGCCCGGGGGCATGTGCGGCGTGGTGTAGGTCTTCTTCTGCCAGTCGCCCAGCTGCGCGCCCTCGAACAGCTCCGGCTCCAGGTAGCGGCCGTGGCCGACGGTGCCGGGGGCGTGAGGGAAGTAGTAGTCGGGGAAGTCACGGATGATCTGCCAGCGCACCCCCGCCTGCTCCTGCACCCACTTCGCGGCGACGGGGCCCTGCTCGTAGAACACGTCGGCGAGGTCCTTCTGGGCGTATCCCCCGGCCAGGAAGTCCAGGTAGGCGCGGGACGCGACGGGATCGTCGGGGCGCCCCTCGGCCTCCATCAGGTGGTTGTTGCAGACGAAGACCTCGCCACCGGAGTACGCGCACACGCCCCCCAGCTTCGGAGCCTTCTCCAGGACCAGCACCTCGCCGCCCAGATCGTGCGCGTGCAGCGCCGCCGTCAGGCCTCCCAGGCCCGAACCCACCGCGACGAAGTCGACCTCACGCTCCCACATTGCGGCTCCGATAGAACTGGCCGTACCAGCTGCGCAGGCGGCCGATGGGGCCGTCGCCGTTCACGAGCAAGGGGCGCTCGCGGTATTCCTTGTGCTCCCAGATGGCGATGTCTTCGTGGAAGCCCATGCGCAGGTTGTCCACGTAGAACTGGGCGAAGGTGTCGGTCTTGGGGCCGGACAGCTCGAGCATCACCGCGAAGCGCAGGTCCAGGTGCTCGGCGTCGATGGGCGTGTGTGCCAGGAACAGCCGGGTGTGCAGCACGCCCCTCATGTCCGAGATCTGGAACGCCGGCCCGTGGTAGGTGGCGACGATGTCGAAGGAGTCCTTGCCGCCCTGGGGGGGCTCCGCCGTGCCGACGGTGTGCTGGGTCGCCATGTGCCCGTCGTAGATGTTCTCGAAGGAGTCCACGAAGGTGCGGTGCACGGTGGGGAAGTGGGCCGAGTCGGCCACGTTCTCCACGATCTCGCGGGGGTGCGTCTTCACGTTCCACAGGGTGTTGGGGTACCAGTCGGACCAGCCGTCGGTGCCGAATTCGGCGACCACGGGCACCTCCCAGTCCGGGGCGCCGCCGTCCTTGTCGTGCCACACGAAGATGATCCCGTTGCGCTCGACGGTGGGCCAGGCCCTCATCTTCGCCCTCGGCGGGACCTTCGCGCCCTCCTTCAGATACGGGATCTTCGTGCACGTGCCGGCGCCGTCGAACTCCCACGCATGGAACGGACAGCGCACCGAGTCGCCAACGACGGTGCCGCCGTGCCCGAGGTGGGCGCCCAGGTGGGGGCAGAACGCATCGAGGATCTTCGCCTCGCCAGCCTCGGTGCGGAACAGCACGAGGTGCGTGTCGAAGTACTTCAGGGGTTTGATGTCGCCGGCGGCCAGATCGCGGGACCAGGACACGACGAACCACCCGCGGGGGAACCCGTCCAGACTCATTTCAAGCTCCTCGAACCGCCGCCGCCACGGACGCCAGCAGCTCGGTCGCCACGTCTTCGGCGTACGGGCCGAGCATGGCGTTGATCATCGGGCCCATCGGGCCGCCGGCCTCGATGGAGAAGGTGAACACGACGTGGGACTGCGCGGGCTCGAGCAGCGCCGGAGGGGCGGGCTTGCGACCCAGGACCCAGTCCAGGAAGCGCCGGAACAGGCTGCGGGGTGGCGCGGGCGGCGGCTCGGGGGGCAGGTCCTCGCTGATGTCGAAGGCGCCGCGGCCCGTGACCGCCTCGCCGATGCCGACGAGCTCGAAGGCGACGCGCTCGCCGTCCTTCCAGTCGGTGATCGACACGCGCATCTCGATCGTCTTGCTCATGGGGCCCAGGTCGCCGGTCAACGTCCAGATCGACTCGGTCTCGGACTCCTTGACGTGGCTCTGGTAGCCCCGAAGCATCGGCGCCCAGTTGTCCATCTCGCGGACCCAGGGCCACACGGCCTGCACGGGCTTGTCCACGCTGGCGGCGGCGCGGACCTCAGGCACTGGCCGCCTCCTGGGGGGTCGTGTCCACGGCGCCGTCGCCGGCGGCGGTCTCGGCGGACAGGAAGCCGAAGGTGAGGGCCGGGCCGATGGTTCCGCCGGCGCCAGGGTAGGTGGGCCCCATCATCGAGGCGGAGGTGTTGCCGGCGGCGTACAGGCCGGCGATGGCGGTGCCGTCGGGGCGCAGCACCCGGGCCTGGGCGTCGGTCACCAGGCCGCCCTTGGTGCCCAGCTCCCCCGGGAACACGGGGATGGCATAGAACGGCGCGGCGGTGAGGGCGCGCAGGCAGGGGTTGGGCTTGGCGATGAGGGGATCGGCGTAGTAGCGGCCGGCGAGGCTCGTGCCGCGGCCGAAGTCTTCGTCGATGCCCGTGGCCGCGAAGCCGTTGTAGCGCTCGATGGTCTGGGCGAGGGCGACGGGGTCGAGGTCGAGCTTCGTGGCGAGCTCGTCCAGGGTCTTGCCGATGGTGAAGAAGCCCTCGCGCAGGCGGCGGGAGATCCGGTGGTCCGGCTGGGCGTAGCCCGGGGCGACGGGGCCGACCGGATACCGGTGGCGGTAGATGGCGTCGAAGATGAGCCAGCACACGGGCACCGCGTCGCCGGCGTACATGCCCTTGACGACGTCGATGTAGGGCGCCGACTCGTCGGTGAAGCGGGCGGCGTGGCGGTTCACCATCAAGGAGCCGGGCAGGCTCTTTTCGACCACCAGCACGAAGGGCACGTCCGACTTCGGGATCCGCGTGATGGGGGTCCACCAGGCCTCGTGCATCAGATCGACGGCGGCGCCGGCGGACTGGCCCATGAGGATGCCGGCGCCGGTGTTGTGCGGGTTGCCGGTGTTCCACTCGGTGCGCGACGGCCCCAGGCTGTGGTGCTCGTCGCGCATGGCCTGGTTGTGCTCGAAGCCGCCGGCGGCGAGCAGCACGCCGAACCGGGCGCGCACGGTGGTGGGGATCCCGTCGTGCAGGACCCGGGCGCCGACGACGCGGCCGTCCTCGATGAGCAGGTCCTCGGCGGGGCTGTCGAGCCACAGGGGCAGGTCGCGATCCATCATCGAGCGACGCAGCCGGGCGATGAGGGCGTTGCCGGCGTGCAGCTTGGTGTCGCGGGGCTGACCGCGGCGTCTCCAGAAGCGGGCGGCGTACTGGATGATCCGCCACAGCACGCGGAAGCGGCCGGCCCAGGTGGGGGCCAGGAAGCCCTTGACCTCGCGGGCGGTGATGCCGAACTTGCCGAGCACCTGGGACTGCAGGTGCGGGGGGCGGAGCAGGGCGAACTGGTCACCGAGCCGGGTGGCGTCGAACGGCTCGGGCTCCATGGAGCGTCCGCCGCGCTTGCCGCCGGGCTCCTCGGGGTAGTAGTCGCAGTACTCCTCGAGGGCGTCCAGGCGCAGCCAGGTGTTGGCGCGCATCCAGGCGAGCATGCGCACCGAGTGCTCGACGTAGGCGGAGATGCGCTCGGCGGACACGGCGCCGGCGGTGATCTTGGTGAGGTAGGCGGTGGCGTCGGCGCGGCTGTCGGGGATCCCGCGGGAGGGCAGCTGGGGGTTGTCGGGGATCCAGACCATGCCGCCGGAGATGGCGGAGCTGCCGCCGTACTGGGGCGAGGCCTCGACGATCAGCACCTGCATGCCGAGCTCGTGGGCGTGCAGGGCAGCGGACATGCCGGCGGCGCCGGAGCCGATGACGAGGTAGTCGACGGTGTGCTCGGTGGTCATGATGAAGGCGAACTAGAACATGTTTCACCTGCGAAGTGAAACGTGTTCTAGCCAGAGGGGGTGAGCCGGGCCCGGCGTCGCATCAACGCGGGGAGACAACCTGTCTGACCCCGATGACGCGCCACCCCAGGGCCGCGAGCCACACCGGGGCCGCGAGCCACACCGCGGGTGCACGAAGCCCCCAACTGCGCCGAACTCCCCCCCTTCGCGGCCGCTCCCGCCCATCCCAGCAGTACGATGCGGGCGTGCGCACCGCCTGCCTCGCCTCGGCCCTCGCAGCCGCCCTCGTCGCCCTGGCGTCCACCGCCGCCGTCGCCAGCGACACCTGGACCACCCCCCTGGACGGCGTGTCCCACCTGTACCGCACCACCAGCGTGCCGTGGCGCCTGCACGCCCTGCGCATCGACCTGTGCTCCGACGGCGTGTCGCTCCGGGCCACCCGCTCGGACGAGCGCCAGCGCACCGCGTCCTCCTTCGCCAACCTCGTCGGCGCCGACGCCGTCATCAACGGCGACTTCTTCTCCTACGCCGACTACAGCACCAGCGGCCTCGCCATCGGCGACGGTCAGGTGTGGCCCGGCTCCGCCGACTCCTCCTCGTCCGGCTTCCTCGCCTTCGGTCCCGACCGCGCCGAGCTCTCCCCTCCCCCCGAGGTGCGCGCGGCCGAAGCCTGGATGCGGCAGGCCGTCGGCGGGAACAAGCACCTCGTCGACAACGGCGTGCCCCTGTCCAGCGACTCGGGCAGCTTCTGCACCACCCGCCACCCCCGCACCGCCGCCGGCCTCAGCCAGGACGGCCGCACCCTGATCCTCGCCGTCGTGGACGGCCGCACGTCCCTCAGCGCCGGCATGCGCTGCACCGAGCTGGCCGATCTGATGGCCGAGCTCGGCGCCTGGGAGGCCCTCAACCTCGACGGCGGCGGCTCCACCACCATGTGGCTCACCGGCGATGGGGTCCTCAACGACCCCTCCGACGGCAACCAGCGCGTGACCGCCAACCACCTCGGCGTCTTCGCCACCGGCGCCACGGCGCCCCCCGGGTCCTGCGACCGGTCCCTCGAAGGAGCCGCCCTGCTCGTCGGCGCCACCGCCGGCAGCACCACCACCGACATCGACGGCGACGGCCTCGCCGACCTGTGCGCCCGAGGGCCGGACGGCGTCGAGTGCGCCCTGGCGCCGGACCTCACCACCCTCGTGCCGGGCCCCACCCTGTCGGACGCGCAGGGCTGGGCCGATCCGAGCAACTGGTCGACCCTGCGCTTCGGGGACGTCGACGGCGACGGGCTCGCCGATCTGTGCGCCCGCGCAGACGCCGGGATCCGCTGCTGGCGCTCGACGGCCGACGGCTTCGGGCCCTCCACCGCCGGGCCCGACCTGAGCGATGCCGCCGGATGGGACGCACCGTCCGCCTTCGGCACCCTCGCCCTGACCGACGTGACCGGCGACGGGCTCGATGACCTCTGCGGGCGCGACGCCAGCGGGGTCCGCTGCTGGCCCTCGGTCGGCGACAGCTTCGGCGCCGCCATCGACGGCCCCCAGACCGAGTCGGGCGACGGCCCCGAGATGACCGATGCGCTCGGCTGGAGCCTCCCCCGCTACTACGGGACCCTGCGCTGGGGCGACATCACCGGGGACGGGCGCGCCGATCTGTGCGCCCGGGCGGCGGCGGGCGTGTGGTGCTGGCCGTCCACCGGGGACGGCTTCGGCGCGCGCAT
>CALAGR010000404.1 GCA_937891735.1 uncultured Pseudomonadota bacterium | reverse complement strand
CCGAGCGGGGTCGCCTCGCGGGGGTGGTCACCGTGGCCCAGCGTGCCGCCGAGCAGGCCTTCGCGGAGCTTCAGAGGCTTGAGGTGGAGCTGGAGAAGAAGGCGGAAGCGGAGTTCGACCGCCGCAAGGCCGTCGCGCTCGCGCCGTGTCGGGAGGGGACCCTGGCGAAGCTCGGGTGCTGGTGGGCGCAGCGGCAGTGGGCCAAGATGGAGGAGGGGGTTCGGCTCGAGGGACGGCAGCTGGTCGAGCGGGGCACCGCCGAGCTGCGGGCGCGCTCCGGGGCCGCCCGGGGCCAGCTGGAGAGCGCCCGACGCGCCGTCGCCGACGAGCTGGGGGCGCTGCGCCAGCAGATGGACGCGGCGACGGCGAAGACCCTGGCGCCGCTGCTCGAAGAGGAGCGGGCGGCGTCCGATGATCGCGAGGCGACCACTGCGGCGCTGGCCGACCTGGAGGTTCGCCTGAGCGCGCTGCGCACCCCCGAGCAGGCGCGGCTGCTGACCCTGCGGCAGGAGTGGCGGGCCCTGCGGGGGCGGGTGCTGGGCATCGTGCTGCTCGTGGTGCTGGCGCCCTACCTCAAGCGCACCCTGTGGTACCAGGTGCTGCTCCGGCTGGCGGAGCGCAGCCCCCCGATCCACCTCGTGGAGGCGAACGCCCCGGGCACCGCGGAGGTGGTGCACGTGCAGCCGGCGCTCACCGTGCTGGTCACCGCGGAGCGGCCGCTGCTGGTCCGGCCCACCTTCGTGACCTCCCACCAGGGCTCCGAGAGCCACCAGTGGCTGTACGACTGGCGGTATCCCTTCGTGAGCTACGCCGCGGGTCTGGCGCTGCTGAACCGCTACACGCCCGCGGACGGGTCCGAGGGCCGGGTGCTGGTGGCGGATCCCCTGGACGGACACCCCGAGCTGATGCTGCTGAGCCTGCAGGGCCACCCCGGTCTGGTCCTGCACCCCCGGCACCTCATCGGTGTGCAGGGAGACATCACCGTGCGCAGCGTGTGGCGGCTGCGGTCCGTGCATGCCTGGGCCACGCTCCAGTTCCGGTACCTGCTGTTCGGCGGCACGGGGGCGCTGATCGTCGCGGGGGGCGGACACGTGCACGGCGCCCAGGTGGATGGCGGCGACGTCCGCACCCTGCAGAGCCGCGTGCTCGGCTTCGACGCGCGCCTGGGCTACGCCACCCGCCGCACGGGCTCCTTCGTGCAGTACCTGCTCGGGCGGGCGGAGCTCATCGAGGACCGCCACACCGGGCACGGCCTCCTGCTGACCCAGACGGCGCTGCCCCGGGACCCGGATCGCTCGCCGGTGGAGCGGGTGCTCGATGCGGTGCTCGGGGGGCTCGGCAAGGTGCTGGGGTTCTAGATCGAGAGGCGGTGCGGCGCGGTACCCTGCTGTCAATGACCCGTCTGTTCCCGCCATGCCTTCTCGTCCTCGTCCTGCTCCTGGGGGGCTGCACGCTGTGCTGGCCACGGGGGGGCGGGATGGGGCTGTGCTCCGCCGACGACGACGACGCGGGGGACGACGACGACACCGGGGACGACGACGACACCGCGCCCTTCGATTGCCTCGCGCGCCGCACGCGGCCCGCGGCCTTCGACGCCGTGGACGACTTCGGGTACGGCACCGTCACGAGCGACACCACGACGCTGCCGTTCTGCTGGTTCGGGACCGACGTGATCACCCAGATCACGCCCGAGCTGTCCAGCGCGGGCGCCACCCACGGCCACGAGCGGGTGGAGTGGGACGTCGTGTTCTACGGAGAGGTCGCGGACACGGTGCGCATCGACATCAACGGCACCCTCAACTTCGAGTACCAGAGCGCCCACAACCCGAACAACGACTGTGAGTTCTATAGCTGGGACTCGCCGGCCGTGGCGGGGTTCTGGGACGACCTGAACATGACCGCCGACGGCGCCGGCACCATCCGGTACGACGTGGTGGGCGAGCCCCCCGACCGCATCGCGGTGGCCTGGTGGGACGCCCTGTATCACGACGACTTCCCGGGCGAGCCCATCTCGTTCCAGATCCACCTGTTCGAGCAGGACCACCACATCGAGGTGCACTACCTGCAGATCGAGCAGACCGAGTGGGACGTGGACCGGGGGCGCAGCGCCACCGTCGGGTTGCGGCACGAGCAGGCGACGCTGTTCAGCTGCAACGAGAACGCCCTGCACGACGACATGTCGATCGCGTACTGGCCCCCCGAGTAGCCCGGGCGGCCCCGCTCTGATCGGGGCTACCGGCTGTTGAACACCAGCGGGTAGCGGATCACGGCGATGCCTCCCCCCCGGGGCGGCGGGAACCGCATGCGTCGGAAGTGCCCGTGAATGCACTCCTCGGCGGGGGCGCTGCCCAGCGTGCTGTGGGCGGAGTTGGACGTGCTGACCTGCCCGTCCTTGGCGATCACGAACTTGACCGTGATCTTGCCGCTCAGGCTCGGGTTCCGGGCCAGCTCGCGCTCGTAGCAGGTGCGGATCTGGGTCAGGTGCTGCTTGACGATCCGGTCGATCGTGGCCTTGTCCACGTTGCCGATGGTGATGGGCTCCCGGACGCCCACGGAGGGGCCCTCTTCGGCGTGGTCCCCGACGTCGCCGGCGTCCCTGCCTTCACCTTCGTGCCCGCCGCCGCGGCCCCTGGTGCCCGTTCCGCCCACGGTGTAGGGGCCGCAGTCCTCGCCCATGCAGCCGCCCCCGTCGCCGTCCCCCCGCGGGGCGAGGCCGTCTCCCCGCTGGTCCGCCCACTGGGTGCCGAGCAGCCCGGCCATCGCGGTGGCGATCTGGTCGTCGCGCTCTCCGTCCTGACCGAAGGTGCCGTCGGCCTCCATGCGCTCCAGGTCCAGCATGATCCCGCTGCGCAGGGCGATCTGGCGGTTCATCTCGTCGCGTCGAACCGCCACGCGGGCCCCCTTGGCCTTGCGCAGCACCGCGTCCTTGCGGCCCCGCTGGCCCTCGGGATCCGGCGCGCGCTCGCCCTCACCGGCGTCGGGACGCTCCCGGGGGGGCTGCACCGCGGGCACCGGCTTCTCCGGCTCGGCCAGAGCGATGCGGATCAGCCGGTCGTCGAGCTGGGCGACCTGGGTGGTGGGGCCCGGATCCGTCGTGGACAGCACGATGGTGAAGGCCGCCGACAGGAAGAGGAGCGCCGCGAGCACCCCGAGGTAGGGCCAGTCCACCGGCGCGCCCCGCCCCGGAACCGGGCGGGTGGGGTGCACCGAGTGCACCACGAAGGTCGCCCCGGACAGCTCCGCCACGAGCTGGTCGAGCTCGCCGAGGGCCACCCGCAGGTGCTCCCCGGTCCGCTCCGCCTCGCCCGCCGCCCACAGCTCCTGAACGCTCGTGTCCGCGCCATCACGGCGGCGCCAGGCGGTCACCCCCATGGGCAGGTGCACCGACACCCCGGTCGGTCCCTGTTCCACGAGGGGCCAGGAGGCGTCGGGCAGATCCTCGGTGTCCACGAAGAAGTCGCAGGCCCGCCGGCGTGCCCTGCGCTCGTCCAGGACCAGGGCGAAGGGCAGCATCAGCAGCACCAGCAGCCCCAGGACGCCGGCGCTTCGCACCTGTCGCTCCTGCCGCTCGTGCAGCGCATCGACGGCCAGCTCGTGGCGATCCCGGGCCACCGCGGTGAGCTCCGACGGAGACCGCAGCACGTCGATGATGTGCCCGCGCAGCGCCAGGGCGCTCTGCTCCGCGCGCTGTCGGGCGGCGACCCGCTGATCGGTGTGCCGCGCGGTCGCGAAGCTCTTCACGTCGAGCCGGCTGCGGGTACGCAGCAGCACCGTGAGGGCCTCGGGGTCCGCCGTCGTCGCGCCCCCCCGCAGGGCCGCCTCGGCTGCCTGCACGTGCTCGGCGGCGCTGACGTCGTCGCCGCGGTTCAGCGCGCAGCGGGCTGCCTGGGCGTGCAGATCGAGCCGGCCCTGCTCGTCGGCGAATCCGAGCAGCTGCTCGGTGGCGTCGCAGGCGCGGCGTGAGGCGCGTGAGGCGCGGGCGTCGGCGTACAGCACCGCCTGCGCGGCGTGCACCAGCCCGTCTCGGGCGGCGAGGTCCGCGTCGGTGGGGGCCCAGGGCCACAGGGGCGTGTCGCCAGCGATCTCCTCGGTGTGCACACCATCGGACAGGTAGATGGCGCCGGGGTCGAGGCCGCGGACGACCATCCAGACCGGCGAATCCAGGGCAGGGGAGCGGCGCACCCGCTGGCTCGCCGGCACGTCTTCGGCGACCCGCGGGATCTCCGGATCCGCCAGGGCATCCAGGCTGCGCGTGGGTGTGTCCAGCGCGCTGATCCACGCCGCGGGCAGGGCTCCCTGCTCGGCGCGGGCCGCCGCCAGGGGCAACAGCTGCTCGGTGAGCAGGGCCTCCCAGCGGGGCTGCTCGTCCAGATGGAAGGGAGGCACCTCCAGCAGGCGGCGCTCCGCCTCGCCAGCGGACATGTGCCGCAGGGCGCGGTCCAGAGCCTCACGGTGCTCGCTGCGCCAGCGCTCCGCGAGGTCTGCGAGGGGGTCCACCTCCAGGGCCGGCACGGCGTCGGCCTCGATCTGCTCGCCGAGCCCAGCGGCCCGGGCCGCGGCGGCCGCCTGGGCCCGCGCCTTCGTGGC
>CALAGR010000403.1 GCA_937891735.1 uncultured Pseudomonadota bacterium | reverse complement strand
GACCCGCGCCGCCTCGTCCGCGGCCTCCGCTGCTCCGGCCTCCAGCTCCTTCGCCGCCAGGTACTCGGCGGCCGGAGACCGCCCCGCCGCGATGGCCTCGACGCGCTCGTCGTAGCCCTTCCGGTTCTTTCCGCCGTCCCTGGGCAGCTCCCAGGCCTCCGCCTTGGACGCGTCCAGCTCACCGCCCGAGAGGTCAGCCACCTCGTCACCGATCCAGTACCGCCCGTTGGGCAGCAGGACCCACTGCACGGCCACCTTCTCGGCCACGCCTTCCTCGATGACCGTGGGCAGCCGCTCCGTGAACTCCCGAAGCAGGGGGTCGGTGGAGGGCGGATCAGCCAGGGGCGGCAACGGAGCGCCCCGGCTGGGGGCGCGAAGCCGAACGGCGGTGAAGTGGCGCTGGATGAACTCCCGGCGCTTGGCGATGCGCTGGTCCCAGACGCCGTCTGGCCCCGGCACCCAGCTGAACGAACTCCGACTCGCCTTCTCCGCGTCCGAGAGCCACATGTACGCAGCCATGGCGTTGCGGCGTTCCCACCACAGAGCCGCCACTGCGTAGTAGACCTCGGCCGCGTTCTTGCCCTCCTGGGTTTCGAACGCCTCCTTGAAGGCCTCCTCCGCTTTGCGGAAGTTGCCGGCCTCCATGTACGTCCAGCCCTGCCCCACGAGTCCCCGGTAGGCCTGCGCATGCGCCGGCGCAGCCTGGACGAGCAGAAGCAGCGGCAGCGCGACGAGCGCTGCGAGCACGATCCGTGCTGGGCTGGGGGTGGGACTCAACCGGTTCTCCGTCAGAGCCGCAGCTGGATGCCGAGGACCGCCTGCACGTCCACGTAGGGCAGCGCCTTGCGGTTGTCGCTGCCCTCCGCGAAGGCGGTCACGTCTCCGCTGGCGGCGCCCGCATAGGCGCCCTCGTTCCAGCGGTCCAGCTCGCCGTCCCCGTTGGAGAAGCCGTCCCCGTAGTCGACGTTGGCCTGATCGCCCCACAGCGGGCTGGCCCAACTGGGACCTCCGTGCACACCGACGAAGAGGCGGGGGCGGCGCTTTCCCTTGACGATGGCGGGCGACACGATCGCGTCGATCCCGACCCGGAAGCCGGCGGCGATGGCCGGGACCAGGAACTCGCCGCTGAGCAACGTGGACGGCGCCGTAGAGCCCTCCGAGGCCGCCACGGTGATCGTCTCGTCCGCGAAGTAGTACGCGTTGTGGTAGCTGACGTGCACTCCCACGCGCGGCGAGAGGTCGATCTTGCCGACCGTGAACTCGAACCCGACCTGGGCCTCGCCGCCGAGGCTCAGGCGGGGCAGCCCGGT
The DNA here is from genome assembly GCA_937891735.1 of uncultured Pseudomonadota bacterium. Taxonomy (GTDB): domain Bacteria; phylum Myxococcota_A; class UBA796; order UBA9615; family UBA9615; genus JAGSHC01. The sequence goes on along the minus strand of CALAGR010000403.1, from coordinate 35,664 downwards.
CCGGCGGAACACGTCGCTGTCCTTCTCCGGCGGCTCCTGGGCACCCACCTGGATCAGGGGGCCGACGTTGATGACGAGCGAGTTGCCCGACGCGAACTGGATGTGAGGGCCGACGCCGATGTGCAGCACGCCGAGGCCCGCCGTCGTCCGGGTGGTCGTCTGACCGGCCCGCACGCCACCGCCGAAGGCGATCTCGACACCCAGGGTGGCGAACGTGGTGGGCGCGACTTCGACGATGGTGTCCTTGCCGCCAACGATCTTGACCGGCTCACCGTCGATCTCGTAGTCGCCGACGGGAAGCCAGTAGCTGCCGTTGCTGATCCCGATCTGTCCCATCGTGAGCCGCGTCTTCTCGTAGTACGCCTTCTGCTCAGGATCCTCGACCTCGGTCAGGTTCTTCACCTTGACCCCGCGGCTGGAGAGCTTGCCCGAGCCGCCGGTGGCCTCGTACACGACCCGGCCGTAGGCTCGCTTGAGTCGGTAGAGCTGGGCCTGCATCTGGGCGGCCTCCGGGCCCTTGGCCAGCTCACGCCCTGCTTCGAGGGACCAGACGAGGGTCTCCAGATCCTTGAGCTTGACCGCGATCTCCGAAAGGAGGGTCCACGCCTTGAGCTGCTTGGCACCCTCGGGGTCCTTGACGACCTCCTTGAGCTCGGCCAGGGCCTTCGGCAGCAGCTTGTTGCGATAGAACGAGTTGGCCTGGGCCATGTGGTACTGCCAGCTGTCCTGCGCCTGTGCAGGCGCAGGCGCGATCACCAGCAGGCTCAAGGCTGCGGCCATCGCAAGCAAGGCCACGAGAAAACGACGGATGTCTGGCATGCGGTCCCTCGGCTCAGCGCGGTCGACGTGCCGGGCCCCCCGCTGGCCCCGTTCCCGTTTCGCGCAGGCGAACATGATACCGAAGTCGCGGCACAACGGTGGACTGGGGGGATCCAGATGCGATCCGGCCCAAGCAGACGAGGCGCCCCGGGGTTGCCGGAGCGCCTCATCGGCGGCGTTGGTGGGGTCAGCGCGGAATGTCGTAGACGAACAGCTTCTGCCAGGTCTTCTCGTCCTTGGCGTCGAGGCCCTGGCTGGTGAAGAACAGCCGCCACTGGCCATCGACCACGCGCAGGAACGGGTCCCGGTTGTTGAAGGTGCCCGTCGCCAGGACCCGGGGGGCGCCCCCATCCACCGGGAAGATCGCGATCGGGTCGCCCTGGTCGGGGCTGTCGATGACCGCGATGACGCCCTTGCCGTCGGGCGTCCACGTGCACGCCCCCTTGGTCGGAATACGCACGAGGGGCCCGATGTTCCGCGGGGTGCTGCCCGGGCGCGAGTCCACGATCCACAGACCGAACTGCATCACGGAGTCGGTGGCCTTGTTGGACAGGAACGCGACCTTGCTCCCGTCCGGTGAGAAGGACGGCCGCGTGCTGTCCTTGCCGGGGAAGTTGAACAGCTGCACCGAGCTGAACATGTTCACGTCGAGCACCATGATCTGGCTCTCGGCCTTTCCGGCGCGCACGAAGGCGACCTTGTCGCCCTGCGGGGTCCAGGCGGGGTAGATCTCGGCGTGGACCTCATCGAAGGTGAGCTGCAGCTCCTGCCCCTCGTCCCACAGGTACAGGTCGCCGTTGCCCGTCCGGTTGGACGTGAACACGAACCGTGCGGCGTTGGGGTCCCAGACCGGCTCCTTGCTGACACCGTCGTCGATCAGGGCCGACCAGCCGTTGACGTAGACGGCCTGCGAGCCGTCCGAGTCACTGACCGTGTAGGCGTAGTCGTACTTCCCGCCCAGGGGAGCCCATCCGAAGAGGTGGGTGATGCGCTTGCCTCCGCCGTAGCGGCTCGCGCTCGCCATCGTCTCGGGGACCATCATCGTCGGCGAGCCGACGCTGCGCGGAGACAGAGGCGCCATGTACAGCTCGGTCCGCTTCTCCGCCGGGTAGTTCACCTCGTAGGCGATCTTCGCTCCGTCGGGCGACGGCTGGGGGTAGTGCACGTTCCCCTCGTGGTTCGTGCTCAGCTCGACGGCCGCAGCCCCCTGAGCGCTCGCTTCGCCAACGGCGAAGCCCATTCCAACTACGCCCGCCAGGCAGACACCAGCAGCAGCGATCACGATCTTCCTCATCGGGCACTCTCCTCGGACTGGGCTCCGCTCGTGGAGCCCTCTTGCATTTTTGTTGGCGGCTCGGCTGTCCGCCCAATCTGTTCGATCAGGACGTGACACGCGGCTCTCTGGTTCGCATGCACGGTCGTCAGTTCCGGCCGGACCTGGGCGCACTCGTCGTCAGGCCGCCCGCGGCTGTTCCACACCTGGCACAAGCCCCGGTAGGGACAGCCCACAGTCTGGTCGATCTTCCGGTCCGCCGCCTCGGCGAGGGCCTTCGCCTCGTCCGCGTCGGGGACCGCTGCCCGCGCGGCCTCGAAGAGTCGCACGGTGTACGGATGATGAGGCAGTTCCTCAGCGATCCGGTCCTTCTCCATCACCTCCACGATCCGTCCCCGGTACATCACCAGGATCCGGTCGGACACGAAACGGATCACATCCAGGTCGTGAGAGATGAAGAGATAGGCGGTGTTCGAGTCCCGCGCGTCGAGCATCGCGTCCAGGACGTCCGCCTTGACGCTGGCGTCGAGCCCCGAGGTCGGCTCGTCCGCGACCACGAGGCGGGGCTCCGTCAGCAGCGTCCGGGCGACGGAGACGCGACGCTTCTCACCGCCGGACAGCTCGCCCGGGTACGACTTCGCCTTCTCGAGCATCCCGAAGCGACCGAGCTCGGCGGCGATCCGGTCGTCCGCCTCTGTTCCGGTGATCCCGTGGAAGACCTGGAGCGTCTCGCGCAGGTGCGCCCGCACACTCAACCCGGGGTTCAGGCAGGCATAGGGGTTCTGATAGATCATCTGGTACTGACGGCGGGCGTGTTGCAGCTGGGCCTGGGGCACCGCGCGCCAGTCCTCGCCGTTGATCCGGATCGTGCCGCTGCTCGGCTCGACGATCCGCAGCACGCACTTCCCGAAGGTGGTCTTGCCTGAACCGGATTCCCCGATCAGGCCAGTCACCTCTCCATGATCCATCAGCAGGTCCACGCCATGAAGGACCGGACTTGGCGCGCTCTTCGGTCCGATCCCCAGAAATCCCTTGCTGCCGGGGAACGTCTTCTTGATCTGGAGGGCTTCCAGGAGCAGCGGCGGCTTGGACTCAGCCATCGTGACCTCCGGCCTCGAGACTGGTTGCGGCGTCCCACGCACCCGCCACGTCTTCGGCGTGGCACGCCACCTGGTGGCCGTCTGCGATCACCCGCATGGGGGGCTGTTCCCGCTCGCACCGGGCTTTGTCCACGTCGCCGTCTTTGTAGATCGCGCACCGCGAGCGGTAGATGCAGCCGGTTCCGACGACGACACCGGTGCCGCCTGTCTTCTCGACTCCGCCCCGGGTCCGCGAATGGCGCCCCTTGGCGAGCGACTCGGCCCGCTCCTTGAGCTCCCGGGTGTACGGGTGGCTGTCGGACTTCGGATTGCCCAGCGCCTCGATCGGGCCCTCCTCGACGACCCGACCGCGGTACATGACGGTCAGGCGGTCACAGAGGCGCGCGATCATCGGCAGGTCATGGGAGATCACGATGCCGCTCAGGTTGCCCTGTCCCATGATGCGGTTGAGCAGTCCAACGATCTCGAGGCGGATGTGGGAGTCGAGCCCCGTGGTCGGTTCGTCCGCGACGATGAAGTGCGGCTCCCCCGCGAGGGCCAGGGCGATCATCACCCGCTGGGCCATGCCGCCCGACAGCTCATGGGGGTACAGGCCCAGCGTCTGCCGTTCGGCCGTCAGGTGCACCTGAGCGAGCCAGTGAATGGCGCGCTCTTCGGCCTCCTTTCCGTTGGCCGAGGGGTGGGCCACCCGGACCGCCTCCACCAGCTGCGTGCCGATGCGGAGAAACGGATTCAGGGCGCCCACGGGGTTCTGGAAGATGAAGCCCACGCCCAGGGTACGCAGCAGCGCCAGTCGGGCCCGGTGCCGTCGGCGCCAGAGCGGCCAGCCCCAACCGATGCGCTCGCGTTGGGGGAAGAGCTCGTCCCCCCGGGGGGGGCGATAGGGAGCGTAGGTCGTGACCCCCTCGAGCACATCGACCGGCGGGCCATCGCCGATCGCATAGATCGCCGAACCGGCGAACACGCCGGGCTCGAGGCTCGACAGGCCCATCATCGCCCGGACGAACTGGGTCTTCCCCGAGCCCGACTCGCCCACGAGGCCCAGGATCCCGCCCCGCGGAACCGTGAGGCGCCCGCCCTGGACGATGGGCTTGATGATCTTGCCGACCTGGACCCCCGCCCACACGTCGCGGGCGGTCAGGATCGCGCCAGGAGCCGGCGCGTAGACCTTGGCGGTCATGTCCGTCCCCTCTCGAAGCGTTCGCCGATCGCATCACCGAGGAAGGTCAGGCCCAGGATCGAGGTGACGATCGCGACAGCTGGCACGATCACCGCCGGGGACATGAGCTCGCCCTTGCTGCAGCCGGCGAGCAGGTTGCCCCAGCTGGGGATCGAGCCCGGCACTCCGTACTCGGGGCCGAGGTACGACAGGGAGGTCTCGACCAGGATGAAATACCCGAAAAGGTAGAAGAAGTGGCGCGCCAGGACCGGCATGCAGTTCGCCCACAGGATGTGGTAGCCGAGGATGCGTCCGTCGCTCAGCCCGTGTGCTCGGGCCGCCTCCACGAACTGCTCGCGCTGGAACGCGCCCACCTTCTGATAGATGGCGAGGGCCAGCACCGGGATGTAGGCGATGCCGAGCATGGCCGCCATCAGGAACAGGCGCATTCCGACGGCGCGTCCGGGATCATGCAGAAACGCCACGAAGAATCCGACGGCGACGATGACCAGGATCAGGCGCGGATAGGCCGCGATCACGGTGAGGAGGAGCTTCGTGCCGGACTCCAGCAGCCCTCCCCGGAAGTAGCCGGCCAGCGCGCCGAGGAGCGTGCCGAAGAACAGCGCGATGGCGCACGACAGCAGCGCGGGAAAGAAGAACGCCTGGGTGGACTCGACCACCGTCGCACTCAGCGCATAGCCATTGCGGTCGTTGCCGAGCAGGAGGCCCGGCACGCTCCGGCACTGCGGTGTCTGGTAGGCGGCCCCGGCGGAGAAGCCGCTGGTGCGGTCGACCTCGAGGTAGGTCTGCAGCTGATCGACATCGATGAATGCCGCTCCGATGCGGAACAGGACCAGCAGGACCACGACGATGGTGCCGAAGATCAGCCGGATGTCGGCGTGGCGCCAGCGCAGGATCGTCTGGACGATGTCACGCAGCGCGCCCTTGGCGAGGCGGTTGGCGACGCCATCGACGGGCGCGTCCTCACCCGGGTCCCGGTGGACGAGATCGTTGGGATCCACGGTCAGGCCCCTTCCGCCGCGGTCTTGCGGATCCGGGGATCGATGAAGATCTCCAGCACGTCCCGGATGAGCGAGACGAGCGCGACGACGCCGGTGATGAACACCGTCAGGGTGAGCAGCAGCAGCGGATCGGGCTTCGTGGCGGCCTTGAGGGAGAGCGTGCCGAGGCCCTGGACCGCGTAGATGTTCTCGGCGATCACCACCGAGCCGAGCAGGAAGGCGACCTTCGCTGCGCTCATGGTGCCCAGGGGGAGCAGCAGACCGGGGAGCATGTGCTTGAAGAGGGACGCCCCCCGCAAGCCCGCCGCGTGAATGTAGTCACGGCTGCGCAGGAACCGGTACTCGTTCTCCAGCTGGAGCAGCAGCTCGCCCAGGTTGGAGTCACCGACGAACAGGATCACCACGCACGCCAGCGGGGCGACCCACCAGTTCACCGGGTGGGGCAGCACGCCCGCCTTCGTCATGAGGAAGCCCAGCACGAACACGGGCGAGATCGACAGCACCAGCAAGACCGTCCTGAGCAGCCCCCGCATGGACGGGAACGGCAGCCACGTCAGGAACGCCACCAGCAGCAGGGTGACCACCACCGCCGCGGCGAGGGCGCCGAACACGATAGGGATGGTCTGGCGAGCCCCGAGGAGCACGACGCCGAGGACCGGATCCCCGGTGTAGGCCGGTCCGATGTCCCACTTGAGCACCCCGAGCCAGAACGTGCCGAGGAACCAGCTGGGGAACGATGGTCCGGGGACCAGGATCTGCCCCCGCTCCAGGGTCTTCTGCCCCTCGACACCGAGGTCGACCTTCACGTACTCCTTGACGAAGGTGAAGCCGTCGGAGGACCGCACCTCGCCCTCGGCGGGCTCGGGCATCGAGCGCAGCACCCCACACGACCTCGCGTCAACGCAGACGCGGTCGCCGATGGCTGCGCCCTCCCACGAGATCGGATCGCGCGCCTTGCCGGGTGAGCCGGGCGAAAACCAAAGCAGCCCGGCGAGAACCAGGCTGCTCAGGAACAGGACGGCCACAAAGTGGCCCACCTTCTGGCCTACGAGCCAGGCTGTCTTCATCGTCCTCCCGACGCGGGCCTGCCGTGGTTGGTCGGCCCCCGCAGTTCCAACGCCGACTAGTCCTTCTTGATGTCCCAGTCGGGGAACTGCGTGAAGTAGAAGAACGCCTGGATGTGGGCGCCGACGATGTCCCAGGAGATCGCGCTGAAGTTGCGCAGGCTCCACATGAAGACGTACGGGGCGGTCTCGCTGAGACGCCGGTGGATCTCCTTCATGTACGCCTGCTGCTCGGACGGGTCCTGCGACTCGTAGGCGCCGCTCAGCAGCTGGTCGGTGCGGTCATCGCCGTAGCCGATGAAGTTCCGCACGCCACCGGTGGCGAAGAGCTGGCCGATGTCCTCGTTCACATCGAAGGACCACACGCCCATCACGAGGTCGTAGTCCTTCTTCTGCATGATGCGCTCTTCCCAGCTCTCGCCGCCGATGGCTGCCGGGTTGGACACGTTGATGCCGAACTTCTTGAGCTGCCCGACCACGTTGGTGGCGACGGTCTGTCCCTGCTCGCCCAGCGCCTCGTCGTAGAAGTAGCGCAGGTCGATGGTGTTGCCGCTCTTGGTCCAGTTCGGCCCCGTCTTCGTGTAGCCGGCCTCTTCCATGAGCGCGGTGGCCTGGGCCACGTCCTGGGTCGGAACCGTCACGTCGTGGTTGTAGTAGCGCGACGACAGGGTGAAGGGCCCGGAGATCAGCTCACCCTCGCCGATGAGGTCCAGCGCCTGCTGCCGGTCGACGGCGAGGCTCATGGCGGTGCGGACCTTCGCATCCGCGAGGTGGGCGTTCCCCTGGTTGAACGCCGTGTACCACCAGCTCTTGGAGGGATAGGGCTTCAGAGTGCAGCACTGGTCGGCATCGAGCTCGGCCCGCTGCTGGGGCTCCACCTCGATCATCGCGTGGCCGTACTCGTAGGACATCAGCTCCGCCTGGGTCCGCTTCTCGGGGACCTCCTGGCAGCGGATCTCGTCGATCTTCGAGTCGCGGGTGGACTTGAACTTCTTGAGGATCCAGTTCTTGTGGTCCTTCTCCTTGACCTCGAACGGGCCCGCAGTCACCGGCTTGGTGCGGTAGGAGTGGTTGTAGGCCACGGCCGTGGAGCCCTTGAAGAAGTGCTTCGGGATGACCTTCATGTACAGCTGGGAGGTCGGCGGCTCCCGGTACGTGCGCGCGAAGGACAGCACCACCGTCTTCTCGTCGGTCGCCTCCGCCTTCATGATGAAGTCCCAGCGGTTGCGGTCGAGCGAACGCGACTCCGGGTTCTTGTAGGTCTGCAGGGTGAAGACGACATCCTCGGCCGTCACGGGCTTTCCGTCGCTCCACTTGACGTCGTTGAGCGTGATGGTGAGCACCCGCCCAGAGTCGTCCAGCGTCGCTTCCTTCGCGAGCACCGGCGTCGGCTGATCCGCGTAGTTCGGCGCCCAGAGCGCGATGTGCACCAGCTCGTTCAGTCGAACGTCGCTCATGCTCCGCTCGTGAATCGGGTTGGCGGACAGACCCATCTCGTCTTCATAGAAGATGAATGTGTCTGCCATGGCCGGCACGGCCAGGGTCCCTGTCGTGATCAGGAGTGCGAGAGCAGCAGCAAATCGGGTCATCGGGCGTCCTCGTGAGTTCCGCTTGGCAGGGTCAGCGAACCGCTCCGGCGCGCATGGGGTTCCATGCGCTGTCCAGGGCAGTCAGACCTTCCCGTACCGGGATGAGCTCGGGATAGACCTCGGTCAGGGGTCGAATGTAGTCGTTCGCGTAGTAGGGGCGCTTCGTGTCCAGCTCCGCGCGAGCCAGATCCACGAGCAACGTGGGGTCATTTCTAAACGAGAGTCGTGCCCGGCGCAGGCTCTGTGCCGGCGGCGACGGGTTCTTGTCCACCGCCATCTCCAACAAGCTTCGGGCAGCGACACCGGCGGTCGCCATGTCCTTGCCCTCGACGACCTCCAGGCGGGTGTCGGTCCCCATCTGGATGTCGTGGGCACCGTCGATGAGCAACCTCCCGAGGAACCGCTCCGAGAGGCCCATCCCGATATCCATGTTCGCGTTCCCTGCGGTGCGGATTGCCGTGGTCAACCGGTCCTTCACCGAGTTCGACAGGCGAACGAACATATCAAGGTCAGAAACTTTTTCGCGCGCCGTCGCCAGGAGGACCGGGTCGGCCGCTCCGAGCCGGCTGATGACCGCCGGACGCGCTCCCTTGCGCATGGCCTCGAGACGGTCCGTCGGGGTCGGCCACGAGCTGAACACCACGAACGCGAGGCCTTCCACCACCGGCGGCGCCGAGGCAGGCAGGGTCGGCGAGCGCCCGAGAAGGAGCTCGGCCTCCACGTCCAGCAGGGCCAGCTCAGGCGCCCGTCCGACAGCCCGCTTGGCGGCCAGCGCGTGCAGCCGCTGAAGGCTGCGCATGTACGCAGAATCGAAGTGGGACAGCAGGACCTTGACGGTCTCGCCCCCGTCGGTGCGCTGCTCCAGTTCCTCCTGCAGGTCCATCTGGGTGACCTTCACCTCCTGGACCATGCCAAGGGCGCCGTCGATGTTCCCCTGGGCCACCTCGACCATCACGGCCAGGCGGTGCAGGTAGACCGCGGTCTCTGGGGAGTCGGGCAGATCGCCCAGGGTCGAGTCGGCCGGCGCTTCGTCCGGGGAGCTGCCCCAGATCCTGGAGATCAGCGGATCCGAGCCGCCCGCGCTGATCCGCCGGGCCAGCGTCGCGAGCAGGGGGAGCGCGTGCTCCGAGGCTGCGTACGTACGCAGCAGGGTCTCGCCCTCGGCCGCAGCCCCCGAGAGCACCAGGTTGACCCCGGAGAAGTAGGCTTCGTGCACGCTGATCAGGACCTCCTCGGGGCGGTCGAGGCGATGCGCGTAGAACTGCCGACGAGCGATGCGGTCGATCTCCGCGGCGACGGCGTAGGTCGTGGCCTTCTCGAGGTGGATCCGCGCCAGTCCGACGCAGGGGAAGCCCGCCGCCGCGCGGGCGGCGAGAGGCTCCGCGCTCGGTTTGCACAGCGCCCCCAGCGGCGCGAAGGCCGCGTTCAGGTCGTTGTGGTAGATGCCGAGCCACGCCTGGCCGGTGGAGTCCTTCTTCTCGAAGGGCGCGAGGATCTCGGGGTTCTGGGCAGCCCGGAACATCCAGCTGTTCTCGACCGTCCCCTCCGCCGCCGCCGCGACAGGCACGCCCGTCGCCTCCCCCTCCCCTTCATCCTCGGGCGGGTCCGAACCCGGGCACCCCATCACGCCGATGAGGAACGCCCCGAGCGCCAGGGCGAGGCCCTGACGCCGGAGGTGTTCGGGACGCCACTCGGCGTCAGCGCTGGTCGGAGCAGGCGTCACGGCGTTCAGCTTCCCCGACGCGCTTCCAGGTCCGCCAGCTCACGCTCGGACTTCTGGAGCGCGTTCTGGTTCCCGATTCCCGCCGCGTAGTTCTTGTACTCGCTCCAGGCCTGGATGGCTGAGTTGAGCTTGCCGTCGTCGCCCATGCCGGAGTTCGCCTTGGCGTTGTCGTCGAACATCTTGGTCCGGCAGCGGGCCTTGATCTCGTAGGCGAGAAGGAGCCGACCCGTCTTGGTGCTCGGGTTCATGTCGTACGAGTTGCCGACCGTCCGATCCACCGAATCGATGGCCCCGGCCAGATCACCATTCCTCATGAGGCACTTGGCCCGCTCGAGGTTGTACTCGGGGTGATACCGGTTGCCCGGCTTCAGCATGATCTTGTCAGTAGCGGCGCAGTGGGCCTTGTAGTCGTTCTTGGACTCCGCGTTCGCCATCACCGCGGCCCAGGCGATGGTGTAGTTCGGATGGTCTGCAGGGATCCCCTGCAGGTGACCGAGCTCGCCAGACGACAGGCTTCCGCTGCCCGCCTTGCCGCCGAGGGACGCGAGGGTGGCCTTCTCGTAGTCGAGGTTCGCGACGGGCGCGGGCTCGGGCGTGGGCTCCGGAGTGGCCTCCGGGGTCGACTCGGCCGCCGCCGTAGCCGGCTCGGGCGTGGGCTCGGGCGTGGGCTCCGGGGTGCTGCTTCCGCCGCCCGACCCGCTGGATGAGTCGCTGCTGCCAGACGAGTCGCGGCTGCCCTTGGAGCTATCCCGGGTGTTCGACTCTTCGATGATCTGGCCCTCGCGGGGGTCCGAACCGGAGTCCGAGCCACTGCTCCCAGAGCCACTGCTCGATCCGCCGGAGCTGCTGCTGCTCGACCCGCCGGCGCTGCTGCTCCCCGAGCCGCTGCTCGACCCGCCCGAGCCGCTGCTCGACCCGCCCGAGCCGCTGCTCGACCCGCTCGACGCGGACGAGCCGCCGCCGGACGAGCCGGAGCCGCCGGAAGAAGAACCACCTGAGGAGCCGGCGCTGCCCGAAGACGTGGAGCCGGAACCCGAGTCGGATCCGCTGTCACCGCCCAGGACGCTGCCGAAGTCGAAGCCGGACCCCAGCGCGAGGCCATCGTCGGGTGCGGCCTCCGTGGTGCCGGCGCCGCCGGCAGCACCTTCGGTGGCGCTCTCCGAGCCGCCGCCTTCGAGGTCCGTGACCTCGCCGCCGGTTTCGGTATCGGAGTCGCCCGTGAGGTACTTGATGGCGACGAAGACAGCCACGATCGCGAGCAGGCCAGCGACCACCGCGAAGATGATGGGGCCCTTGCCGCCACCTTCATCCTCCTCGGAGCCGCCCTCCTCATACTCGTCGTCTTCGGCTTCGCCTTCTTCCTCTTCCTCGTCGTCGTAGTACTCGTCGTCCTCTTCGTCGATCATGACTGAACCTCTTGCAGGCTAGTGGCACGGCGGAACCGCGGAGGCGGCTCCGTGCTCATCCCGGGCGGACGGTCAGCGCCTTGACGGCGACCGCCATGGGCGCTGGTTCTAGTTGCCGCGGCGGATCGCGCCGGACTGGATCGCCTTCTCGTCGATCAGGATCACGCCGCTGTCGTCCACGACGTCGGCGCCCTTCTCTTCGAGCTGGATCCCCAGTTCGATCCCGCCCTTTTCGTAGGAAAACGGGCCCTTGTAGATGTAGTAACCCGGGACCTGGATCGTGATCTCGTACTTCCAGTTCCTCAGGAGGCCATACTCCTGGAAGGTCTGGTCCGACGAGAGGGACGCGATCTCGAAGAAGCCCGTGTCGTTCGTGATCGACACGCCGCGCAGGTTCACGGGCTCCTCCGGCTGTTCGTCGGCGCCCTTCTTCTCCGGATCGACCGTGGTCGGACGGATCATGACCTGGGCCTGAGCAACGGGGCGGGCTTCGCCGTCCTTCTGCGTCAGGATCTTCCCCGTGATCAGGTCGGAAGACCGACCCTTGTCACAGCTGGCTCCGGCCACGAGGCCAAGTACCAACACACTCAGGACGAAAAAACGCCCGAGGAGATTCCCTCGGGTGGCTCGGCTCGGCATCTGCCTCCTCCACATTGATCCAGGTCGCTCGAACGGAACGGCTGCGTCGATGACGGGTACTCCGCACATCGCCGCGATGCTCGACGTGATCTGCATGCGCACCCCTCCTGAGCAAATCGAACTATATCACAAGGCCACGGGACCATTCCCGGCGGCCCTACTCCCTGCGGATCGCCCCGCGCGAGAGTTCCTTTTCGTTGTCCTTCACGCCCCCGGACGTGTCCAGAACGTCCACGGGCTTCTCATCGATCGACATCTCGACCCAGGCCTGGCCGCCGGAGTACTCGAAGTCCGAGGTGGTGATGTAGTACCCCGGAACCTCGACCTCGATCATGTAGGTCCAGCCTTTCAGGAGCTCGTACTCCGCATGCGTCTCGGCGCTGGTGAGCGCGCCGATCTCGAACTGTCCGCTCGACCGGGTGACGCCGACGCCACGCAGGTTCTGGACAGGCTCCCAGTCGAACAGTTCCGCCTTTGTCCCGGGGTCGCTCGGCCAGATGCGGACCTGGGCCTCGGAAACGGGCAACGTCTGCCCTGCGCGGGTGACGTTGACCTGCCCCGTGATCGTGCGGCTGGCGCCGGCGGGGCACCCCCCTGGCAAGACCACTACGGCCAGGAGGATCAGCGACAGGACCTTTGCGTTCATCGGCTGTCCTTTCGGCGGGCCAGCTTCGGATCTTCAACGAGATGTCGGAGCTCCCGCCACCACTTGCCAAAGTCCCTCTCCGTGACCTCGCGCTCCAGGTTCTGGTACTCGCGCACCACCCCCCGAAGGATGTGCAGCATCGAGATCTCCTTGCCGTAGGTCGCTCCCAGGAAAGCGGCGCGAAGGATGGAGTTCTTGATGTTGCCGCCCGTGAACTTGTACTTCTCCGACAGGAACGCGAAGTCGACATCGTCCGCGATGGGCGCCGCCGCCGGGAACGCGCGCTGCCAGATCTCCTCGCGGGCGGCCCGATCCGGGAACGGGAACTCGAGTACGAAGTGGAAGCGCCGGGTGAAGGCCTCGTCGATGTTCTGCTTGAGGTTGGAGGACAGGATCGCGATCCCGTCGTACTCCTCGACCCGCTGCAGCAGGTAGTTGGTCTCGAGGTTCGCGTAGCGATCCACCGCGCTGCCGACGTTCGTCCGTGCGCCGAACAGGGCGTCGGCCTCGTCGAACAGCAGGACGGCCTGGGCCTCTTCCGCGCGGTCGAAGATCGCGCCGAGGTTCTTCTCCGTCTCGCCGACCCACTTGGACACGACAGCGGACAGGTCCACCTTGAAGAGATCGAGACCGAGGGTTCCGGCGATGACCTCGGCGGCCATCGTCTTGCCCGTACCGGAGCGACCGAAGAACAGGGCCTTGGCGCCGGTCCCGCGGGGGAACTTCTCCTGGAAGCCCCAGCTCTCGTAGACCTGCCCGCGCCGCTCCACGAAGGCGATGAGCTCGGTGAGGTGCGCCTTCTCGCGGACCGGCAGGACGAGATCCTCCATCTGGTACTGGGGCTGCACGCGCCGCGCGAGGGTGCCGATGTCCCGACTGAACTGGGCACGGGCCCCGTCGACGAGATCGCGGAACTCCAGGCGTGGGGCCTCCCCTTCCGTCCGGGCCCAGGCGGCATCCCGCGCGTAGGCGACGGTGGCCTGGAACTGGTGCCGGTTCATCCGGTAGCGGTTCGCCAGGCTCTCGATCTCCTCGCTGTCCACATCGACGGCGATGTCGCTGTTGCCCAGCAGGGTGGTCAGCACCCGGACCCGCTCTGCGAAGGTGGGGTCGGTGATCTCGACCGGGACGGCGTGCCGCCCCTCGGCCTGCCAGAAGGCGGGCGGCGTCTTCTCCGTGGGCAGGACCACGAGCCCGCGGTGGTCCTGGATCCGACGCCACAGGGCCTCCAGGTTCCTCGCGGCGGCGGGCTCTTCGTTGTTGGGGTCCGGGAAGCCGAGGACGAGCAACGCGGCCCCGAACAGGTAGGCATCCCGCAGGACCTGGCCGACGTCCTGCAGCATGTGCTCGCCGCCCGTCAGGAACGTGCCGATCTCCAGGGACACCACGGGCACGCCCATGAGGTGACAGAGCAGATTGGCCGCGGCCTGACAGGCCGGCAGCTCCTTGCCCACGAGGAAGACCGTGACCTCACGCTTGCTCTCGCCGATGCGCTCCACGATCTTGCCGAGGTGATGGGGGGTCCCGGCGGGCATCAGGTGCGGGGCGGGCGCTGCAGGCACGCCCACGAACCGCGCCCGGTCGGCGACCCGGTCACTCATCCGAGGCACGCCGAGCAGCCACCCCGCGGTGGCGTCACTGACACGGATGTGGCGCTGGGACAGGGGCTTCGTGTCGTCCGAGCGCGCGATCATCAGCTCCAGCAAGCCCTGCTGGGTCAGCGGCGAGCCCGCTTCGAAGCGCGACAGCAGACCGAGGCGGTCGCTGGTCCCGAGGAGCGGCGCGAGGATGTCCACGATCAGCCCGACGCTGGGGATCCCTCGGGTGAAGTCGTCCTGCAGATACGCATACACGCGGCGGTAGCGGCGATCGACCTCGGGGGAGAGGGCGATGAGCAGCACCTCGCGGTCCAGGCTCGACAGGTTGCACCGCGCGCAGAGCTGGTCGAATCGCGAGCGGCGGCCGCTGCGGGACGCGGCCAGTTCCTCGGCCTGGATCCGTCGCGACAGGACCGCCGCCGCGCGGTCGATGGCCGCCAGTGACTCGGCGGCGTCCGGATCCTGCAGTCGGTTGGGCGGCAGCCCCGACAGCGCGGAGAGGTGCTGCTGGAACTCCTGGTCGGAGACGTACAGGTCCTCCAGGGGGTCCTTGGGGGCCCCCTCCTCCTCGTCCTCGGAGCTGAGGCCGACGGACTGCGTGCCCTTCATCAACAGGTACAGGCGCGCCACGCGCAGGTTCGTCAGCTGGAGTCTTCGGCGCAGGCGCTCGAACTCCTCCGCCTCTGGAACCACCCCGCGGGCGGCCAGCTGTGCGTTCGACAGGAGCCCTGGGCTCGACGCTCCGCTCACCTTGCTACTCCCGTGCGGTCCGACCGGTCACAGTGGCCCGTCGGGTCACTTCGTGTCCGTGTCGAAGAGGCTCAGACCGATGCGTCCGACGCGCGGAACGAGCTTCATCGGGTGATCGATCTTCGCGAACACGCGGTAGGTCAGGTAGGGGCGGATCTTGCGGTCGAAGCCCTTCAGGAGCAGGCACGCATCACCGAACGCGAGATCGTCCACGAGGGCCATCGAGATCTTCTCCATGACCAGCTTGGTGTTCGCCCCCTGCTGGATCTCCGCGGTGGGATCGGTCTTCAGGTCCATCCCGTCGTACTCGAGGGGTCGGCCGAGGGAGTCGTACAGCTTGCCGCCGAGCTCGTGGGGCTTGGGCTGGTACAGGAGCACGGGCTCCTGGTGGAAGCCGTTCATCACCGCGCCCATGATCACGTTCGACAGGTCCGGCTCGGGGCTCTCCACGAACACGATGAAGTAGAGGTAGAAGAAGCGGGGCGGGAGCTGGACGATCTCCTGGCGCACGCCGTCGGGGGGCTGCGGCCCGCGGATGTAGGGGCGCACGGGCCAGGTCGGCAGACCGATGTCGTCGACGTCGTCGATCCGGTACAGCGAGCAGTAGATCGTGGCCTCTTCGTCGTCCTTCGGCTGGGTGTCGAGATCCTTGTGGATGCCCACCCAGTTCAGCTCGAGACCGTCGCAGATCTCCTGCAGACGATCGACGATCACCGTGTTGACGTGCTGAATGACGCGAAAGTCGGCCACGGACCCTCCGAGTGCGGCAGCAGAGTCTATCGCAGGTCGGCGGTCAGCACCGGCCGCGCCCCGACTACGCCGACTTCGACGGCAGCTCGAACCAGAAGCAGCTGCCCGCGCCAGGCTCTGACTCGAACCCGATCGATCCGCCGTGGCGCTCCACGATGAGCTCGCAGAGGGCAAGCCCGACGCCGCGGCCCGGGTAGGTCCCGGCGGGGTGGAGCGTTCGCCACAGATCGAAGATCTCCCGCCCCACGTGGCCCTGCACGCCGATGCCGTTGTCCCGAACCTCGATCCGCCGCCCCGCCGCTGTCGCGTGTCCCCGGACGGTGACCACCGGGGCGGTGTCCGGCGCGACGAACTCGATGCTGTTGGAGATCAGCTCCACGAGCAGATCGTTGAGCTGCGCCGGATCGGCGAGCACCTCTCCGAGCCCTTCGGACGTGACCGAAGCCCCTACCTGCCCGAGCCGGACGCCCAGGCGCGCGCAGGCGGCGTCGAAGGCCTCGGCCGCGTCGGTCGGGACGGGAGGCCGCCCCTGCGTCATGACCCGGGAGAAGCGCAAGACGTCCTGGAGCTTTTCAGCCAGTCGCCCATTCGCCGCCTCGATGCGCTCCACGTACTGCTCGGCCCGAGGGTCGAGGGGGCCGAGGCGGGGCTTGAGCAGCGCCAGATACTGACCGATGTGCCGGACGGGAGCGCCCAGATCGTGGCTGACCGCATACGCCAGTCGCTCGAGCGGGGGCCTGGGAGCGTCGGCCACGGCGTCTACGGCGCGGGCAGGCGTACGAGCTTGAGCCAGTACTCGTCGACCTTGCGCAGGACATTGGTCAGCGCTTCGAAGGTCGGTGGCTTGACGATGAACCCCGCGACGCCCAGGTCGTAGCTCTTGAGCACATCCTCGCTCGCCTTGCTCGTCGTCAGCACCACGACCGGGATCCGCCGCAGCTCCGGGTCCTTCTTGATCTCAGCCAGCGCGGCCCGCCCGTCCATCCTCGGCATGTTGAGGTCGAGCAGGATCACCCCTGGTTGGGCCCCCGTCCGACCCGCGTGGCGACCCTCGCGCCGGAGATACTCCAGGAGTTCCTCGCCGTCCTCGACGAAGTCCAGCGGGTTCAGCGCGCGG
Organism: uncultured Pseudomonadota bacterium; assembly: GCA_937891735.1. Lineage (GTDB taxonomy): Bacteria > Myxococcota_A > UBA796 > UBA9615 > UBA9615 > JAGSHC01. The sequence goes on along the minus strand of CALAGR010000403.1, from coordinate 19,009 downwards.
CTGTCTTCCCAGGCTTCCCGCGCCAGCAGGCGATCATCCGGATCGTCTTCCGCGTACAGGACACCGACCAGTTCCTCGCTCATGTCCCCTCCGGGGCGGCCTCACCGAGGCGCCGTGTGGGCAGGCATACCACGAAGGTCGCTCCCTCATCGGGGCGACCGATGGCGGTGATCGTGCCCCGATGCCGCTGGACGATGCGGCGGCACAGCGCGAGACCCACGCCGGAGCCGTCGAACTCGCCTCGTCCGTGCAGGCGCCGGAACGGCTCGAAGATCGCCTCCGCGTGCTTGGACTCGAACCCGATCCCCCGGTCCCGCACTTCGATGCGCTGCACGGTCGAGCCGGCCGCGACCTCGACCCCCGGAGGAGCATCGGCAGCCGGGAGCTCGCGGCAGGTCACCTGGACGTGCTGCGCGCGCTCCGCGTGGCGGTACTTCAGGGCGTTGCCGATCAGGTTCTGGAGCAGCTGCCCGAGCTGGCTCGGATCACCGGCCACAGTGGGCATCTCCCCCACCTCGACCGTGGCGCCGGCCTCGCTGATCGTCACCTCGAGATCGCTGAGCACCCCGTCGATAAGCGGCCCGAGAGCGACCTCCTCGACCACCGCCTCGGCTCGACTGGCGCGCGAGAACAGCAGGAGATCGTCAATGAGCCTCCTCATGCGGTCGGACGCCGACAGCATGCGGGCCAGGTAGTCCTGGCCGCGGTCGTCGAGCACGTCCGCGTAGCGCTCCTTCAGCCTCGCCCCAAACGCCTGGACCTTGCGCAGCGGCTCCTGCAGATCGTGCGAAGCGACGTAGGCGAAGCGCTCCAGCTCGGTGTTGGAGCGCGCAAGGTGCCCCTCGGACCGGACCAAGGCGGCGTTGGAACGCGCCAGTTCCTCGGCCCGGTCGGCCTCGGCGTAGGCCCGCGCGTAGTCGATCAGCAGACCGAGCAGGGGCACCAGGTAGGCGACGATCTTCAGGCCGTGGGCGATGTTGAAGTGGTGGTCGAACAGCGCGCTCGAGCCGAACGCCATGTGGGCCTGGATCGCGAGGTGCGGCAAGGCCGAGAGCCACAGCGCCAGGGAGAAGGAGCTGTCGACGCGGCGGTGCAGCGCCGGGAAGATCACGACCGCGGCGAACAGGTAGACGATGCCCGGGGCGATGTCCCAGGGGCGGGTGATCGCGGCTTCGGGGAACATCGTGCGGGGCAGATCCCCGGCGGACGCGGCGGCGACGACCGTCGCGGCGGCGAGCAGACCGAACAGGACGACCGAGAAGCCGACGAGCCTCGAGCTCCCCGCTCGGTCGCCCTCGGCTCCACGCGCCAGCACCAGGCCCGCGCCGAGGCTGAGGATCAGGCCGTTGAAGAGCCGACACAGCGCCCAGGTGAAGGGGACGAAGTCCACGGGATCGGCCGATCCGATGAGGCGATCAGCGGCCAGGGTGTGGAACGCGTCCATGAGCCCGGCCGCCAGCAGCGCCGCCCCGACGACGGCCGTGACACGGTCCCCGGTGATGCGGTAGTGCAGCCAGGAGAGCACGAAGCAGAACACGGCCGCGCACAGGGCGCTCCACTCCAGCAGGGTGTGGACGTAGCTCCCCGCGAGGGCGCGCATGACGCGGTCGGTGGCCTCCCGGCCGGGGAGCGAGGCCAGGGCGGTGTAGTCCAGGGGGCTGATCTCGGTGCCGAGATCGATCCCGAGAAGGGTCGCCACCAGAGGCAGCGCCGACACTGCGACCACCGCGGCGAGGAGGGCACGGGGGTTCATCCCTCCTTCCCCAGCAGGGAGTGCACGAACTCGAGGACACCGGCGATTCGGAAGGGCTTCGCCAGGATGGGATGGTCGCGCTCGCCGTCCGCGCGGGCGGCCAACGCCCGGTGGCCGTAGCCGGACATCAGGGCGATCTTCTGCCGCGGGTGCTGCCGGCACAGGGCCTCGGCCAGCTCGAAGCCGTCCATGTCGGGCATCGTGACGTCCGTCAGTACCAGGTCGAAGGGCTCCTCGGCCTCGAAGATCCCGAGGGCGTCCAGGGGGCCGGTGGCCAGGACCACCTCGTAGCCCGCTGACGTGAGCGCGGCCTGCACGATCGAGCGGATGGGGGCCTCATCGTCGACCACGAGGACCCGGCCGGTCCCGGTCCGCGGGCGGGACATCGGGCGCCCCTCCGGAACCGCCGAGAGGCGATCCGGCGGCTCGATCACCGGCAGGAGGATCTGCACCGTCGTGCCCACGCCCACCTCGGTGATGAGCTCGAAGGTGCCCCCCATGTGCTCCACCGCGCGGCGCGCGATGGGCAGCCCCAACCCGGTGCCCTCACCGACCGGCTTGGTGGTGAAGAAGGGGTCGAAAGCCGACGCGAGCACTGCATCTGGCATGCCGCAGCCGTGATCCTGCACCAGGATCCTCGCCACGCCGCCGGGCGTCCCGAGCTCGATGCCCACGAGTTCACCGTCGGCATCGCGGGCGTTCCCGACCAGGTTCAGCAGGGCCTGCTCCAATCCAGCGGCGTCTGCGAGCACCCAGACCGGAGTCGACGGCCGCCGGAGCTCGAACCGGGCCCGCCCTGCGAACAGCTGCTTCATGGCCGGCTCGAGCCCGACGAGCCACTCCGTGAGGTCCATCGGCGCCAGCGTGGGCTCCGCACGACGGGCAAAGGCGAGCAGCTGCGAGGTCAGCTCGGCCGCTCGCTCGGCCGTACGCAGCGCCTCCCGGACGTGGCGGCCGGATGCCGGGGCGTCCGACCCGGGCAGCGCGGCCAGCTCGAGGTGCCCGATCACGCCGCCGAGCAGGTTGTTGAAGTCGTGGGCGATGCCGGCGGCGAGGCGGCTGACCACCGACTCGGTGCTGCGTCGCGAGCTCCCGAGGGAGGCCGGATCACCCAGGTCACCCGTGGTGTCTCGCAACCAGATGAGCTTCGCGGGTGTCGCCTCCCACGTGCTCATCGCCGTGCGCACGGCGACCCGTCGAACCTCGCCGTCGGGACGCAGGACCTCGAGCAGGCCATCGTCATCCTCGAACTCGACACCGAGGTCCCCGCCCCGCAGCTCGGCCAGGGGGCGATCAAACAGCTCTTCGGCGGCCGCGGTCGCGAAGAGCACCCGCCCGTCCTCACCGAGGACCAGCAGGCTGTCCGCCTGGAGCGCTCGGGCATGCTCGCGGAGCCGCTGCGCCATCCGGTGTGCTTCGAGCGTGTAGCGAAGGCAGCGTCGAAGCCGCTCGGGCGACAGGTCGTTCTTCGGCAGGAAGTCCGACGCGCCCGCCGCCAACCCCTGGTCCGCCACGGCCGGGTCGGACAGGCCGGTCATCAGGATCATCGGGGCCGTGATCCCGGCGTCACGGGCCCGGGCGATCAGATCGATCCCCGACCCGTCGGGCAGCCGCCAGTCGATGATGTAGACGTCGAACGCCCCGGCGCGGATCGTCTCCAGCGCGTCGGCGAGGCACCGGCAGCGACTCAGTCGGGCCGTCGGCTCGGCGTCGCCCATCGCGATCACCAGGAGCTCGGCGTCGACGTCGTCGTCCTCGACGTGCAGGATCCGGATCGCCTCCCCCGCCACGTGGCTGCCCCCCTCCTCTCAATCCTAGCACCCGCCCTGGTGGCCGACCTGCCCTGCACGAACGCTGTCCGGTGGCCCGGGGTACGCCCGTTCCGCTCTTGCGGGTCCTGGTCATGGCCTGCAGTCTCGGGCCGGTCCCCGGAGGCGCCGATGAAGTCACTGCTGGCCCTGCTGTTGCTTGCTCTCACGACCAGCCCCGCATGGGCGGGGGGAAGGGTGCGCTCGGGCGACGACCCCGGTGTCTCCTCGACCGAGGCCGGTCGGTTCCGTCAGGTATCTGCAGGCATCTACAACGCCTGCGCGCTGCGCGACGACGGCGAGGTGGTCTGCTGGGGCTACAAGGCCCAGACCCTCCGGGCTCCGACGGGACCGTTCGTGCACATCGACACCGCCATCGGGCGCGTCTGCGGTGTGCGGCAGACAGGGATGATCGAGTGCTGGGGCACCGTGAGAGGAGGCGAGCGGAGGCACATGCCGGATGGGCCCTTCGTCCGGGTCCTGGCGCGGGAGACGGGGGGCTGTGGCTTCCGCAGCGATGGGACGGCGGCCTGCTGGACGGACCGAGGGGGATGGGGCATCGCCGCCAAGGAGGGTGAGGTGGTCGAGCTCGCCTTCTCCCCCACCGAGTTCTGCGCACTGGATGGCGGCGGCCGAACCTCCTGTTGGGGGGCCCACGTCCCGGGGCTCTTCGTGGCGCCCACGGAGCTGATGGTCGACATCGACACGACACCAACGGGCAACCTCGTGATGTGCGGCGTGTCCCGCGAGGACGGATCGCTGCGCTGCTGGGGCCAGGGGCGGACGGACGAACCCGGGGCGCCGACCGACCACTTCGTGTTCACCGACCTCGGGGGGCCGGCTCGCGGCTCCGAGTCGGGGTCGGTCTCCCAGCAGAGCGCTCGAGCTGGCCGAGAGGTGGTGCAACAAACGGGGCTGGAAGGGACGCTCGCTGGCAACACGATCCAGTCGGCGGCCGCCGTGGCCGGGTTGCTCGCCGAGGCGACCGCGGACCCCATCGCGGAGCAGGTGGCGAAGCGGGTTGGCTTCCACCAGGTTCCCTCCGGCTCCTTCACCGCCCTCGCGGTCGGAAGCGGGCTGGCCTGCGCGTTGGATTCCGACGGGCTGCCCCGATGTTGGGGCGCCGGCGCGGTGCCTGCACCGGCGCGACGGCTCACGAGCATCGATGTCGGCGGGAGCTTCGCCTGTGGCCTGACCGACGATGCCCGAATCGTCTGCTGGGGCGAGGACTTCAAGGGGATGTCCACTCCCCCCTGATCCGCAGGCGACTCTCGGCGTGTCACTCCGAGCGGACGACGATCTGGTCGAAGAGATGCTCGATGGTGAGACTCGCCGGTCCGCCGAGGCTCGTCAGTCGGCGTTGTCGAAGATCATCAGGACCTCGGGGTGTTCGAGTGTCACTCAGGCGACAGCGGGGGACCCACCACAGTCATCCCGTGGGCCGCGAAGGGAACTCCGCGTGGGGCGAAGATCGAGTCCCCCGCCCCCAACTCGAAGCTCTGGTCGCCGACCTCGAACCGGTATCGACCCTCCAACGCGTAGAAGAACTCGTCCTGATCGGCGTGCAGGTGCCGCGGAGGACCTCCGTTGGGGCTCTGCCCGATCTGCTCCAACATCGCCAGGCGACCGCCGGAGTCAGCCCCGGACACCTTCACGTCCAGCGTGTTGGCGGTCACGCCCTTCATGTGGAAGTGCTGGTCGGCTCGGGTGTCGCCCGCCGCGACCTTGAAGCCCTGCTTGATCATGTCGGTCGAAGCCTCGGGTGGGAGAGCCTGTGCGGCCGTCGCGGGCCGTGCAGACAGGAGAGCGTCGATCCCGAGGAGGCCGCAGACTGCGGTCGCGGCGGTCTGAAGCGCCGCTCTTCGCGAGTACCAAAGCGCCTTGGGAGCTGGCATGCCGCACCTCCCGCGGCCGCGGGCACATCGCCTGCGGATGCACGGATGCCAGACCCCCTTGGAGGGGGATGGCGCTGGGCCCCGGTGGCCGAGGAGAGGACGATCTACGCCGTCCCGTGGGGCGGCGCCGGGCCTCTCCGGGGCTTGATCCCCTTGTGGAACAACAGCGGCACGACCTCGACCGTGACATCGGAGACGCATCCCGTCTCCTCCTGGACCCTCTGGACGATGGCCTCCGCGAGGCTGTCCGGGACCTTGCCGCCGAAGCGACGACGGAGGATGACGTCGATGAGGGCCTCCCGCTCCCCGAGGAGGCGGATGTCGACGGTGCTGTCCACCGAGGTGAAGCCGGGCACGACATCCAGGGTCGTCCCGACGGCTCCTCGCACCGACCGCTCCATGTCCAGGTGTCGGCGTCGGATCCCACGCATCGCCAGGATCGCCATGCTCCCGACGACATCGAGGCACACGACGTTCACCAGCAACAGCTTGAGGGCGTTGACGCTGTGCTCGGGGTGCCCCATGGCGAGCCCGATCCCGATCACGGCGGCCGGCGGGATCAGCGAGATCGCGATCTCGACGCCGATGATGGCATCGAGGACCTGGCCCCAGGGCTGCTCCACCCGTCGGGGCTCGGTCACGAGCGCGAGGGACGCCGCGGCGCCGGCGGAGATCGCGATGATCGTGCTGAGGACGACGTCCCGCGGAGTCGGCATCGCCCGCAGCATGATCTCCGGCGTGATCGTCAAGCCACCCACGGTCATCTGCAGCGCGGACGTGATGACGAACGCGACGATGCTCCCGATCACCAGGAGCCCGAGCAGCTGTTTGCCGAGCCCCCGCAGCGCGGTTCCCCAGTCTCCGAAGAGGGTCCCGATGCAGACCGCGCGCGACGGGCTCATGAACGGGGCGACGCACATCGAGCCGATCACCACCGCAGCGCTGTCCAGCAGCAGGCCTGCGGTGGCCATGACCGCCGCCGCCAGGACCATGGCCAGATAGCCGCCGGTGAGCGCCGCGCCGGCCAGGGCCCTCTGTCGCAGGGTCGTGTGGAAGTTGCGGACGCCCCAGACCCCTGACTCCCGCGGGGCAGGTTCGGCACGGAGGATGGCTTCCTGCTCGTTCATGGGTGGTCTCGCAGCGGCGCTCGACGGCCGCACAGAGAACAGGTCTCGACGTCGCCCTGGGGACTGGAGCGTCGGATTATTCGCATGGTGGGCTTCCACCACGGGGAGTTCGGCGCAGCAAGTGGCGATGCGGAGCGCGAGCGTGCCGGCCTGCCGGCTGGTCCTCTCGCTCGTTGTCGGCGAGCTCGACACCGTGCATCGCGAACTGCTGGGCGACGAGGGAGGGGCGCCGGACTGGTCGGGTCGCCGCGAGTTGGCGCGACGATTGCACTCTGACCCTGTGGAGGTCCCACATGCTTCCCGAGCCCCACCCACCCCTTCGGCGACTCCGACCCCCGGTCGGCGACAACCTCGCGCGCTGTTCCCCCCGATGGAGGTCCGCCAGGACGCTGTTCCGGTTCCTTCGGCTGTCCTGCTCAGGCGCCTGGCTGAGCCTCGTGCTCCCCGGCCTGCTGGTCGGATGCGACGCGGACCCGGCCGCGCTCGACAGAGGGGGCCTCCTGGCACCCGCGCGGGCCACGGAGCAGGTCGATCCGGGCAGGGAGCTCTTCACGTCCACGGGATGCATCGGGTGTCACACCGCCGAGGGCGCGGGCATCGCCGCCGAGCCGAGCCCCAGCGGCGCGCCGGATCGGCGCTCCGACCTCTCGGGCCTGGCGGCGAAGTACGAGACGGATTGGCTGAAGCGGTACCTCCTGAGGGAGGAGCAGATCGGTGAGCGCAAGCACCCCACCCGGTTGCGCACAACGGAAGCCCAGACGGACGCGTTGGTGACCTGGCTGCTCTCGGTTCCACCGGTGGCCCCACCGAAGAACTGACGCCCTGGGCGCCGGTGGTCGATTCCTCGGGTCGACCCCAGGGCGCGGTCACCAGAGCATCCGCAGCGCCCTGAGGGCGTCGCGACGGCTCACGACCCCGACGAGCCGGCCTTCGCGCAGCACGGGCAGCCGGCGGAACGAGCGCTTCAGGAACAGGGTCGTCGCGATCATGAGGTCCTCGTCGGCGTCGATCGTGGTGACGTCGTGGGTCATCGCCTCGGCGATGGTCCTGTCCGGGTCCTGGTAGTAGCCACTTCGGTATGCGGAGCGCAGGCAGTCCTGCTCGGTGAGCATCCCCACGAGGTAGCCCTGGTCGTCCACGATCGGGAGACCCGAGACCTCATGCTCCAGCAGGAGGTGAATCGCGTCATTGATGCTCGCCTCCGGACCGATGGTCACCAGCCGTGTCGTCATCACTTCGTGGACGGCGATCTTCCGGATCATGGCAACGACCGCCCCTGCTCGCGTGCGACCTCGCAGCGGGACCCGTCGTCGCAGCGTGCGCAGCTGTCGGCACGCCCCCGACCGGACCACCAGAGCGCCCCGGCGGCGAGGGCGACCAGCACGAATGTCATCCCGAGGAGCTCGACCATGGCCATCTAGCCTCCAAAGTCGTCGGAGAAGATCTGGGAGCGGTCCACGCCGTACTCCCCGAGCACGGCCACCACCGCGTAGGCCATCAGCGGGGGTCCGCAGATGTAGTACTCGGCCTCCGCTGGCGACGGATGGGTCGCCAGACAGGCGTCCCGCAGGTGCTGGTGGATGAACCCGGTCGGACCCGTCCAGGCGTCGTCGGGGGCGGGCTCGGAGAGCGCGACGGACCAGGTGAAGTTCGCGTGTTCCCGCTGCAGGCGGTCGAACTCCTCCTCGTACAGGATGTCTGCCTTGCTGCGCGCGCCGTACCAGAAGCTGATCCTCCTCGTGGTCCGCGACACGTCCAGTTGCTCGAGGATGTGGGCCCGCATCGGCGCCATGCCGGCGCCCCCCGCCACGAAGACCATCTCCCGATCCGAGTCGCGGGCCATGAAGTGGCTGACCGGCTCGCTGATGGCCACGGGCTCGCCCGGGCGCAGCGAGAACAGGTAGGACGAACCGACGCCGGGGGGCGTGGCCGGTGGCGCTCCCGGAGGCGGCAGGGCGAGGCGCACGAGCAACATCGCGATGGCCCCCTCGGCTGGGTGGTTGGCGAGGGAGTAGGCACGGGTGGTGGGAGAGGTCGAGCCGACCTCCAGCCCGTCGATGCCCATGCGGACCCAGTCCGCCCGCACGGCCTCGTCGGTCGGCAGATCACCGAGTCGAAGCCGGAAGGGTGGGCACACGACCTGGATGTAGGCGCCGGCCCGGAACTGCCACCGGGCGCTCGGCGGCAGGTCCAGGACGATCTCCTTGAGGAGGGGCGTCAGGTGTCGGGCCGAGCGGACGCGGGCCTCCAGGCTCCGGATGCGCGCGAGACCCTCTGGCATGACGACCCGGACGTCGCCTCGGAGCGTGACCTGGCAGGCCAGGCGCAGCCCGGTGGTGAGCGCGTGGTCTCCCAGCAACGCCTCTTCGGTAGGCAGCGGAGCGTCGACACGGCCGCTCACACGGACCCGACACTGCCCGCAGGTGCCGCGACCGCCGCACGCTGCGGCGACCGGGACCCCGGCGTCGCCGAGGACGGCGTGGAGCCTGGCGCCGATCGCAGCCCGCACCGAGTCATGGCCCTCGATCTCGACCAACGCCTCGCCCCCGCCCACCAGCAGCGCCCGCGCCGCCAGGATCATCCCGACCAGCATCAGGACGATGCCGTTCATGACCAGGACGGTCATGACGATCTCGTTCATCGCAGCCGCACGCCGGAGAAGGCGAGGAACGCCATCGAGAGGATGCCGATCACGACGAACACCCTCGCGCGGGACCCTGCGTCGTCGGCCTGGCTGGTGTCCTGGATGCGCTCGCGGATGGCCGCCAACGTCGCCACCGCCAGGGCCCACCCCACGCCGCTGCCCAGCGCAAAGACGGCGCTCTGGGCGAGGTCGTAGTGCCGATCGACCATGAACAGGGAGCCACCCAGGATGGCGCAGTTGACGGTGATCAGAGGCAGGAAGATGCCCAGCGCCCGGAACAGCGTCGGGAAGAAGCGATCGAGCGCCATCTCGAGGATCTGCACCGTGGCGGCGGTCAGCCCGATGAAGCAGATGAGGGACAGGTGGCTGAGGTCGAGCTCCGGCATCCCGGCCCAGGCCCACGCACCGTCCCGGAGCAGTCGCTCGTACAGGATGTGGTTCGCCGGAATGGTGACGGCCAGGACCACGAGGACGGCCGCGCCGAGGCCGAGGGCGGTGTCCACCCGCCGCGAGCCGCCGAGCAGGGTGCAGATGCCCAGGAAGAACGTGAGCGCCAGGTTCTCCACGAACGCGGCCTGGATGAAGAGGTCGATCATGGGGCGCCTCCGTCGGCGCCCGCCCGCCGCTCGTTCGGCCGGGCCGGCGGGAGCCGAAGCCTGGCCAGCAGCCACACGAACGCGGCGATGAGGAAGAAGCCGGACGGCGCCTGGTGCAGGATCTGCATCGGCTCGAACCAGCCGCCGTCTCGGGCCAGGGGCAGCACGGCGTGCCCCAGGAGCGTCCCGGCCCCCAGCAGCTCCCGGACGGCGCCGACCAGCGTCAGCAGGAAGGTGTAGCCGAGGGCGTTGCCCAGGCCGTCTCCCACGCTGGCCAGCACACCGTGCGACATGGCGAACGCCTCGGCGCGGCCCAGGACGACGCAGTTGGTGATGATCAGGCTGACGAAGATCGACAGCCGCCGACTCATGGCGGGCGCAAAGGCGGCGAGCAGTTGGTCCGCCAGGGTCACCAGGGTCGCGATGATGATGATCTGAAGCACCAGTCGCGTGCTGTGGGGGATGACGCGGCGAAGGAGGCTGATGATCGCGTTGGACGAGACCAGGACCACGGTGAGCGCTGCGCTCATGGCCAGCGCGGTGTCGACCGAGCGCGTCACCGCCAGGGCAGAGCAGAGGCCGAGGAGCTGTACGGCGACCGGGTTGTTGTCGACGAGGGGCTCCGTCAACGTCCGGGGGATGCGCCTCATCGGAGCTCCCCTTCTCGTACTCGGGCGATGAAGGGCCCGTAGCCGTCCTCTCCGAGCCAGAAGCGGATCATGTTGCCCACGCCGACGCTGCTGCGGGTGGCGCCGCTGACCGCGTCGATCCGGACGCGGCCGGGCTCGTCGTCTGCGGACTTGCCCGTGGCGACCTCGATCACCGGCCGGCCCTGCTCGTCCAGCGCCTGCTTCCCCGACCACTGGCCCAGCCACTCGGGGTCCTCGATCTGGGTGCCGATGCCGGCCGTCTCCCCGTGCTCCTGGACGATCAGGGCCTGGATGGTCCTGCCGTCGGGGGCCAGGGCGACCGAAGCGTGGATCACCGAGGCGTAGCCACGCCCGTAGACCGGCAGGACGAGTGCTTCGAGCTTGCCGCCGCGGCGGACGACGGTGACGACTCCGTGGCGGGCCTGGTGCTTGATCCGCGCGATGTCGCGCTCGACGGGCACGAGGCGGCCTGCGGCGGGATCGGTCGCCGCCCGCTCGGGATCGAAGGTGCTGGGATCGATCTCCGACGATCGGGTCCCCGTGGCGAGCTCGACGACCCAGAGCTCGAGGTCCACGCTCGGCAGCTCGTCCAACAAGCCGGACAGGCCTGGCTGGGCAGCGAGGGCTTCGTCGATCCGGCCCTGCCGCGCCTGGCGCGCGTGTTCGGCTCGCAGCGGGCGCAGGAGCACGGTCGAGATCGAGACGATGATCGAGCAGCCGAGGCACACCAGGAGCGAGACCACGATGGTCCGGATCGGGCCGTCCCGACGATGCGCGTGAGCCGGGCTCGGGGACAGCACCGGCGGAGCGGATCGCTCGGGGGGCAGCGGAGCCGGGAGGTCAGGCACGCTGCGACCTCTCATCCTCGGCCCGCCAGGCGTTCACCACGTGATCGGTCAGCGGGGCGAAGACCGAGGCGAGCAGGATCGCGTTCATCGTCCCGTCGGGCGCGGTATCGACCGTCTGGCGAAACAGCACGACGAGGAATCCGACCAACGCTCCATGAAACCACCGGCCGGAGCTGGTCGCCGGTGAGGAGTTCGCGGCGCCGGCGAGGAAGGCCGCGCCGAACGCGAGGCTGCCGAGGGTGAGGTGCGCGGGCAGGGCGAGCATCGACGGGCCCAGACCCTCGGTCCGCCCGAGCAGCGCGAGGGCCACAGCGACGCCGATCGGGACCGCGACGGCGACGCGCCAGGCGATCAGTCGGCGGACCACCAGGACCGAACCGCCCACGAGGCACGCCAGCGCCGACGCGGCGCCGAGGGTGCCCGGGACGGGACTGAGCACGAGCCACGCGGCCCAGGTCTGGTCGGTAGCGCCGTCCGGGGGCAGCCAGGTCGCCGCGCCATCCAGCGCCGCCGGCCAGGCCAGGGAGAGAAAGACGTGTGCGAGCACCGCCGGGTGGACGAAGCTCCGTTCGGGGGTCCCGAAGACCTCGCGGCCCACGACCAGTCCGAACACGAGGGACAGCGCGGCGGGCACGACCGGCGTGGACAGGGGCACGGTGAGCACGAAGAGGAAGGCTGCGGTCGCGGCGCCCTCCATCGGGGGTCGGCGCGTCAGGCGGGCGAACAGCGCCGTGACCGCCGCCGCCGACGCCAGGCAGATCCCCAGAAGGAGCAGCGCTGGCAGCAGCGCCTGAAGGGTGAAGCCCGCCAGACCATGGGCCCCGGGGAGCGCCGCGTCCTCGAGACCTCGTCCCGCCGCGAACACCCCGAGCGCGAAGCACGGCAGGAGCGCGAGGAGCAGCGTTCCGCCTCCCGCTCCCCGTGGGTTCGTGGCTGAGGAGCTCGACCCTTTCTGGGCCTGGCCGCTCATGTCGGGCTCGTGCCGCCGGCCACATGGGAGAGCCGCGGGTCGACACCAACCGCTGGGCGCTGGGACCTCGGACGGGCTCTATCCGCCGGCATGGGTGGCGTCCTTCCTTGTGGTCTGGTGCCTCGCCACGGCGCCAGACGTGAGCGTGGTCCCCTCTGGCGCCTTGACCCGACGCCGTCGAACAGAGAGGTCAGTCGCCGAGCAACGCCTTCATCTGCTTCTGGATGACCTTCACCGCCTTCTTCGGCATCAGCCGCGACAGCTTGTCCATCATGTAGGCGTCGGAGCCCACGAGGACGTGGTAGTCGTCGCCCTCCATGCCCTCGACGATCGCCTCCGCGGCCTCGTTGGCGGGCAGCGCTTTCATCGGCGCGTCGCCGCCCGCGTCCACGGGGCTGTCCACGCCGGAGTTCTCGGCGATGCGGGTCGCGACGGCGCCGGGGAAGACCACGGTGACGCGCACATCAGTGTCGAGGAGCTCCGCGTACAGCGCCTCCGTCATCAGCTTCACTGCCGCCTTGGAGGCGCCGTAGATCGCCTGGCCAGGCACCGGCAAGAACCCACCCATGCTGGAGATGTTGATGATGTGGGCCTCGGGGCGCTCGAGCAGGTGCGGTAGAAACGTCCTCGTCATGTGGAGGGTGCCGTAGAAGTTGATGTTCATGACCCGCTCGATGGTCGCGTCATCCAGCTGCGCGATCTTCTTGAACGGCTGGATCACGCCCGCGACGTTGAACAGCCCATCAACGTGCCCGTGGCGCTCGATGACCTCCTCCAGCAACGCTCGAACCGCCGACTTGTCCGCGACGTCGAGGACGTGGGTCGACATGCTCCCGCTGTCCGCGCCTGCGCGCCGAAGGGTCTCGGCGAGCCCCTCTGTGCGCACGTCGACGCCGGCGACACGGCCCCCCTTGCGCAGGAGGAGCAGCGCGATCTCCTGGCCCATTCCGCTGCCCGCCCCCGTGACGACGAATGTCTTCCCCGGTGCCTGCATGGTCTTCTCCCAACGTGTGCGGCCATCGGGGTAGCAAGGAGCATGCCCGTGGAGCTCCGGCGCTCGAAGTGGACCAGGTCGCGCACCTCTTGCCAGCGCCCGGCAACCCGGCCTCGCACCACCGCCCTCCTCGCGCTGCGTGAGGACTCGAGCCGAGGGCGCCCCGAGGTCCCGGTCGGTGGCCCTCGGTGTTGGGATCCACACTCCTGAGCGTGCAGATTTGCACGGAGACCGACGCCGTCCCGTCTCTGCTCAGCGCCTCCTCGGCACGCCCTGCGCGGTCCTCCAGGCCGGACTGGCGCCCCGGACGCCCTCGCCCGTTGGCCACTGCGGCGAACACGACGGGCCCTGGGCCTCCGGCCGACGACGCGCCTGGTGCCGCTGGATGAGCACTCGCCATTCGTGGCCGTGATCCGCTTCGCACGCGACACCGGTGACCTGCCGCGCCCGCGCGTGCTTCGAGGCCTCTCTCGTTCTCATGATCCGCCCCAACGGCGGAGACAACGCGGACCGACCGCCCAGGTCCGGCCCCCGGCTCCGAGCCAGCCCAGCCGGACGGGCGTGCCTGGAATCGAACCATGAAGCCGACCTTCGAAGAGATGAGTGTCGCTGAGCGCATCCTGCGCGTGCAGGACCTCCGGGACCGGATCGCTGCCGAACCGGACGAGGTGCCGCTGTCCGAGGATCTGGGCAGGGAGCTTGACCGCCGGCTCGCCGCTCATCGTGCCGAGCCGTCCACTTCCATCCCCTGGGAGCAGGTCAAGGCGGGCTGAGCCGCGAGCAGTGAGCCGATCCGTCATCTTCCGGCCCGAGGCCCGGACCGAACTCACCCTGGCCTGGGCCTGGTGCGAGGAGAAGCGGGTGACCTTGCTGGGCATCGACCTGGCGCCCATCGCCGAAGTCGAGCGACGCCCCCACCATCACAGAGACCCGTTTCATCGGATGCTGGTGGCCCAGGCCCGGATCGAGACCCTGGCGCTTCCATCCATTGAGCCCGCCATTGACGAGTACGACATCCGTCGGGCTCCATGATCGACGCTGGGGGGTGGCCGCTCGTCTTGAAGTGCGACCCGTCCTGTGACGGTCCCCGCCTCGTCGAACGGCGAAGGCCCCGCCGGAACAGCGTTCAAGCGGGGCCTTCCATCAATGGTCGGCCTGGATGGACACCTATAGAACTTCTTGGGTCGAGCGGCCCGCCGGGTGGGCGATGGTCGGAGCGATGCTCACGGAGGGCAAGAGCACCGCCGAACCAGCACACCGACGTGCTCTCGTTGACCCGCGATGTGGAGCGGACGTGGAAGCCCCGCGGAGCAAACCCCTCGCGACGACGAGCGACGATGCCTAGAATCCAACCATGGAGCCGACCTTCGAACGGATGACCACCGCAGAGCGCATCCTTTACGTCCAGGCCCTCTGGGACCGGATCGCGGCCGATGTGGAGCATGAGCCGCTCAGCGCTGCCCAGGCCGCTGAGCTCGACCGACGGCTGGCCGACTATCGGGCGAACCCCAAGACGTCGGTCCCCTGGGAGATCGCCCGCGAGCAGATGCGCCGCCGCGACTGATGCTTCCGATCCGCCTTCGCCCAGAGGCACTCAATGAGCTGACTGAGGCATGGCGTTGGCACGAAGGACAGCGCCAAGGCCTCGGCGATGAGTTCCGCGCCTGCGTGGACGCCGTGATGGCCGAGATCGCACGGGCACCCCTGCTCTCGGCGAAGGTTCAAGGCGACGTGCGGCGGCGGGTCTTGAAGCGGTTCCCGTTTTCGGTCATCTACCTGACGGAGCCCGACCATGTGGAGGTGCTCGCCGTCTTCCACTCCGCACGCGATCCGCAGAGCTGGCAGGAGCGCGGCTGAGCGCCAGGAGTGCCGAGTTCCCGCATCCTCTCAGGTCTCCACCCCGCCAGAACCGAGAGGAGCCCGCCCGGATCGCTCCGAAGTGAGCACGATCTCGGTATTCGAGGGGATCGCCTTCCGTTCCTGATCACGGTAGTCAGGGGAGGCAGGTGGGACCCCCTCATCTAGCCTGGAAAACCTGATCGAGGGGGCCCCTGCCTGAGAAAGGCAGGGACTGTGTACCTCGCGGCGCTCGATCGCGCATCCCTCTTCTTGCTCCTCGGCCGTCTGGACGTGGACATCGCCCACGAGGTGCGGACCGCCGGGTGCACCTACTGCGGCGGGCCCCTCCACTGGGCCCGGTATCCCCGCAAGCCGCGCGGCGGGCCACCGCTCCCCGAGGAGCTGAGCGTCCGCCACGGCCTGTGCTGCGGTCACTGCCGGCGCCGCACCCTGCCGCCGTCCGTGCTGTTCCTGGGCCGCAAGGTCTACCTGGGCGCGGTCGTCACCCTGGTCGCCGTGCTCCGGCATCGCCGCCCCGGCTCGGCCAGCGGCAGCACGCTCCGCGACCGGCTCGGTGTCTCCTGGCAGACCGTTGTGCGCTGGATGGCCTGGTGGGCCGAGACCTTCCCGCGCTCCCGCGCCTGGCGCGCCTTCCGAGGCCTCGTCAGCCCGAGCATCCGCGACGACGACCTCCCTGCCGGCCTCTGCGACGTCCTCCAAGGCCTTGCCCGGCTGCGCTCCCTCCTGCCCGCATGGGCCCGGATCGAGCACGCTGCCCGAGGGCCCACACCACTCACGCAGAAGATGGGGAGATTCCAGCTCACGCCCTGATCGGTAGACCTTCGCCTCCACGCTCACGAGCCCTTGGAGGCCCTCATGTCCGACCCGCCCACGCTCCCCCGAGCGCGGCGCGAAGCCCGCCTGCGCCTGGCGGTAATCGCGCCCCTGCTGGCCAGTCCACCCCGCCGCGGCGAGCTGGCGCCGATGCTGCGCGAGCTCGCCGCCCGTCTCTGGCGCGACGCCGACGATCAGCCCGTCCGCTACGGGCTCTCCACCATCGAGGCCTGGTACTACAGGGCGCGTGACGCCGACGATCCGCTCGCCGCGCTGGCCCGCTCGATCCGCAGCGACATCGGCAAGACGACCGCGATCAGCGCCGCGCTGCTCGAGGCCCTGCGCAAGCAGTACGCCGCACATCGGAGCTGGTCGTACCAGCTCCACGCCGACAACCTCGTCGCGCTCTGCGCCGAGACCCCCGAGGTCTACGGCAAGGCCCCGTCGTACCCGACGATCCGCCGAGCGATGCAGCGGCGGGGCTGGACGAAGCAGAAGAACGCGCGGACCCGTGGCAAGCGCCGAGCAGCCCAGCGACTGGAGCAACTCGAGACGCGCTCGTACGAGGCCGACGCCGTCCACAGCTTGTGGCACTTCGACTTCCACGAGGCCAGCAGGCGCGTCGTCGACAGCGACGGGACCTGGCACACGCCACGCTGCTTCTGCGTCATCGACGACTGCTCCCGCCTCGTCTGCCACATCCAGTGGTACCTGGGCGAGACGACGAGGCACCTCGTCCACGACCTCATCCAGGCCATCGGCAAGCGCGGCCTGCCCCGCGAGACCATGCATGACAACGGCGCCGCGATGGTCGCCGTCGAGACCCAGCAGGGCTTCACCGAACTGTCGATCCGCTCCCGTCCCACGCTCCCCTACAGCCCCCAGCAGAACGCCAAGCAGGAGGTCTTCTGGGGGCCGCTGGAGGGACGGGTGCTCAAGATGCTCGAGAACGTCGAGCAGCTCTCACTCGATCTCCTCAACCGCGCCACGGTGGCCTGGGTCGAGGGCGAGTACCACCGACGTCGACACGACGAGCTCGGCGTCTCCCCGCTGCAGCGCGCCCTCGCCGGCCCCGACGTCTCCAGGCCCGCTCCGAGCCTGGACGTCCTCCGCCGCGCCTTCTCCGTCGAGCAGACCCGCACCCAGCGCCGGGGCGACGGCACCGTCTCCATCGAGGGCGTCCGCTTCGAGATCCCCGGACGCCTGCGCACCCTCCCGCGTCCCACCGTCCGCTACCGGCGCTGGGACCTCTCCGAGGCCTGGGTCATCGATCCCAGGAGCCGCGCCCTGCTCGCCACCATCCGCCCCGTCGACAAGACCGCGAACGCCGACGGACGACGACGCGCCCTGGAGCCGATCCCCGACGCGCACCTCCCCGAGCCCGTCGGGGACGAGCCGCTCCCCCCGCTGATGCGGACCCTGCTCGAAGACTTCGCCGCCACCGGCCTGCCGCCGGCCTGGCTGCCCCTGGAGGACTGACCGACATGGACCCCAAGACCCGCTACGGCTTCAAGCACAACCCCTTCCTGCCCACCGTCCCCGTCGAGGACATCTGGCTGCCGCCGCGCGTCCGGCTCTTCTTCCAGCGCGTCTCGGCCCTCATCCGAGACGGAGGGTACGGGGCGATCGTCGGAGACCCTGGCCTCGGCAAGAGCAAGACCGCCCAGGCCCTGGCCTGGACCCTGACCCGACAGTCCGAGGACATCGTCGTCGGCGTCATGGGCAGGCCCCAGAGCAAGCTGTCCGACTTCTACCGCGAGCTGGGCGATCTCTTCGGCGTCGACCTGTCGCCCGCCAACCGCTACGGCGGCTTCAAGGCCCTTCGGGCGCGCTGGCGCGAGCACATCCGGGCCACGCTCTTCCGGCCCGTCCTCCTCGTCGATGAGGCCCAGGAGATGCCGACGGCCTGCCTCAACGAGATCCGCCTGCTCGGCTCGGCGCACTTCGACTCGGAGGTGCTGCTGACCACGGTGCTCTGCGGCGACGGGCGGCTGGCCGACCGCTTCCGGGGCAAGGAGCTGCTCCCGCTCGGGAGCCGGGTGCGAACCCGCCTCGTGCTGGAGCCCTACAGCCCCGACGAGCTCCGCGACTTCCTGGACCACATGCTGGAGCGCGCCGCCGTGCCCCACCTGCTCAGTGATGGCCTCAAGAAGACCCTGGCCGCCCACTCCGCCGGCAACCCCCGCGTGCTCTGCCAGACCGCCGCCGAGATGCTGCACGCCGCGGCAGACCGCGACCTCGCCCAGCTCGACGAGGGGCTCTACCTCGAGCTCTTCGCCCCCGCCGCGCGCTCTCGAAAGCAGAGGGCAGGGTGAGCCGCGTCCCCTGGACGCCGCCCGCGGCGCTGCTCCGAAGCCACCCCCAGACCGCCGTCCTCGCGGCCCTGGACCACCAGCTCCAGCTCGTCGTCGGCGCCCTCGCCGCCCACGAAGGCCAGCCCGACGAACGACCGGAGCTGCACCAGGCCAGGGGGATCGCCCGCGTCGCGCGTACCCTCCAAAGCCAGATCGAGGCATACCGAAGGCTCGTCGAGTCACCCATCGAGGCGACGCCCCGGCTCGCGGAGCGACGCCCCCGCCGAGCGTGATCCACGACGCCCTCGATCAGCGAGACCACGCTCAGCTCCCGACGATCACGAAGGTCTACACGGACGAGGGCTACGCCGGGAAGTGCAAGACGAGGCTGGAGGCAGCGAACCCGGGGCTCTCGGTGGAGATCGCCCGACATCCGGGGAATCGCTCCGTCGGCCTGCGGCTGCAGGCGCAGCAGACCCTGCCCCTGCCGGTGTTCGCGCCGAAGACGTTCGTACCGCTCCCGAAGCGCTGGGTCATCGAGCGGACCAACGCGTGGAACGGCCGACCTCGGCGCCTCGTCAAGGACCAGGACCGCACCCTGCTGAGCTCGACGGCCTGGATCTGGTTCGCTGAGGGGCGGCGGCTGTTGCGCCGCCTCACAGCCTCAGAGGTTGCCACTGCGTAGCTTTATGGGAACACCCTCTTAGAGGGTGTTTAGATATCTGCGTCAGGCAACCTCAGGTGGCTGAGTGGCCAG
>CALAGR010000402.1 GCA_937891735.1 uncultured Pseudomonadota bacterium | reverse complement strand
CGAGCAGGGTGACGTCGGCGTCCGCGAGGTCCACCACGCCGCCCGCCGCGATCCGCGCGCCGAACACGACGTAGGTGGCGCCGGCGTTGCGCCCGGCGCGGTCGTTGCGGTAGGCCGAGACGAGGGCCTCGGGCACGCCGTCGCCATCCACGTCCCCCGCCCCCGCCAGCGCGAACCCCACGCCGTCGCCGGCCTCTTCGCCCCGAAGGGTGGCCCAGGCCTCGGTGGCCCCGTGCGTGCCCCCCTGGGCCACCGCGGAGGCCAGGAACACGTAGGCCGCGCCGGCCTCGCTCCCACCCGAGTCCTCGCCCAGGGCGCCCACGAGCAGGTCGTCGCGCCCGTCGCCGTCCACATCCCCGAGGGAGGCCACGGTGCGGCCGAAGGCATCCCCCGCCGCCGCCCCCAGGAACACCGCGTCCCCCTGGGACACCGTGAAGTCCCCGCCCAGCCGCAGCGTGGAGCCGAAGAACACCGCCGCCGCCCCCGCCCCGTCGCCCGCCGTGTCGTCGCCGTAGCCACCCACGATCACGTCGCTGAGGCCGTCGCCGTCCACGTCCCCGGCGCTCGCGAGCCCCCAGCCCGAGTGGTCGAAGGGGGCGTCCCCGCGGATCGTCGCGTGGGCCACGGACAGGTCGAACAGCCCGCCGACGGCGAGATCCGCCCCCAGCAGCAGGTAGCTGACCCCCGCCGCGTCCTCGGCGTTGTGGGCTCCCACGAGCAGGTCTCCCCGGCCGTCGTCGTCCACGTCCCCCGCCGAGGCGACCCACCGCCCGCTGGCCCCCCCAGCGACGAGGCCAGAGATCACCACGTCCGCGTCGTCCAACGAGCGGTCCCCTCCCCCCGCCAGGCCCGTGGAGAAGAACAGGTAGCTGCGTCCCCGGGACTGGCCCACGTTGGACGCCCCGATCAACAGCTCCGAGCGGCCGTCGCCGTCCAGGTCGTCGATGGCGGCCACGGACTTGCCGGACAGGCTGAACTCCTCGGTCCCGGAGATCCGCAGGAACGCATCGGCGAGGCTGGTGGGCACGGTCTCGGGGCAGGCGTCGCCCGAGGCCGGATCCGCGCAAGAAAGCGCATCCCCCGGCCCGGGATCCACGGGGATCCCCACGCACCCCGCGAGCAGTCCGAGGGCCAGGATCGGCGCCGCGCGACGGCCGGGCTCAGCCACCGTGGTGACAGTCCTGCTCGCTGAGCAGGTGGTCGAGCACCACCTCGATGACGTCCCCCTGGGCCGAGAACACGCCGAGCCCCACCCCGAGGTAGTCGCCGGCGGAGCAGGCGTCGTCGTCCCAGTTCGTGTCCAGCATCACCGCCACGGCCAGATCGCCGGTGGGCACGCAGAACGGCACCGCGTAGGAGTCCCCCGGATCCTGCAGCGGCCCCAGGGACCGCGCGTTGTCCGACGCCAGCGACTGCACGTGCGGCACCTGTCCCGGGGACACGTCGCCGGGTCGGTAGGCCCCCAGCCACAGCTTCATCGCATCGACGATGGGCGGCAGGGACGGATCCCGCGTGATCTCCACGAGGGCCCAGGGGCAGCCGGGGTAGTCCGGCGCGGTGGTGTCGTCGTCGTCCTGGGCGGCGTCGGTGACATCGTCGTCGTCCGCGGGAGCGACGTCGCAGCCGGAGCCCAGGCGGAGCAGCGCGAGCACCGAGCAGACCAGGAACAGGAGCCGCATGCACGACCTCGCGGGGCAGGAGCGCCGGGCCCCCAGGGTGCGTCGATTCGGGCACGGCCGCAAGACCAGCGCGTCGGGGCAGGCGTCCTGGGGAGCGCGGGCCCTTCGGGTGTGGTATTTGCACGCCCCATGATCGATCTCGAGCTGCTCGGCCACGCCAACACGTCCATCGGAACCCTGTATCTGGGGCGGCGCCACGCGCTGGGCCGGCCGGACTGGGTGTACGAGATCCAGATCTCGGGTCAGCTGCTCATGAGCAGCCTGAACAACCTGTCCGAGCGGCAGCTCTCCACCTCGGCCCTCCGGCTGCACGAGGGCACGGGTCCGCTGCGGGTCCTGGTGGGCGGTCTGGGGCTCGGGTACACCGCCCAGGCGGCCCTCGAAGGCGCCAACGTCGCCCACGTTCGGGTGGTGGAGAAGATGGACTTCGTCATCGACTGGATGAACCGCGGGCTGCTGCCCCTGTCCGCCCAGTTCGCGGCGGAGGAGCGGCTGGAGATCGTGCAGGGTGACGTCTTCGAGGACCTGCTCGGTCCGCCCTCCGAGCAGTTCGATCTGATCCTGGTGGACGTGGACCACTCCCCCGAGGATCGGCTGGCCACCGACGCGGGCCGGTTCTACACCGTCGAAGGACAGCGCCAGGTGGCGCGTCACCTCGCCCCCGGCGGCGTGCTCGCGGTGTGGTCGGCCTGGGACAGCGACCCCTTCGCAGACGTGCTGACGGCGGTCTACCCGCGCACCTGCCGCGAGGACGTGCGCTGGCCCGACGAGGAGGATCCGCCGGAGGTGTTTCACAACGTGCTGTTCTTCGGTGGGGGCGTCGCCCAGAAGCCGGCGGCCCGGGGCTGACACCATGTCCATCGAAGCCGACTTCCTGATCCGCAACATCGAAGAGCTCGCCTTGGCGGCCCTGCGCCTGATGGGGCTGCGCCCCGGCGAGGAGAAGCTCGAAGAGATCGAGATCGACGTCGAGCAGCAGCTCGGGGTGCCGATCACGATGTTCGAGGGCATGACGCTGCCGGCCCTCACGGCGTTCTTCGGGATGGAGAGCGGCCCGGGCTCCCGCCGCACGATGTTGCTGGCCCTGGCGCTGGCGGCCCGGTGCGAAGCGGCCGCCGACGACGACGACGACGCGCGGGTGGCCTACCTGCGCCCCCGGGCCCTGGCCCTGCTGGACGCCGCGCTGACGCTGGAGCCATCCCTTCGGAGCGAGGCCGTGGCCGAGGTGCACGCCACGCTCCTGGAGGACGATGGTTGACCAGCTGACGCCGATCCACGCCATCCAGGGCGCCGGCCTGCTGTCGGCGTTCGCGCGGACGGCGGTGCGCACCCGGGGCGTGGTCACGGGGCACAGCCGCAAGGGCTACTTCATCCAGGATCCGGCAGGCTCCAAGGACCCCTACTGCTCGGACGGGATCTTCGTGTACAGCCCCCGCCGCAAGGCCCCCGTGGGGGTGTTGCTGGAGGTGACCGGCGAGGTGGCCGACTTCACCCGGGGCGACAACGGCCGCCCCACCACGCAGATCAAGGAGGCTGCGGTCCACGTGCTGTCCGAGGACGGCCCGCTGATCGAGCCCCACTGGATGACCGCCCAGGGCCTGCCCGACGACCCGACGTTGCTCTCCCGGACCCTGAACGGGCTCGAGGGCATGTTGGTGGGGATCGCCGCGGGGGCCACCTTCGCCGCCCCCAGCAACCCCTTCGGCGACTACGTGTGCCTGCTTCCGGGGACCGGGGGGATCACGGGGTCCCACGGCGGCGTGCTCGTGGATCCGGACAACCCGGGCCGCTGGCTGCCGGGCTTTCGGATCCTGGACCACCGCCGCGCGCCGCGGCTCAACGTCGGGGCCCGCCTGCTGACCTCGGTGGTGGGGCCCCTCGCCTACCGCTCCGGGGCCTTCCAGATCGTGGCCCGGGCCGGCATGAAGGTGTCCGACTCCTCCGTCGTGCAGGGGCGCGCGTCCTTCGGCCCGGCGCCGGAGCGCACCAGCATCCTGACCCTGAACGGCTTCAACCTCGACGTGCGCCTGGAGGATCCCCGCAAGGTGTCCGATCCGGACCGGGACGTGGACGACGACCGGGGGGACGGTCGCTTCGTCCTGCTCGCGAAGGCCATCGTCGAACACGCCGGCGGACCGGACATCGTGGCGCTGCAGGAGGTGCAGGACAACGACGGCGCCGAGCTGAGCGCCACGGTGGACGCGAGCGCGACGTGGCGGCAGCTCATCGAGGACGTGCGGCGGCTGGGGGGGCCCGCCTACCGCTGGGCCGATGTGCCCCCGGAGCCCGACGCGGACGGCGGCCAGCCCGGCGGCAACATCCGCAACGGCTTTCTGTACAACCCCGCGCGGGTGGAGCTGAGGCGAAAGACGCTGCGCCGCATCGGCGCCCAGGAGCCGGCCTTCGCTGGCTCACGCAAGCCGCTGCTGGCCCGGTTCACGGTCCTGGCCTCCGGCGCCGAGCTGGTCGTGGTCAACGTGCACCTGGCCTCCAAGCGGCACCAGCACAGCGTGTTCGCCCCCCAGGACCCGGGGCACGATCCCCAGGAGGCCACCCGAGTGCGCCAGGCCGAGCTCATCCGCGAGGCGCTGGGGGACGTGCGCGCCGACGGCCAGGACTTCTACGTCACGGGGGACTTCAACGACTTCGAGTTCAGCCCCACCCTGGCCGCGCTGTGCGGAGACGACTGCGTGAACCTGGTGCAGACGCTGCCCCACGAAGAGCGCTTCGACTACAACCACCGGGGTCAGCTGCAGGTGCTGATGCACGGCGTCGTGTCCGCCGCGGCGCACCGGGCCGGCGCCGTCGAGTACACGATCCTGCACGGCAACGAGCTGTGCGGCGTGCAGCCGGGCACCCTGTCGGGCAAGGCCACCGACCACGCCTACGTCCTGGCCCGGATCGAGGTGGGCGCCGCCGGACGGTCCGCTCCCTGAGCAGCCTCAGTCGCGCACGCGCTCCACGAAGTGCCGGTCTCGCGTGTCCACCTTGATGCGCTGGCCCACGTCCACGTAGCCCGGCACCTTGATCTCGACGCCGTCGCCCACCACCGCCCGCTTGAACTGGGCCTTGGCGGTGGAGCCCTTCATGACCGGATCCGCCTCGACCACCTCGAGGATCACCGTGTCCGGCAGCTCCACTCCGATGATGGTGCCGCCCACGCGCATGGCCTGGATGCCCTCCATCCCGTCGGTGAGGAAGACCGACGCGGGGCCCACCTCGTCCGGGGTCATGCGGAACTGCTCGTAGGTCTCCGACTCCATGAAGTGCAGGTGCTCCGAGTCGGAGTACAGGTACGAGGCCGCCAGGCGCTCGAGCTCCACGGGGGGGTACTTCTCGCCGCTGCGCAGGGACTCGGAGAGGAGCTGCCCGGTGAGCAGGTTCCTCATGCGGGTCTTGGCGATGGTGCCGCCGCCGCGCGCCGTGGGCGTGCTGAACGTGACGTCCACCACGATCATGGGAGCGTCCTTGTACAGGAAGCAAAAGCCTTTGCGGAGTTCTGAAGCGTCGTACATGCGCGCGAAGGTACACAAGTTGGCGCGACGTGGCCTCCCCCCCCGGAAGCGCTACCGGGCGTTGGCGGGGATGCGCATCCCGGGCGCCTCCCGGCCCGTGGACGCGACGTACTCGGGGTAGGTCCCGGGGTACTCCCACGCCTTGCCGGGGCTCAGCTCCAGCACCCGGGTGGCCAGGGCCCGCAGGAAGGCGCGGTCGTGGCTCACGAACACCACGGTGCCCTCGTATCCGAGCAGGGCGTTGAGCAGCGCGCGCTTGGTGCCCAGATCGAGGTGGTTGGTGGGCTCGTCCAGCAGCAGCAGGTTGGGTCTGGCGTACAGCATCATCGCCAGGGCGAGGCGCGTCTTTTCGCCGCCGGACAGGGCGGACACGGGCTTGTCCACCTCCTCGCCGCGGAACGAGAAGGCGCCGGCGAGCCGCCGCAGGGCCCCCTGCCCGTCCATGGGAAACCGCGCTTCGAGCTCATCGAGCACCGTGCCCCGGCCCTGCAGGTTGTCGGCGTGCTGCTGCGCGAACCACGTCATCTGCACCGAGGCGCCGATCTTGACGCTGCCCGCGTCGGGCTCGATGACCCCGGCGAGCAAGCTGATGAGCGTGCTCTTGCCCGAGCCGTTCTCGCCCATCACGGCGAGGCGCTCCCCGCGCTGCACGAGCAGGTCGAGGCCGGCGTGCACGGCCTTGCGGCCGTAGGACTTGAACAGGCCCTCGGCCTCGATCACCCGGTCGCCGGATCGGGCGCAGGGCGGGAAGTCGAAGCGCTGCTCGAAGACCTTGGCGGGCTCGGCCACCCGCTCGATCTTGTCGATCATGCGGGCCCTGCTCTGCACGGCGGAGGACTTGCTGGGCTGGCCCCGGAAGCGCTCGATGAAGCGCTCCTCCTTGGCGAGCATCGCCTGCTGCGCCTTGTATTCGGCCGCCAGGCGGACCTCGGCCTCGCCCCGCTGCTGCTCGTAGAAGTCGTAGTCGCCGGAGAACACGCGCACCGCGCCCCCGTCCACCTCGATGATCCGCCGCACCACGCGGTTCATCACGTCCCGGTCGTGGCAGGTCATCACCACGGTGTTCTTGCAGTCCCGCAGGAACTGCTCGAGCCACAGGATGGACTCGAGGTCGAGGTGGT
Organism: uncultured Pseudomonadota bacterium; assembly: GCA_937891735.1. GTDB lineage: Bacteria > Myxococcota_A > UBA796 > UBA9615 > UBA9615 > JAGSHC01. The sequence goes on along the minus strand of CALAGR010000402.1, from coordinate 8,686 downwards.
TGGTGGGCTCGTCCAGCAGCATCACGTCGGGCTGCATCAGCAGCACCTGGGCCAGGGCCACGCGCATTTTCCAGCCGCCGGACAGGGCGCCGATGTCCCCCTCGATCTGCTCCTGGTTCAGGCCCAGCCCGGCCAGGATCGACGCCGCCCGGGCGTCCAGGTCGTAGCCGCCGAGCCCCGCGAAGCGCTCCTGTACGTCGCCGTAGCGGTTGAGCACGTCGTCGAAGTCCGGCGCGTCGCTGTGGGACAGCAGGGGCTCCAGCTCCGCCAGCTCCTTGGCGAGCTCCCCCACCTCACCGGCGCCCGCGACGACCTCCTCCAGGACCGTGCGCCCCCGCCAGTCGCCCACGTCCTGCCGGAACACGCCGATCGTCAGGCGCGCGGGCCGCTCCACGCTGCCCTTGTCGGCGGTCTCGGTGCCCTCCATCATCCGAAACAGCGTCGTCTTGCCGGAGCCGTTGGCCCCCACGAGGCCGACCTTCTCGCCCGGGTTGATCTGGAACGACGCGCCGCTGAAGAGGATCTGGGGGCCGTACTGCTTCTGGACTTTTGAGAACGTGATCATCGCGCGGCGGTGTAGCAGCCAGACGCGACCGAGTCTTGCCGCCGAGCCAGATCGTGGGCCGCGATCAGCCCGATCCGGCCTGCAGCTGCGCGCGGTAGTGCGCCGAGTGCGTCGCCAGCTCCTGCACGTACTCCCGGATGGTGTCCTGGCGCTCAGCGGGCAGCTGCCCCAGATCCGAGATCAGCTGCTCCGGGACGTGGCGGAAGGACACGCTGATGCGCCGCACCTCGAAGTCCGCCAGCGCGCACTGCAGCGCGGGCTGCTCGCCGGTGCGCACCTGCACGACGCGGTGGTACAGCCGGTCCTTGAAGTCCGGCCCGGACAGGATCGTCACGGAGCGGTGGCGGGTCCACACCCTGAGCTCGGGATCCGGCGACCGGTCGGGATCGAGGAACTCGAGCAGCCCCGCCTGGCCGATGTTGAACATCACCACGGGCCCCGGCTCGCCGTCCCGGTGCATGCGCAGGCGCGCGTAGTCCCGCGGCATGCGGTCGCTGACCTCCCGCCCGTAGTAGTTGATGAGGCAGGTGTTGGCGACCAGCCCCTCGGCGTCGGTGACGGTCGCCCCGTGGTGCGCCTGCAGCCGCCGCAGGATCCCCTCCATGACCGGGGGCAGGGGCTCGCCGCGCAGGCAGCGGTCCTCCCGATAGTCCGGCTCCGCGTAGTACCCCAGGGAGGCGAACTGCCACGCCCCGAGCCAGTACACCGGCCGGGTCAGCCGGCGCGCATGGCCGCTGCTGCGCTGGTGCTCGTCGCCGCCGTGGCGCTGCTCCCAGATCGGCACGAGCGCGCCGAAGTAGGCGATGAGCTGCTCCGCCTCCTCCTCCTCGATGAAGCGGGGCAGGTAGGAGAAGCCCGGGCGCTGGATGCGGCCGCGGCCGTCCTCGGGGTCAGTGGACATCCGCACCCTCCAACGTGGACGCGACGAACGCCGCGGTGGCGCCGGCCGCGCTGGCCAGGTGCTCGGCCAGGGTGTGCCCGGAGCGGACACGAGGCGCGAGCCGGTGGTTTCCGTCCTGCAGCCAGCGCAGGCGCGCGCAGGATGGCAGAGGTCCGAACGTGGGGACCTGCGTGCGATCACCGTGCGGGTCCCGGGTGCCCTGCACGATCAGGGTCGGGGTGCGCAGGGTGCGCAGCACGTCCAGGCCGTCGGTGGGCCGGGGGTGTCCGGGGCGCACGAAGGGGTAGCCGAAGCACACCAGGCCGGACGGGCCGGAGCCGGTGAGGCCCGCGGCGTAGCGCACGGCGATGCGGGCTCCCAGGGAGAAGCCGCCGAGGAAGGCCACCCCTTCGGTCGCCACCGCGGCGGCCAGGCGCGCCTGCAGCTCGGCGTCGGTGGCCGCGGCGTCCAGGGCGAGGTGCCTCACCCCCAGTCCGACCGCCTCCAGGTGGGGCAGCAGCGCCAGCAACAGCGGATCCAGGCCTGCGCGGGCGCGCGGAAACGCGAGCAGGATCGGGATCGGAGGGAGCGCGGCGCCGGACACCGGCAGACCGTAGATCACCGGGCCCGACCCACGCGACCTTCCCGGGTCCCGCCCGCCGGGGCATGCTGGCCCGCCCCCACCCATGGAGTGTCCGTGACGATCTACAAGAGCACCCGCCCCGATCCCGTCGTGCCCGCGCTGTCCATCACCGAGTACGTGCTGGCCCGCGCCGCCGAGCTCGGGGACAGGCCCGCGCTCATCGAGGGGGGCTCGGGGCGGATCGTGACGCACACCGAGCTCGATCGGCAGATCCGGTCCCTCGCCGGCGGCCTCGCCCAGCGCGGCGTGGGGCCCGGCACCACCTGGGCGCTGCTCGCGCCGAACCTGCCCGAGTACGTCGTGGCGCTGCACGGCCTGGTGTTCGCCGGCGCCACCGTCACGACCCTGAACCCCACCTACGGCCCCGAGGAGATCGCGTTCCAGCTCAAGGACTCGCAGGCCACCTGCATCATCACGGTGGGCGTGTTCCTGGACACGGCGAAGAGCGCCGCGGCCCTGGCGGGCATCGACGAGATCGTGGTGATCGGGCCTGGGGATGCCACGCCCTTCGCCTCGCTGTTCGGCGCGCCCCTCGCGAGCCAGGTGCCCATTGATCTGAAGGAGCACGTGGCGGTGTTGCCCTACTCGTCGGGCACCACGGGCTTTCCGAAGGGCGTGATGCTGACCCACCACAACCTCGTGGCGAACCTGGAGCAGTTCGCGGGGCACACCAGCTACGGCGACGACGAGGTCTGCTACGCAGTGCTGCCGTTCTTTCACATCTACGGCATGCAGATCCTGATGCACGCGATGGTGTCCCGCGGGGTGGTGGTGGTGACCGTGCCGCGCTTCGACATGGTGCAGATGCTGGAGCTGATCCAGACCCACCGCATCACACGTCTCTTCCTGGTGCCGCCCATCGTGCTGGCCCTCGCCAAGCACCCGATCGTGGATGCCTACGACCTCAGCTCGGTCCGCCAGATCTTCTCGGGGGCGGCCCCCCTGGGAGGCGACGTGGCGCAGGCCGCGGCGAGCCGGCTCGGCTGCGCCATGGCCCAGGGCTACGGCATGACGGAGCTGTCCCCGGTCACCCACGCCATCGCCGACGGCGAGTACCGCGCGGGGTCGGTGGGCACGCTGGTGGCCGGCACCGAGGCCCGGCTGATCGATCCCGAGACGGGCACCGACGCGCCGGTGGGGGAGCGCGGCGAGATCTGGGTGCGCGGCCCGCAGGTGATGAAGGGCTACCTCGCCAACCCCGAGGCCACGGCGCAGACCATCGACGCCGACGGCTGGCTGCACACCGGCGATGTGGGCGTCATCGAGCCCGATGGGCACACGTTCATCGTCGACCGCCTCAAGGAGCTCATCAAGTACAAGGGCTTCCAGGTGCCGCCCGCGGAGCTGGAGGCGCTGCTCCTGACGAGCCCCCAGATCGCCGACGCGGCGGTGATCGGGATCGCCGACGAGGAGGCGGGGGAGGTCCCGAAGGCCTTCGTGGTGCGCGCGGCGGGCCCCGCCATCGACGCCGACGCCGTGATGGCCTTCGTCGCGGGCCACGTCGCGCACTACAAGCAGATCCGGCAGGTCGAGTTCGTGCCGGCGATCCCGAAGTCCGCCTCCGGGAAGATCCTGCGCCGGGAGCTCCGGGACCGCTGACGGTCGTCATGCTCGCCGCGCGCCCCCCGGAGTCTGGTGGCCGGGTCGGCGCCGGTGAGGAGATCGGGCGCTCGACGGGAGGGCTGACCCGTGATGAACGACCCTGGCTCGCGCGGGCCGACCCGCCTGTTTGGCGCGCTCTGGCTTCCGGCCATGCTGCTGCTCTGCTCCTGTGTTGATCCAAATCAACCGGGTTCCGGGGTCCCCGGCCCGGACGACGACGACGCGGTGGTGGACGACGGCACACCCCGGATGACCTTCGAGCCGGAGGTCGTGCAGGCCGGCGCGCTCGAGGTGATCTTCACCAGCCTGAGGAACTTCGAGCTGGGCGACGACGCCACCGTCTGCTGCTCCTCGGAGCACGTGCGCTTCTATCAGACGGTCGAAGAGCTCAGCGCGCAGTACCTCGACCTCCTGTTCTACTTCGGCCTGCGCGGGGACGGCCCGGCCGAGTGGGGGATTGAGACCGGCGGCATCCAGGTGGTGGGGGAGTTCGACATCCAACCCCTCGGTGACGTCCCCGAGCTCGCGCCGGGCCTCGCTGCGGGCACGGCGAGCCTGCCCCAGGCGGGCGCCTTCGACGTCTTCACGTTCGAGGTGCTGGAGCCCAACAGCTTCGTGTCCATCCAGGCCGCGAACATGACCGCGGACCAGCACCCCTGGCTGTGGGTGTTCGAGGACGACGGCATCACCAGCGTGATCAACGCCGGCCTGGAGATGATGGGCAACTACGGCACCCCCGCCCTGGGCTTCTGGGCCGAGGAGCCGGGGAGCTACTTCCTGCGCATCGACGAGAACGACGACGACGCGGGCAGCGACGACTGGATCTGCGACGTCGACCTGCTCGTGACGGCCGCCGGAGACGCGCTGCCCCATACCGAGATGGAGCCCAACGACATCGCAGAGGGCTGGCAGGAGCTGGGCACCTTCGCCCCGGGGATCCACCGCGTCACCGGGGTCGCAGCGACCGCCGGCCACGACGCGAACGACGACCTGTCCGGCGACCTCGACGTCTTCTGGTTCCAGCTCGACGCGCGGGCGTTCGTGGAGTTCGAGCTGACCTGGGAGGGCGGCGACGACCTCGACGCCATGCTGTACCAGGGCACCCCGTCCCAGGTGGAGCTCGGCTACGGCAGCAGCCGGGCGATCAGCTACGGGATGGCGACCCCCGACAAGCCCGAGACGGCCGGGCTCCTGCTGCCCGCGGGCAGCTACGTGGTGGAGGTGGGCAACTGGGACGGCGCTCCCGACGTGCCCTGGACCATCGACCTGCGCGTCATCCCCATGGACTTCGAACCGGAGACCCGCTGATGTCCATCACCCCCACGAACGCCCTGCTGGCCCTCGCCGCGGCGAGCCTCGCTGTCGGCTGCACCGGCACCGGCGCCGGCACGCCCCTGGACAGCGAGGTCTGTGCGACCGACGACCTGTTCGTCGCCGAGCAGTGCGGCGAGACCTACTGCGGCCCGCCCGAGGTGCAGGTGGGCACGGGCGCGGACGGGTTCCTGCGTCTGGACGAGGGCGACGACGTGGACATCGTGTTCGGGTCCCAGGGGGGCTACCACCTGGACGTGTCGGCCTCGATGACCCGGCTGTGCCCCATCGTGTACGTGCGGGCCTCGATCTGGCTGGACCGGGGCGACGGCAGCGCCCTGGAGCGCGCATCCAGCGACGAGCGCCACATGGAGGCGATCCGCACGGAGTCGGAGGAGCCGTCCGAGCAGCAGGTCTGGGGGGTGCAGGCCCGCATCGACTGCGAGTACTGGCCGGACACGCAGCTGACCTGCCCCGAGGGGGCCGGCAGCGCGGCGCACCTGGAGGACTTCGAGGTGGTGCTGCGGGTCGAGGCCGAAGACCACAACGGGCGCATCGCGACGGACGAGCGGCACGTCCAGCCGGTGTGCTGCGGGGGCTGACCGCCGCGGGCAACCTGCGGTCCAGTTCAGGGTTCGGCTTGACCTCGACCCACACTCCGCGGAACCATGGACGGCGAGCGGGGAGCGGGGAGCGATATTGAGGAACGTCGCCGAACTCGAGGCGCGGATCCGGGAGCTGGAGGCCGCCCACGGGGCAGCCACCGAAGACCTGCGCTTTCTGGATGCGATGGAGCGCTTGGGGCGGGCCCTGCGTCGGTCCACCGATCTGTCCTCGATGCTCGAAGCCTGCCTGGATGAGCTGCTCGACATCTTTGGCTGTGATCGCGCCTGGTTGCTGCACCCCTGCGCTCCCGAGGCCCCCTCCTGGGGCGTGCCCATGGAGCGCACCCGGGCGGGCTGGCCGGGCGTGTTCGCCCTGGGCGCCGAGATCCCCATGGATGAGGGGGCCGCAGAGGTCTTCGCGGAGGCCCTGCAGGCCGATGTCGCCCTGCCGTTCGACAGCACCACGGAGCGCAGCCCACCCGAGGAGATCAGCCGCGCATTCGGCGTGCGCGCCCAGATGGTGATCGCGATCCGCCCCCACCGGGGCGCCGCCTGGCTGCTCGGCCTGCACCACTGCGCCGCGGACACCATCTACACGGAGCTCGACCAGCGGATCTTCAAGGGGCTCGCCCACCGCCTCGCGGACGCCCTGGACTCGATGCTGCTGCGCCGGGAGCTGCAGGACACGGAACAGCAGGTCGCGCAGCTCCAGCGGGCCGAGGCCATCGGCTCCCTCGCGGCCGGCGTGTCCCACGACTTCAACAACAAGCTCCTGGTGATCCTCTGCTACGCCGAGCTGCTGCGGGAGGAGCTGCCGGGGGGGCACCCGTACATCGATCAGGTCGTGGGCGCGGCCGACAAGGCGGCGGACCTGACCCGCGAGCTGCTGGCGTTCAGCCGCCGGGCGGTGCTCGAACCCCGCCCCGTGGACCTGACCGACGCCGCGCACGCGAGCGTGGGACTGCTGAGCAAGGCGATGGGCTCCGCGGTGCGGCTGGCGGTCCCCGTCAACGCCCCGTCGGTGATCGGGGTCGTCGATCCGGCGCAGCTGGAGCAGGTGCTGGTCAACCTCGTCATCAACGCCCGGGACGCCCTGCCCCAGGGCGGCACCATCACGATCCGCACCGAAGCCGTGGACGTGGACGGCAGCGATCCGGCCTCCCCTCCCGAGCTGCAGGCCGGCCGCTACGCCACCCTCGCGGTGATCGACGACGGGGTCGGCATGGACGAGGCCACCCGCCGCAGGGTGTTCGACCCCTTCTTCACGACCAAGGAGCGCGGCAAGGGGACGGGCCTCGGCCTCTCCACGGCCTACGGCGTGGCCCGGCAGTCCGGCGGCACGCTGACCGTGTCCTCGGCGCCCGAAGAGGGGTCCAGCTTCACCGTCTGGCTGCCGGCGACGGACGACGCGCCAGCGATGTCCAGCGGGTCGTACCCCCCGGTGCGCTCGGTCGGGGGCCAGGAGCGGATCCTGCTCGTGGACGGGGACCGGGAGGTCGCCGAGGTGACGGCCCGGGTCCTTCGCACCCGCGGCTACGAAGTCACCTGGGCCGAGCACGGCGAGGCAGCCTTGCCCCTGCTGGGACCCGATGAGGCCGACTTCGACCTGCTCCTGACCGAGGTGATGATGGCCGGGCTCGACGGCGTGGCCCTCGGGGAGCGCGCCCTCGCGCTGCAACCAGACGTCAAGGTGACCTTCACCACCGGATACTCGGGCGACGCGTTCGAGCGGCTGCTCACGTCGGGGGCGTCGCGCAAGCTGCTCCAGAAGCCCTACACGCCCGAGAAGCTGCTGGCCCACGTGCGCGCCATCCTGGATTCACAGCGGCGATGAGCAGCGCGGCGGGGGGCTTTGTTGTCCCTCCCCCGGACAGACCCTGCTACAAAGCCGCCGCCCACCGAGTCCGGTGGCCGGAGACACCGGATGCGGGTACCTGAGCGCCTCGAGCCGCTCCTTGAGTCGGGCGTCATTCAAGAAGTCCTGCGACCCCTGATGAGCGGCAAGGAAGCCGAGGTCTTCCTGGTGCTGTCCGGAGGCGAGGAGCGCGTCGCCAAGGTCTACAAGGACGCGACGTTCCGCAGCTTCCAGCACCGCACGGACTACACCGAGGGCCGCTCCGTGCGCAGCAGCCGTGAGCAGCGGGCGATGAACAAGCGCTCCAAGCACGGCCGCGCCAAGACCGAGGACGCCTGGCGGTCCGCGGAGGTGGACGCGATCCACCTGCTGCGCAGCGCCGGGGTGCGGGTGCCGGAGCCCCACGCCTTCACCGAAGGCGTGCTGGTGATGGAGCTGGTCAAGGGCGCAGACGGCGGGCCCGCGCCTCGCCTGGTGGACACGCACTTCACGGAGGAGGAGGCCACCGAGGTCTTCATGATCCTGCTGCGGGACGTGGTCAAGATGCTCTGCGCCGGCATCATTCACGCCGACCTGTCGGACTTCAACGTGCTGATGTCCCCGTCGGGCCCCGTGATCATCGACTTCCCCCAGGCGGTGGACCCGGCGCGCAACCAGAGCGCCCGCAAGCTGCTGGTCCGGGATGTGGACAACCTGACGAGCTTCCTGGGGCGCTTCGCGCCGAAGCTGCGCAAGACCCAGTACGGCCCCGAGATGTGGGACCTGTACGAGCGCAGCGAGCTGCAGCCGGACACGGAGCTCACCGGCAAGTACACCCAGACCCAGACCAAGGCAGAGGTCAACTCGTTGCTCGAGGACATCCTGGCCCTGGAGCAGGAAGCCCGGGAGCGACGCGAAGCCCTCGGGCTGTCGCCCCCCCGCCGCGCCCGGCGTCCGGTGGTGTACGAAGAGCCCGCCAAGCCGCAGCCCCGGCCGGCCCCGAAGCCCGCGCCCTCAACCACGCCTGCGCCCGAGCGGAGCGGACGGCCCGAGCGGAGCGGACGGCCCGAGCGGAGCGGACGGCCCGAGCGGGGCGGACGGCCCGAAGACCAGCCCGCGAACGAGGCGCCCCCCGGGGACGCGCCGAAGAAGCGGCGGCGCCGTCGCAAGAAGAGCGGTGGCCCTTCGGTAGAGAACGGCCCCGGAGTCCAGGGCGCCGCGCCCCGACCGGCGCCGCAGACGCCCC
>CALAGR010000401.1 GCA_937891735.1 uncultured Pseudomonadota bacterium | reverse complement strand
CAGGCCCCCCTCCATGAGCCCCACCGCCACCACCGCCGCCCCGAGCAGGCTCGCCGTGCGCGCCCGCCCCAGGCTCGCCGCCACGAGGCCCAGGAAGCCCAGCGCCTGCAGGCCCAGGAACACGCACGTCACCACGTGGCCAGGCACCCCCAGGCTGAGCGCCCCCACCGCGAGCCACAGCCCGAGCGCCAGCTCCGCCCAGACCACGGTTGCCACGGGCCCCGCCGCACCCCGCACGATCGGGGCCGCCCCCCGCTTCGGCGTGCGCACGAAGGGGCTCGGCCGGCCGCGCCATCCATCGATCACAGCCGCCGCGTTGTGCAGCGACAGGGCCGCCGAGAACGGCAGGAACAGGGGGAACGTGCCCGCCATCCGGATCAGGCCGCGCGCCCCCCCGCGCTTGACGCAGGCGGTCCCGTACACCCCGATGAGCACCACCAGGGTCCACTGCATCGGCAGGCTCGCCAGCCCCAGGGAGAACCGGATCCCCGGCGGGCCGGCTCCCGCCACCACCACCAGCACGGGCACCAGCGCCGCCACGAGCACCACCGCCGCGAACAGCGCGCCCCCGCCCAGGTGGGCCGTGGCAGCCAGCTTGCTGACCAGCCGATCCTCGCTGCGCCACACCGCCCCGAGCAGCTTGCGCGCCACCTGGGCTCCGCCCTTCATCCAACGGTGCTGCTGGGTGCGGATCGCGCCGATGTCCGCGGGGACCTCGCTCGGCACGTGCACGTCCTCGGCGTAGCGCAGCGTCCAGCCGGCGAGACGCGCCCGGATCGCCAGATCCAGATCCTCGGTGAGCGTGTCCCCCTGCCAGCCCCCGGCCTCCTCGATGCACCGGCGCCGCCACACCCCCGCCGTGCCGTTGAACCCGAACACCAGGTCGCCGCGATCCCGCGCCGGCTGCTCCACCGCGAAGTGCGCGTCCAGGTGCAGCGCCAGCAGGCGGGTGAACAGGCTCTCGTCGCGGTTCAGCCAGCTCCACCGCCCCTGCACGAGGCCGACCCCGTGCACCAGGTGCGGCACCATGCGCCGCAGGAAGTCCGGCTCGGGGCGGAAGTCGGCGTCGAAGATGGCGATGCAGTCCCCGCGCGCGGTGAGCAGCCCATGGGCCAGGGCGCCGGCCTTGAAGCCATCGCGGTGCGCCCTGCGGATGTGCTCGATGGGGGCGCCGGGCAGCGACTCCAGCGCCGCCTGCACCCGCTGCGGGGTGTGGTCCGTGGAGTCGTCGAGCACCTGGATCTGCAGCCGGTCCGCGGGCCAGTCCAGCGCCGCCACACACACCAGCAGCCCCGCCGCCACCTCGGGCTCGTTGAACAAGGGGAGCTGCACGGTCACGAACGGGCAGTCCGCGTCTACCAGCGGAGGCGGTGCAGGCCGCGGGGGACGCGTCAGGCTCAGCCACAGCAGGTGCGCCTGGGCGAGCCCGTAGGCCCCGATCAAGAGCGACAGACCTGCGTACAGGAGGGTGGCCAGGACCAGCACGGCCGGCACTGTATCGGGCCGCTCCCCCGCGACGCGCACCTGCGGTGATCTCGCGATAATGTGCCGTGGGAAATCAGACCCCGAGCCGCACGTTTGCCCCGAGGTGCCCCCGAGCATGCAACCGACCGACACGCAGAACCCCGACTATTTCCACAAGGTGGTCGACTGCCAGTGGGCCTGTCCGGCGCACACCAACGTGCCCGAGTACATCCGGCTCATCGCCCAGGGCAAGTACACCGAGTCCTACATGCTCAACCGGAAGAGCAACGTCTTCCCGGGCATCCTGGGTCGGACCTGCGACCGCCCGTGCGAGCCGGCCTGCCGCCGGGGCCGGGTCGAAGACAAGCCCGTCGCCATCTGCAGGCTCAAGCGGGTCGCCGCGGACCTGCGCGGGGACGTCACCGACCTGCTGCCGAAGGCCCCCGAGAAGAAGAACGGCAAGAAGGTCTGCCTGATCGGCGCCGGCCCGGCGTCCCTGACGGTGGCCAACGACCTGGTGCCCCTGGGGTACGAGGTGGTGATCTACGAGGCCATGCCCCAGCCCGGCGGCCTCATGCGGGTCAACATCCCGGCGTTCCGGCTGCCGCCCGAGGTCCTCGACGAGGAGATCGCGATGATCCTCGACATGGACAACGTCACCATCCACTACGAATCCCCCGTGCACAGCCTCAAGGAGCTGCTGGACAGCGGGGAGTTCGACGCCGTGTTCGTCGGCACCGGGGCCCCCAGGGCGCGGGACGTGAACCTGCCCGGTCGCGACGCGGGCGCAGCCAACATCCACCTCGGCATCGAGTGGCTCAAGAACGTGCACTTCAAGCACACCGAGAGCATCGGCGCGCGCGCGCTGGTCATCGGCGTGGGCAACACCGCCATGGACTGCTGCCGGACCGCCAAGCGCATCGGCGGCACCGACGTCAAGGTCATGGCCCGCAAGGACCGCAGCTTCTTCAAGGCGTCCGCCTGGGAGCTCGAGGACGCCGAGGAGGAGCTGGTCGAGATCGTCGAGAACCACTCCCCCGCCAGCTTCGTCGTCGAGGACGGCAAGCTGTGCGGGATGATGTTCGACGTCGTGGAGTGGAACGCGGACGCGACGGGGCGTCTGCGCAGCACCCGGCTCGATCAGGTCCTGATCCCCTGCGACGACGTCATCCTCGCCATCGGCCAGGACAACTCCTTCCCCTTCATCGAGCGCGACATCGGCATCGAGTTCGGCGACTGGGACATGCCCGTGGTGGACCGCGAGACCTTCATGACCACCCGCCCGGGCGTGTTCATGGGGGGCGACGCCGCCTGGGGGCCCCTGAACATCATCTGGGCCGTTGCCCACGGCCACCAGGCCGCCATCTCGATCCACCGGCACTGCGCAGGGGTGTCGCCAAAGCAGCGCGAGCCGAAGCGGGTGCGGCTCACGAGCTCGAAGATGGGGCTGCACGAGTGGGCCTACAGCAACGACTACAGCTCCAAGCCCCGGGAGCAGATGACCCAGATCCACCTCAAGAAGCGCTTCGAGCTGCTCTCGGCGGAGGTGGAGCTGGGCTTCGACGTGGATCAGACGGTCAAGGAGGTCCAGCGGTGCCTCAACTGCGACGTGCAGACCGAGTTCGTGGCCGACAAGTGCATCGAGTGCGACGCCTGCATCGACATCTGCCCCGTGAGCTGTCTGACCATGACCGCCAACGCCCCCGAAGCAGAGCTGCGGCACAACCTCACGGTGCCCGCCCTGAACCTGGCGCAGTCGCTGTACGTGTCCGCGGCGCTGCCAGAGACCAGGCGAGTGATGGTCAAGGACGAGGACCTGTGCGTGCACTGCGGCCTGTGCGCCGAGCGCTGCCCGACGGCGGCGTGGGACATGGCCAAGATCGACCTCTACATCCCCCACGCGAAGTAGCGATGCACACACAACTGCCCCCCACCGGTCCCGTGCCCGCGGCGGCGGCCCAGAGCGCCGGAGTCAACGACTTCGCCATTCGGGTCGGCACCGTCAACGGCACCGGCTCTGCGAGCGCCAACGGCCTGTTGATGCAGGCGATCTTCCGGATGGGGATCCCCATCTCCGCCAAGAACGTCTTCCCGTCCAACATCCAGGGGCTGCCGACCTGGTACGAGGTCCGGGTCAACGCCGACGGGTACACCGCCCGCACCCCGCACTTCGATCTCGTGATCGCGATGAACCCGCAGACCTACGCCGAGGACGTCGCCAGCGTGCGCTCCGGGGGCTGGCTGCTGTACGACGCGACCTGGCCCATGGACGACCAGCTCCGGCGGGACGACATCCACGTCGTGGGCGTGCCCCTGGCCCGGCTCTGCTCGGAGAACTTCGAAGGGAACCGCACGCGGATCCTGATGAAGAACATCGCCTATGTGGGCGCCCTGGTGGCCCTCATCGACCTGGATCTGGACGTGGTGATGGGCATGTTGGCGGAGACCTTCTCCCGCAAGCCGCACCTCGCGGACGCCAACCGGCTGGCGCTGGAGCTGGGGCGGGACGCCGCCCTCGCCCACACCGCGTGCCCCCTTCCCATCCGGCTGGAGGCCCTGAACGCCACCGCCGACCAGGTGATGATCGACGGCAACACGGCGGCGGGGTTGGGCTGCGTGTTCGCCGGCGCCACGGTCGTGCCCTGGTACCCCATCACCCCGTCCACCTCGCTGGTGGATGCGTTCAGCCGGTTCGCGGACCGGTTCCGCAAGACCGCCGACGGGGACAACAACTACCTCGTCATCCAGGCCGAAGACGAGCTCGCCGCGGCGGGCATGACCATCGGCGCGGCGTGGGCCGGAGCGCGGGCCTTCACGTCCACGAGCGGCGCCGGCCTGTCGCTGATGACCGAGTTCCTGGGCCTGGCCTACTACGCCGAGGTGGGGGCGGTGTTCTTCAACGTGCAGCGCACGGGGCCGTCCACGGGCATGCCCACCCGCACCCAGCAGGGCGACATCTTCTTCACTGCGTACGCCTCCCACGGCGACACCGCCCACATCTGCCTGTACCCGGCGGATCCGGGCGAGTGCTTCACCATGGCCCGGGACGCCTTCGACCTCGCCGAGCGGTTCCAGACCCCGGTGTTCGTCGTGTCCGATCTCGACATCGGCATGAACGACTGGATGGTGAAGCGGCTGGAGTGGGACGACAGCTACGTGCCCGACCGGGGCAAGGTCCTGACCGCCGAGCAGCTCGAGTCCATGGACGCCTTCTACCGCTACCTGGACGTGGACGGCGACGAGATCCCGTACCGCACGCTGCCCGGCGTGCACCCCCGGGGCGCCTACTTCACCCGGGGCTCGGGCCACGACAAGTACGGCCGCTACACCGAGGACGGGGCTGCGTACCAGGACGTGGTGGACCGGCTCAAGCGCAAGGTCGCCAGCTCCGCCGCCTCCTCGCCCCAGCCGGTCATCGAGCGCAAGGAGGGCGCGGCCTTCGGCATCGTGTCGGTCGGCTCTTGCGACCGGGCCGTCAAGGAGGCCATCGCGCGCTACGCGGCGGCGGGGGTGGCCGTGGACTACCTGCGGGTGCGGGCCTTCCCCTTCGCCGACTCGGTGCAGGCCTTCCTGTGGGAGCACGAACACAACTACGTCCTGGAGGGCAACCGCGACGGCCAGCTGTGCCGGATGCTGCTCCTGGAGACGAACATCGAGCGGGGCCGGCTGACCTCGGTGACGGCCTACAGCGGCATGCCCATGAGCGCCCACGACGTCCTGACGGGCATCGACCGGGTCCGCGCCGCCGCGCCCCAGGGAGCCGAGGCATGAGCTACATCCGCAAGCCCTCCGTCCGGCACCCGAACCTGCCGAAGAACGAGCTCGGCCTGACGATCCGCGACTACGAAGGCAGCCTGAGCACGCTGTGCGCGGGCTGCGGGCACGACTCGGTGACGGCCGGGATCGTGTCGGCCTTCTGGAAGCTGGGCATCGAGCCCCACAAGGCGGTCAAGCTGTCGGGCATCGGCTGCTCGAGCAAGACGCCGACCTACTTCCTGAGCGAGGCCCACGGGTTCAACTCGGTGCACGGGCGCATGCCGTCGGTGGCGACGGGGGCCAACGCGGCCCGCCGGAACCTGACGTACATCGGGATCAGCGGCGACGGCGACTCCCTGTCCATCGGTCTGGGGCAGTTCTGCCACGCGATCCGGCGCAACGTGAACCTGACCTACGTGCTCGAGAACAACGGGGTCTACGGGCTCACGAAGGGGCAGTTCAGCGCGTCGGCCGACGTGGGCACGATCAACAAGCGCGGCTACGCCAACGAGGCCCGCCCCATCGATCCGGTGATGCTGGCCCTGACCCTGGGGGCGACGTTCGTGGCGCGGTGCTTCTCGGGCGACAAGAAGCAGCTGGTGCCGATCCTGGAGGCGGCGCTGCGCCACAAGGGCTTCGCGCTCATCGATGTCATCTCGCCGTGCGTCACCTTCAACGACCACAAGGGCTCGACGAAGAGCTTCATGTACACGCGGCAGAACTACCACGAGGTCACCGAGGCGAGCTTCGTGGAGCTGCAGGCCCCGCTGGAGACGCGCCAGGGCCAGGGAACGCCCACCCGGGTGCGCCTGTTCGACGGCACGACGGTGACCCTGCGCAGCACGAGCCCGGACTACGACCCCAGCGACCGCAACGCGGTCTACGCGCACCTGAGCACCCTCAAGGACGCCGGCGAGGTGGCCACGGGGCTGCTGTACCTGGAAGCCAACGACGCGGACATGCACAGCATGGCGGGCTCGACGGAGGTGGATCTGGTGGACGTGCCGTTCGCCGACCTGTGCCCCGGCTCGGCGGCGCTGGACCAGCTGATGGGCGAGTTCCGGTAGGAGACCCGGCTACCCGGGCTAGAACGGGGAGGGCACGGGCGGCTGCTCGTCGGAGTCGTCGGCCTCGGCGCCCGGCTCCTCTTCGACCCGCTCGATCTCGAGTCGAACCCGGGCCACGAGGGCCGCGAAGGTGCCCAGCGCCGCCATCACCGGCGCGGCCAGGGCCACCACGCCGCCCACCGCCACCGCGCCCGTGAGGGGAAGCTGCAGGAGCTCGCGCCCGTCGCGGTCACGCACGATGACGCGGCGCACGTTGCCCTGCTCGATGAGCTCCTTGATCCGCGAGACCAGGTCGTGGCCGGCCAGGTCGATGGTCTCGATGATGGTGTGGGACTTGTGGGGTTTGTCAGACACGGTCGCCTCCAGGGGTGCACGTCGCCGGGTGGATCACGGACGGGTGCTCGATGCCACGACAAGGAGCATCCTCACGAACCCAGCCTGGATCCGGCGCGGCGAACCGCAAGGGGCGATGCGGTATTCTGGAGGGCACGCGCGCCAGACCGGGGGGACTGGGGTATAGGGCCGAATCGTGGCGCGCCCCTCTCCACTTGCGGATGCAGCAGCAACAGGACCCCGATGAGCATCGGCTGGATCGTCGCGCGCATCTCGCTGGTCGTCTTCCTGGCCGAGGCGCTGGTGATGGCGCTCCTCGCGGTCCTCGGACCCAGCGACAGCCCGTCCACGCTCGGGCTGATCGACGCCGCGCTGCTCGTCCTCTTTGCCGCGCCCCCGCTGTACTACTGGGCGGTCAAGCCCCACGAGGTGGCCCGCGATCACGCCGAGCGCGCGCTGCTCCACGAGAAGAGCGCCCTGGAGGCCGAGGTCTCGGCGCGGCTGGAGACCGAGCACCACCTCCGCCTGCTGACCGTCGCGGTCAGGCAGAGCCCCACCAGCATCGTCATCACCGACCAGGCGGGCGCGATCACCTACGTCAACCCGGCCTTCTGCGCGCTCACCGGCTACGACCAGGAGGAGGTCATCGGCAAGAACCCCCGGTTCCAGCAGTCCGGCGAGACCCCACCGGAGACCTTCGCCGAGCTGTGGCGGACGCTGACCGCGGGTCGGATCTGGCGCGGGGAGTTCACCAACCAGCACAAGGACGGGAGCATCTACCAGGAGCAGGCGGCCATCGCGCCGATCTTCGGAGACGACGGCGCCATCACCCACTACGTGGCGACCAAGCTCGACGTGACCGAGCAGCGGTCCCTGGAAGTCCAGCTCCGGCGTCTCGCCACCATCGACTCGCTCACCGGAACGTTCAATCGACGCAGGTTCCACGAGCTGCTGATGATCGAGCTGACGCGGTCGAGCCGCTATGAGCGCGACCTGGCCCTGTTGATGCTGGACATCGACCACTTCAAGCGGGTCAACGACACCCACGGCCACGCCGTCGGGGACGAGGTGCTGGCCGCGTTCGTCGAGGCGTGCCGGCAGGCCCTGCGAGAGAGCGACATCATCGGGCGCCTGGGGGGCGAGGAGTTCGGCGTCATCCTGCCTGAGACCACGCTCGCCTCGGCCGTGGCGACGGCCGAGCGGCTCCGTACCCACGTCGCCGAGATGGTGGTGGCGTCCGAGTCTGGTGACGTCCGGATCACGGTGAGCCTGGGGGTGACCTCGATGGCGCCGGGCACCGACGAGACCCCGGAGACGACGCTCCGCCGCGCCGACCGCGCGCTGTACCGCGCCAAGGAGGGCGGCAGGGACCGCGTCGAGGTGGCGGGACCCGACGACGGCACCTGACCGCGGCGGACCCCCGAGCCGATTGCCGGCTCCCCTGCCCCGGGGCATGCTCGGACCGCCCCGGGGTCGATCCGGCCTTCCGGCTGCAAGGAGCCGCCATGACGTCACGTTTCCGGTGGACCACGCTGGTCCCTGTCCCCCTGCTGCTCGCCCTGCTGGGGTGTCCCCAGGAGCCGGCGGACGACGACGACGCCACCGCGCCCGGCGCGGAGTGGGAGGCGCTGCCCGCGTCCATCGCTTCGGTCTTCGAGGACGAGGCGGCGGACCTGGGCGCCAGCGGCGCGGCCGTCGCGATCTGGCTCGACGGCGTGTTGTATGCCGGAACCTACGGCACGAGGGACCCGGACGGCGGTGACGCGATCGCGCCAACGACGCTGTTCCGGATCGGCTCCACGACCAAGATGATGACCTCCACGGCGGCGCTCGCGGCGGTGGACCGGGGCGCGCTGGCGATGGACGACGCGGTGGTGGAGCACCTGCCGGGCCTCGACATCGCAGGGGACGCGCCCTTCAGCGACGTGACGCTGCACCACCTGCTGAGCCACACCTCGGGCATCTCCGAGATCACCCCGCTGGATGCGGGCGGCTCGGACGATCTGCTCCAGGACTTCACCTTCAGCAGCTTCGGGTTCGCCGGCCAGACCTGGATGATGGCGCCGGCCGGGTCCTTCTGGAACTACAGCAACCCCAACTTCGCCCTCGCCGGGGCCGTGGTGGAGGCCGTGGACGGGCGGATCTATCGCGACATCATGCAGGAGGACGTGTTCGGGCCCCTGGGCATGGACCGCACCCTGTTCCTGGGGCAGGACGTGGCCGAGGACGGCGACTTCGCCTGGTCGGACACCTACGACTGGACCGGCCAGACGACGGACACGATCCGCGTGGGCGCCGAGTCCTACGACCACGGCTGGAGCAGACCGGCGGGCTTCGCGTGGTCCTCGGTGCTCGACATGGTCCGGTTCGGGCGCTTCCTGCTCGACGGCGACGAAGCGCTGCTCTCGACCGCGTCGCACCAGGCGCTGGTGGGCGAACACGCCAACATGTACGCCTACGGCGACTACGGCAGCTACGGCTACGGAGTGATGCACTGGAGTCAGTGGTTCGCGGGGAACGGCTTCTACGACGTCGCCACCACCGAGCACAACGGCGCCATCCCGGGCTACGCCGCCGACCTCATCACCGTGCCGGGGCGCGACTTCGTGATGGTGACGCTGGCCGCCGGCGACGGCGCCTACTTCGGCGCGCTGCGGCAGGCGGTGTGGGAGGACCTCCTGGGCGCCGAGGAGATCGACGCGCCGGAGCCCGGCATCGATCCCACGACGTTCGCCGACTACGTGGGCACCTACGAGGATCCGTACAACGTCGGCACGATCCAGGTCACCCAGAACGCCGACGGGGATCTGGAGTGGGAGCTGCCCCTGCTCGACCAGGTCAACGTCGCCTACGGGACCGACCTGCTGCCGACCTCCCGGGGGAGCTTCCGGGTCTCCATCCAGAACCGCCCCACGAGCATCTCCTTCATCGCCGCCGACGGCACGCAGGAGGGACCGGCCCGGTGGCTGCGGCACCGCGCCTTCGTCGGAGATCGGCAAGGCGTCGTGACCCGGGACGCAGCGCCGGATCCGGCGCGACTCAGGGAAGCGCTGCGTCGATCAGCGTTGTGACCACCAGCGCCCAGACCGGCGCGAGCCCCACGAACCAGGCGACGCCTGGCTCCAGTCGGTGCTCGGCCCGCAGCCGCGTGCAGAACCGCGCGAACGTCCACAGCCACAGGCCGCCCTGGAGCGCGAGCCACGCACGGCCCACCAGGTAGGCCAGCGCCCAGCGCTCGGGCGGCGCGTCGGACCGGAGCATCAGGAGCGCCCAGCCCCCAAGCAGCAGGGCCGCGAGCGGAGCCCAGGCGAGCACCCGACTCGCGTTCGCCAGCGCGCCGACGGTGCCCCGCACGTCCCGCCGCCCCACGAGCACCACCAGGACCAGCTGGCACAGCAGGCCCAGCAGGACGATGCGCACCCCCGCCGACAGGACCGCGTCCACCGGCTGAAGCACCGCGTGCAGAGACGACGACGAGCCCAGCGTGAGCATGGTGGCCAGCTCCCGCGCGCGGCCCAGGGCTCGGGCGATGGCCCACTGGCCCCCCAGGGACGGCAGGGCAAACAGCGCCCCGCAGGCCACGGCGATCACGAGCTCCCGGCGCCACTTCGCCGCGTAGCTCACCGCGCCCCCTTCGGGGTGAAGGTCACGTGCACGTGGTCGTCGTGGGGCAGCGGTGCGTCGATCAAGGTGTTGCGGCAGGTGCTGCGCATGCGCCCCCGGATGGCCGGGTGCCACGGCCCCCACACGATGAGCGCGCGGGTCACGAGCCCGTGCTTCGGCGCCTGCCGACACAGCCCATCGAACAGCCGCGCGAGGCGGTCGAACTCCACCGCCTGCTCGCCGAACGCACCGACCGGGTCCAGCTCCAGCCCGTAGCCCAGCTCCTGCCAGGGCCAGCTCGGCAGCCGCCCTGCCTGCAGTGGCGTGACGATGTCCACGCTGAGCCCGTCCTGGTGGGTCAGGTGGGGGGAGAACCAGCCTCCCCCGCGCCAGCCGGTCTCAGCCACCCGCCACCGCGGGGCGTGCCGGCCCCGACCCAGCGAGCCCGCCCGCTCCTCGGCGAAGGCCGCCTGCAGCGTGTCCACCACGTCGCTGTGCAGGTACTGCCGACCGAGGGCCGCGTCGGCGGTGCTGTGGGTCTGGTGGTCGGCCCCGAACGGCGCCAGGCTGCGGGCGAAGCTCACCCCTCCGGCCACCGCCAGCCCGTGGGAGCGGGAGTCCAGGATCGGCGGACTGAGGGCCCACCGTCCCCACGCGACGCCCTGCACCAGCACCAGCGCGAGGCCAGCAGCCGCGAGCCACCGCCACAGCGGCGCGCCGCCCAATCAGGGCTCCAGCAGACGCTCGCCGATGACGTCTCCGGCGTCGTTCACGAACGTCACCGCCACCTGGCCGGTCTGCGGGTCGAGATCGAGCAGGACGGTGTTCCACTCGGCGATCAGCAGGTCGAACTGGTCGGTCAGCACCGGCGGCACGAGCACCATGGGGTTGATGGTGCTGCCCCCGGGCCCCGCCATGACCTCCCACAGATCGTCCCCCGGCTGGCCGGTGATCGAGACCCTGGCGACGGCGCCGAGGTGCAGGTCCCCACCCAGGAAGAGCACTCCGGTCAGGCCGGCGTTCTCGATGAAGGTCAGCAGCTCGGTGCGCTGGGCCGGATACCCCTGCCAGCGGTCATCGGCCCCCAGGCCCCCGATCCACAGGGTGAAGTCGATGATCGGCACGGAGTTCAGGATCAGCTTGAAGCGCGCCGTGCTCGTGCTGAGGGTGTCCTGCAGCCAGGCCATCTGGGCCTCGCTGATGTACAGGCCGTCTGCGCGATCCGCGCGGCAGTCCAGCACGATGAGCTCCACCGCGTCCCCCCAACGCAAGCTCCGATAGACCCGGTCCGGGTCGGGCCCGGCCCGCTGGGGGATGGACTCCCGGAAGGCCGCCAGGGCCGGCGCGACGAGGTCGCCGTGCTGGTCCCAGCTCCAGTTGTTGGCCACCTCGTGGTCGTCCCAGGTGGCCACGAAGGAGGTGGCGAGGCTCATGCTCTGAAGCCCCACGGTCTCCAGGGCCTCGTCCCAGAAGCCGCGGTAGTCGGTCAGGGTGCTCGCGCCATCGGCGTACACGGTGTCGCCCAGGAGCAGGCACAGGTCCGGGTCCTGCTCCCCCACCAGGCGCATGGACTGCCAGGGCGCGCCGACCCGACCGAGGCACGACGTCACCGCGATGCGCATGGTCCTTCGATCCCCGGGGGCCAGGGCGGTGCGGAAGCGACCCAGCTCCGAGCGGCGCGCGCCGGTGGGATCCATGACGTACAGCTGGTAGCGGGTGTCGGGCTCCAGGGCGGTCAGCTCCAGGCTGAGGAGCCCGTTGGGCACGAGCAGCACGTCGGACTCGAACGCCAGCAGGACCTCGCCGGTCGGTTCGACGCGGCCCAGGCGGAGCACGATGTCCGGCTCGGGGCTGCGCAGCGCGACGAGGATCGCGTCGGGCAGGGCGTCGGCGGTCTGGATGCCGGCCGGGAACGAGTCGTAGTCGACGTTGCCCTGCAGCTCGAAGAGCGGGGGCGGCGCCGGCGTGGGTTCGGAGGAGTCGTCGTCGTCCGCGACGCCGCTGTCATCGTCGTCCGCGACGCCGCTGTCGTCGTCGTCGTCGGGGACGCCGGGCACGAGCGCTTCGGGTGGAAGGGTGCCGCCGCAGGCCGGAGCCAGAGGGAGGGCGGCGAGGGAGATCAGGACGGATCGGCGGGTGGTCACGGCGCGCAGCCTACTACTCCGATAGCGTTCGCAGATGAGTTCAAGACAAGCCCGGTTGACCTGCACCCGCCGCCTGGAGTGGGACGCCGCCCACCGCGTGCCCCGCCACGAGGGCCGCTGCGCCGCGTGGCACGGCCACCGCTACGTCGCGGAGATCACCTGCGCCGCCGAGTCGCTGGACGACCGGGGGCGGGTCATCGACTTCGGCGTGATCAAGCAGCTGGTGGGGGGCTGGATCGACACGCGCTGGGACCACACCGCGGTGATCATGACCGGCGACCCGGATCCGGCCGCGGCGGTCATCGCCGAATCCAACGCCGCCAGCGGACGCCCGGTGTACTGGCTGGACGCGCCGCCCACGGCCGAAAACCTCGTCGCGGAGCTGGGCCGCGTCGCCCGCGAGCTGCTGGAGCCCCGCGGGGTGGAGGTGGTGGCGATCCGCCTGTGGGAGACGCCGAACTGCTCGGCGGAGTGGACGCGCGACTGAGTCTGCGGGCTCACCCGCGCCCGATGGCGTCGCCTACGTGCAGGCCCATCGCGTAGATCGACACCTGGGGCGGCACCCCGATCGAGGTGGGGAACAGCGAGCCGTCGGCGATCCAGAGCCCGCCCAGGTGGTGGTGCTCACCGTCGCTGCCCACCGGCGCGTGCTGGGGATCGTCGCCCATCGGCACCGATCCCATGGGGTGCACGGCCGTCAGCTCCGGTGGATCCGCCGCGATCTCCGCCTGGAGCGCCTGCAGATCGTCATCGGGGCCCAGCTTCCTCAGGCCCCCCGCCGGGACCAGGACCTGCTGCGCGCCCGCCGCGAAGAGCAGCTTCGCTGACGCCACCAGGCCGAAGGCGATCTCGTTCCGGTCCGCTTCGTTGGGCACGTAGTCGATGCGCAGACCCAGGTCCCCCAGCGGACGCACCCGCCCCGCCGTCTGGTCGTGGATCATCGGCGTGAACACGGCGAGCCGCTCGTAGCTCTGCATCAGCTCACGGTGCGCGGCTCCCAGCCCCGGGACCATCGTCGCGGTGCCCACCGGGTGCGCGAACGCCGGCACGATCCAGGTGCGGTTGCCGGGCTCCGTCGGCGCAGGCCCCGTGTCCGGGTGGGCCCGCTCGAAGTTGAGGTGCTCGGTGCACTCCACCGTCTGGGGGATCCCCTCCCACGCCCGCACCGGATCCGCGAACACCCCCGCCGCCACCGGCGCCGGGTGGATCCGCAGCGTGCGCCCGGTCCTGCCGCTCGGATCCGGCACCTTCGAGCGGATCAACAGCGCCGCCGTGCCCGTGGCCGAGGCCGACACGCAGACCCGCGGCGCGCGGATCGTGACGCGTCCCACGGGCCGGCGATGCACCGGGTCCAGCGCCACCGCCGACACCCCGGACACGTGGCCCTTGCGGTGCTCGATGCTCACCGCCTGGCACCGGCTCAGCACCTGACCACCCGCCGCCACGAGGCGGGGAAGCAGCACCTTGACCGCGTTGTTCTTCGCGTCATAGGCGCACCCGAGCAGGCAGAAGCCGCTGCCCACGCACCCCGTCCTGTTGTGCTTGAGCCCGCCGTGCCGCCAGCCCAGGGCCGCGGCGCCCTCCCCCAGGAGACGGTTGTGGCGGTTCCACAGCCCCTCGGGGACCCCCGAGACGGCCAGCATCGCCTCCACCCGCGCGTACAGCGCCTCCCAGCGCTCCGCGGGCAGGTGGGACAGGCCGTGGTCCCGGGTCCACTCCCGGCGGATGGGCTCGGGGATCCGCGCGCACAGGTTGATGTTGTGCACGGTGGAGCCGCCCACGGCCCGCCCCTGATGGATCTTGATCGCCCGGTCCCCAGAGGTCTGCCCCCCGTTCGCCTTGAGCAGCTGGGGCAGCATCTCCTCTTCCCGCTGGGTCATGGACTCGGGCGGCACGAACGCGCCGGCCTCCAGCACCACCACCCGCAGCCCCGCCTCGGCCGCCATGGTGGCCGCTGCGCTGCCCCCCGCGCCGCTGCCCACGACGCACAGGTCCGCGTCGATGGTGAGCGGAAGCTCCAGGGTGGAGGCGTCGTAGATCATCGGACGGCGCCTTCGGGATCGCGGCCCCGGGGCGCGACCAGGGAGTCGTAGCGGCCGGGTCCTCCCCGTCCCCCGGGAGGCACGAGGGGTCCATGAAAGCCCAGCGGGCCCCAGGTTCGCGGATCCTGGTACCAGCCCAGCAGACACAGGTCCCGGATCCCCCGCGCGCTCTGGGCGAGCAGGCTCCCGAAGGACTCCAGCCGCCGCAGGAAGCGGAGCCGGGCCGCCGGATCGAGCTTGCTGAGCCGCCCCAGGTGGGCATCCAGGGCGGTGCCCTGCTCCAGCAGCTCGAACATGCCGTGCACCTCCAGCAGCATCATCGCGGGCATGCCGGCGAGGTAGTGATCCACGGCCTGCGCGACCTGCCGAGGCGAAGGACCCGGGACCGGCAAGGGGCCGGGCACGTCCGGGATCACGGCCTCCGCGGCGGCGGCGACCACCAGGGCCTCCCGCCGGTTCAGCACCAGCCCCTGCCACTCGGCGAAGTCGCTGTACCCGAAGACGTGCCGCCCCCCCGCCACCAGCAGCGCCGCCCCGGCGCCCCCGAGCAGCACCCGACGCCGCGTCAGCCCTCGTCCTGCCGCCCGATCCAGGCGGGACGCCAGCGCCGCCGGCAGCCGG
>CALAGR010000400.1 GCA_937891735.1 uncultured Pseudomonadota bacterium | reverse complement strand
GATGGCGCCGCAGTTGATGGACACGAACGGCTTGTCGCGACGGTTGCTGCGCAGGTGCAGCTCCCGGGCCACCAGCTCCTTGCCGGTGCCCGTCTCGCCGGTCACGAGCAGGGAGATGTCGGTGGGGGCGATCTTGTCCAGCGTGCGGAAGATCTCGACCATCCGCATGTGGTTGCCGATCATCGCGCCGCCGAGGCCGCGACCGGCCTGCAGGTCCCGCGCGAGGTCTTCGTTCTCAAGCCGCAGCTCATCCAGCAGCAGGGCGTTGTGCAGGATCAGGCCCGCCTGGGCCGCGAAGATCTTGAGCAGCTCCAGGTCGTCCGTCGTGAACAGCGTGCCCAGCCCCTCGTTGCCGACGTACAGCACGCCGATGAGGGTCTCCTTGGCGAGCAGGGGCACGCACATCACCGACTTGAGCTGCAGATCCACGACCGACCGGGACTGGCCCAGGATCGTGTCGTTCATCGCGTCGCTGATGATGATCGGCTTGCGCTCCTTGATCACCCGGGCCACGACGGAGTCGCTGACCTGGGCCGGATCGCTGCCGATGTCCACCCGATCCACGTTCCGCGCGGCCGGGATCACCATCCGGTCGCCGTTGATGTGGATGAGGAAGCCCTTGCTGGCGCCGGTCAGGGAGATGACCGCGTCCAGCAGCGTCTTGAAGACGTCGGGCACGACCATGCCCAGGAGCAGCTTCTCGCTGAAGCGGGCGAGCTTGTCGAAGCGCGGGTCCTTGCCCTCGATGAGCGGGCGGGCGACGCGCTGGCGGGACAGCGTGGTCTCGATCTGGCGGGTCGGCTCGTCGGTGGACCAGGCGATCTCGGTGCCGCCGAGCATCAGCAGGTCGCCGTCCTGGAGTTTGTAGTGCCGGCGCTCCTTGCCGTTCACCATGATCAGGGCGTCGCGGTCAAGGGAGCTGAGGACCCAGTTCTTGCCGTCCCGCAGCACCTGGCAGTGGTATGCGAGGACCGCGGGATCCGCGAGGGCGACGAGGTTGTCGGGGGCGGAGCCGATGCCGGTCAGCTTGCGCGTGACCTCCACCCGCTGCACACCGCCGCCGTCGTGATAGGTCAGGTAGGGCACGGGCGGAGCGTACCGCACCGGCTGGGGCCCGGTCTGCTCACCAGATCTCGAGGACCAGCCCACCCGGTCCGCTTCGCACCCGCAGGCCCGCGCGCCGTCGCGCATCCAGCGAAGCCGCCTGTCTCCGCAGCGCCGGGGCGTCGGGCTGCCCGCGAAAAGCGGCCTCCTCGCCGAAGGTGGCGCGCCGGTTCAGGACCGCGGTGACGATGAGCTCGACCGCCACGGTGCCCCACAGCATCCCGAAGGTGATGGGGTTGCTCACGAAGAACACGGTCCGCCACTTGTCCGCGCTGGGGCGGTAGTTCGTCCACATCGCGCCGAACAGGATCCACCCCGCGGCGTTCAGGCCGAGCCCCGTCATCTCCAGGCTCAGCAGCGCGTCGCCCAGCTCGGGCCGGCCCAGCTGGCGCAGCCGGATCCCGAACAGCGGCACGGGGAGCTCCCGGCGGGTCTTGATGAAGCGGCGCCCCGCGAGCTCCGGGAACAGCTCCCCGGGCAGGACCGCGCGCCCCCCTTCGGCGAGGAAGATCAGGCGCTGCTCGTCGTAGAAGCTCTTCAGATCCGGCCGCGTGGTCACGGGGGAGGGCACGTACTCGGGCTTGAGCTTGAGCGCCGTGCCCAGGACCTCGCCCGCCGTGACCTTGTCCCCCATCAGGAACAGGGTGAAGGCGTAGTGCAGGAAGGCGTCGTGCAGGTCGTCGGCGGTACGCAGCGCGACGGGGCGGCCCAGGATCCCCTCGAAGAGCTGCACGGCCCGCTCGAAGTTGCCGCGCTGGAAGGAGAGTCGCGCGTTCTGCAGCTGGTCCCGGGCGTCGCGCTCCCGGGCGGCCTGTCGGGCCTCTGCCGCCTCTTCGGCGGTCATCGGTGCGCCCTCTTCGAGATCGGCGCACCAGGCCATCGCGGGGAGCGTGCAGAGGGCGAAGACGAGGAGGAGGACGCGCAAGACTCGGGCAGTCCCTGGGGGGGCCGTTACTATGTCGGCTGGTTGGCTCGCGCCGGCCAGGGGAGGCTCGACGTGACTCGATCGTGTCGCCGATCAGGCTACCAGAGCGGAGGCACCGCGCCCCAGGGCGTCGGCTGGCCCCCTTCTGTGCTGCGTCGGGGGCGACTGGCGGCGCTGCTGTCGTTCCTGCTCGCCGCGAGCTGCGCGAGCAAGGCCGAGTACCCGCCGGCGGCCAACCCCGAGCAGCCCGTGCCGCCCGAGCCGCCGCGGGTGATCGACCCCCAGGAGGCGGCCCTGTACATCGGCCATCCCGAGGTCAGCTTCATCGATGCGCGGCCGGGCAAGCTGTACAAGCGGGGGCACGCGCCCGGCGCGATGCACATCGAGTGGACCGAGTTCGTGGATCCCGCCGCCCTCGTGAGCGGGCGGCTGGACGCGGACGACAGGCGCCTCGCGGAGGTGTTCGCGCGCAACGGGGTGGGGCGCGAGACCTGGACCATCGTGTTCGGCGATCCCCTGACCCTGTGGGGCGAAGAGGGCCGGATCGTGTGGACGCTGGCGTACCTCGGGGCGACGCGCCTGTCGATCATCGATGGGGGCTATGCGGCGTGGGTGCAGGCCGGCCTGCCGATCCAGGAGGGGACGCTGGAGCGGCCCCGGCGGGAGTTCGTGCCGCAGATCAACGACACGATCCTCGCTCGCAAGCAGGACGTGGAGCAGTTCGCGGCCGAACGCCACGAGGACTCCTGGCGCACGGTGCTCCTGGACGTACGGGAGCCGGGCGAGTTCAGCGCCGCCGAGGACGCCCCCACCTACGGCGCCCTGCGCATGGGGCACGTGCCCACGGCGGTGAACATCCCCTGGCGCACGCTCCTCGATGAGGCGGGCCGGATCAAGCCTCGGGCGGAGCTCGGCGAGCTGCTGATCAGCAAGGGCGTCCGACCCGACGCGCACATCATCACCTACTGCACCGGCGGGGTGCGCTCGGCCCACACGTGGTTCGTGCTGAACATGCTCGGGTACCCCGACGTGCGCAACTACGCGGGATCCTGGTGGGAGTGGAGCCTGGACCGGAAGCTCCCCCTGGAGACGGGCGCCCAGCGGCCGCCCCCCTGGAGCCCGCCGTGGCCTCCGGGCAGCGCGCCCCCGGAGCCGGTGGGCGACGACGACGACTCTGCCCAGGTGCACCGCGCGGGGCGGTCGGGCAGCGAAGATCCGGCCGAGGTGCTGCGGGCCCTGCGCGACCGGCTCAGCACCACCCACGACGCCGACGAGGCGGCCGACCCCACGCCGTGACGGCCCCGGACCGAGCCGCCGTGTGGACGGCACATCGGGAGTACCTGGAGGCGCAGCTGACGTCCCTGAAGGTCGCGGTGGATGCGGCGCAGGAGGCCATGCGTGTGGACGGCGACCACCGACCGAGCTCCCGTGGGGAGCGCGGGGCGGTCAGCACGGCGGGGGCGCTGCGGGCCGGTCTGCTGGAGCGCGCGGCGGCGATGGAGTCCGCCCTGGCGGATCTGGCCCGCATGGGGGTCGGCGGTCGGGCGCGGGTCGGACCCGGAGCGCTGGTCCAGATCGACGACGGGCAGCGCGAGCGGTGGCTCGCGGTGTTGCCCGGCGGGGACGGTCGCAGGGTGACCGTGGGGGGCGCGGTGGTGACCGTGGTGTCCGTCAGCGCACCGCTGGTGTGTGCCGTGTGGGGCCTGCAGGAGGGCGACGCGGCGGAGCTGGGCCGCGCCGGGGGGCACGTCGAGGTCGAGGTGGTGCGGGTGCTCTGAACGCCCTGACGATCAGGCGGTGTGCTCGTGTCCGCGCGCGCTGTCGAGCTTCTTCTGGTACTTGCCCTGGGCGATGTCCACGACCACCAGGATGGCGATGGAGAAGTAGAACGTGGTCTTCGACATCGCCTCGATGGGCTTGTCGAAGAAGTGCAGGTGGGCGATGTGGCCGCCCTCGCTGACGAGCATCACGCCGACGATCAGCAGGATGAAGAGGCCGAGCACCTCGTACATGCGGTTCCGCTTGAGGAACTCGGCCACGTGGTCCGCGAGCACCATCATCATCACGCCGCTGATCACGATCGCCGTGGCCATGACCCAGAACACGTCGGTCAGGGCCACCGCGGACAGGATCGAGTCGAACGAGAACACGATGTTCATGGCGACGATCCATCCGATGGCCGAGCCCACGGAGCGCATGGGCCCCTCGTCGACGTTCTCCACGTGCTGGATGGACAGCATGTGCAGGATCTCCTTGAAGGCCGTGTAGATGATGAACACCCCGCCGGCGAGCACGATGAGCGAGTGCACGTTGAACTCGGCGTGCATGAACTTGCCCCAATGGGGGCTGTAGAAGGCCTCCTGGAACGAGTCGATCGCCTTGATCACGACGAACAGCAGGACGATGCGCAGACCGATCGCGAGGCCGATGCCCCAGCGCCGCACGCGCTGCTGCTGGTCCAGCGCCACCCGCTTCGACTCGAGCGAGATGTAGAGCAGGTTGTCGAAGCCGAGCACGGCCTGCAGGAAGATCAGCATGCCCAGCGTGAACAGGTTGTCGATGCTCATGAAGCCCTCCGGATCGCGACCGGCAGAGTGCCACGTCGGATCCGGTTCCGGGCCGCAGGCGGGCGCCTACCTGGGCAGGACGCCTTCGAACAGGCCCCGGAAGTCCCCCGCGAAGCGCGTCGTGGCGACGTCGTACAGGGCGCCTGTCTGCGGGTCCCGGAGCTCCACGCGCACGTCGCCCACGGGCTCCTCACCCGCGGAGAAGACCAACCCCTGGAACGTGTCGCTGCGCTCCGCCTGCAGGGTCACCACCTGGCCTTCGAGGATCTCGACCCGGGACTGCACCCGGGCCAGCTTCGGGATCCCATCCTCGTCCGGCGGCGGGATGAGCTCGATGTCGTAGGTGTCGGGGATCAGGCCCCCGATCCAGGCCCCGCGCAACGCCCCCTCGGCCCCGGTGATCTGGCTCCACACATAGCGCGGCGCAGAGCTCATGCGCAGGACCACGCGCGCGCCGACCATGGGTGATCCGCCGGGGTTGAAGGCCTCGATGCGCACCGTGGTGGCGTCGGGCAGCACCACCTTGATGTCCTCGACCGACCCCGCCCCGAAGGGCACCTCGAACGCCTTGATCCCCGTGCTCAGGGTCTGGCCGATGGGCTGCGCGGAGTACCGCGGGAACGCCGTCGCCGTGTATCGGCCCACGGGCAGCTCGGCCTCCCAGCTGCCGTCGGACTCCGACTCGAACTCGATCCGGTAGCGGCCCATGGGGATGGGGTCGCCGCCGGCGGCGATGTCCACGGGGATGCCTTCGATGCGGATCCGCCCCGCCACCGGATCCCCGGAGCCGCGGGTGAGCTGGCCGCGCGTGGTGCGCACCGCCACGTTCGGCACGATGGCGAGCAGCTCGACGCCGGCGAAGAGGGGCAGGCTCTGGTTGCGCATCCGGATCGTGGGGATGGGCACGCTGCCGTCAGAGGGCCCCGCGATCACCAGGTCGTACTGGCCCGGCGGGACCTCGAAGCCGAAGAAGCCCTGGCTGTCGCTGACCGCCGTGACGCCGAGGGGCAGGCGGGGCTCCTCGGCGCGGAAGACCGTGATGATCGCGCCGGGGATCGTAGGGCCGCCGCGGCGCTTGACCCTGCCCTCCACCAGCTCGATCGATGGCAGCGTCCAGTTCAGGGGATCCCCCGAGTCCCCCGCGCTGAACGTCACCGGGGTGACCAGGCGCATGGGAAAGCGGCCGAGCAGCGCGTCGGGGGCGATGATCACGTCGAAGGTCGAGGGCAGCACGGCCTCCTCGAACTCCCCCGAGCTGTCCACCCGGCGCCCGAGGTCACCGAGCTGGCCCGCGCCATCCAGGAACACCACCACCTCGTCCGGCAGGTCGCCGCCGAGGTCGCTGGCCGGGGTGACCTGCGCGTTGGCGATGACCGGCGCGGTCATCTGCACGTAGACGATGTCGTCCGCGATGCCGGACCAGGTGTGGGTGCCCGCGGGCTGCGAGCGGGTCTGGGTCTGGTTTGCGCCGGGGTCGTGCAGCGAGACCTGCACCCCGCGGGGCGGGGCCGGCGCGTTGAGCGTGTCCACGTCGCACCCGGTCGCCGCGGCCAGGCAGGCGGTCAGCGCGATCAGAGCCCTCATGTCTCTTCCGGGACGACCGGATCGATGACCGGGAACGCATCGTCGGGGTGCGGAATGACGATCACCCGCCAGATCTGGCTGCTCCCGTCCTCACGCAGCCGCAGGGTGACGAAGGCCTCGTAGGGCGCCGGTGAGAAGGGGAGGTCCGCCGCGCGGAGCCGCACCTCGTCCACGCCCTGCCCGAGGATGTAGGGCGTCACGGCCAGCGGGGGCAGCTGGTTCAGGAGGGGCTCGGAGAACGACACCGTCCACTCGGCCTGGCCTACGTCCTTGATCCGGCACTGAAAGACCCGCTCGCCGGTCTGCTCGCCCAGGAGCACCGGCCGCGGCGACCCGGTGTGGGGGCGGCAGTGGGACAGCGGGCGGTTGTCGGGAGTGGGCGGCGGCGGGTCGGCCTTCTCGGGGAACAAGCCGGGGATCCACAGGCAGCCAGACACCGGCGCCGCCAGAACGACGGCGAGGACGGCTGCAAGGTGGCGCGGAGTCGAAATGAGGCCCCTCCCTGGGTCCTGCGAAGGCTAGCAATCTTCGGGCCGCGCGGGCCGGTCCCGGCGCGCCCGCACCCACAACAGTGCGTTCGGGGTGCCCGTTCGATCAAGGCGAGCAGGGTCAGGGAGTGTTCGCGAGGACGGTGCCTTCTCCCGGCAGCAGGTCCCCGTTGTCTTCCGAGCGGGTCAGGCTGGCCTCCTTCAGGGTCTTTCCATCGAGCCACACGCTGATCGAGTAGGTGCGGAAGTCGGTCAACTCGATGGTGCGGTGGTCCGCGACGGTGCCGATGGTCTCGCCGTTGACGAGGACCGAGGCCTGGGGCGGGAAGCCCTTGAGGGCCACCCGGGATGCCTTGTACCTGTTGACGATGTCCGGCTCGGCCGCGGGCTCGTTCCCGCAGACCCGGACCGGGAACTCCTGGCCCAGGTGGTACTTCGTCTCGACCAGCGTGACGAGGTGCAGTCCGGCGGACAGGTCCCGGCGCACGGGGGTCCACTCCGGCGCGCCCCCGTCGATCACCACCTGCTGCGGTCCCAGGGCCGGGATGATCAGCGTGTTGCTGCCTTCGCAGGGCGGCGCCTGCACGGCGGCCAGGGGCTCGGATCCACCGTCCGTCCCCGGCGCTGGATCGCCCTGGGCGTCCGTCACCCCGTCGGGCTCGGGAGGAGTGCCGGGGGCCGGCTTGCGGACCACCGCGGGGGCCGGCGCGCGCGTCGGGGGCTCCCCCAGGACGCGCCCGATGGTGACCGGATCCGCCACCACCAGCTGGGGCGTGGCGGCCTCGGGGATCGCGGCTCGCGGCTGCTCGTCGGGCAGGCGGTAGACGCTGAGGCGGGGCGCCGTGGGCAGGGCCGGCAGCGACGGATCGACGTGGCTGCCACCGCCGAAGTGCGTGAAGCCGTCGGTGTTCCAGGCCAGCGCGCCCACCGCCACCAGCCCGATCAGCAGCGGGGCCAGCCACAGCACCAGCGGGGTGCCGCCCCGGGGGTCCTTCGCCAGGGGGCGGCGCATGCCCTCGATGATGCCGACGACCTCGGTGTTGTCCTCGTCCAGCGCGAGCACGCGGTTGAAGGTGCGCAGCGCGGCCGCCGTGTCGCCGGACTCGGCCTCCGCGCGGCCCCGGGTCGTCAGGATCGCGATCAGGGCCTCGGAGAGCCGCGCCTCGTAGGCATCGGCGTCGGCGAGGTAGTCGCCCACCGACCAGGGACCGGGGCTGGCCGGATCGATGCCGACGCTGTGCAGGTAGCTGCTCAGGGCCTCGCCCACCGCCTCCGCCGAGGGGAACCGGTCGTCGCGCTCGCGGCTCAGGCACTTGCAGATGATCGCGCCGAGGGCATGGTCCAGCGACGGGACCCGGGACGAGGGGTCCTCGTAGGTGCAGTCGATGATCGCCTTGAGCACCACGGACGGGTTGTTGCCCCGGAAGGGGAGCGTCCCGGTCACCATCCGGTACAGGACCGTGCCCAGCGAGAACAGGTCGGAGCGGGCGTCCAGCTCGCCGTCGGTGGCCTGCTCCGGCGACATGTAGGCCGGGCTGCCGACCAGCGCGCCGGTCATCGTGACCTGGATGTCCGCGAGCACCCGGGCGATGCCGAAGTCCATGAGCTTGACCAGCCCGCCGTCGTCGAACATCACGTTCTCGGGCTTCAGGTCGCGGTGCACGATCCCGTGCCCATGCGCCGCGTCGAGCGCCTGGCACAGGTGCCAGCCCACGATGGCGGCGGGCTCCGGCATCATCGCGCCCACATCGTCCAGCAGCTCGCGCAGCGTGGGCCCGGAGATGAACTCGGTGACGATCCACGCGCTCTCGGCGTCCCGGCCGGAGTAGTCGTAGATCTTGAGGATGTTGGGGTGCACGACGGCCTCGATGGCCTTCGCCTCCCGCTCGAAGCGCACGCGGTTGCGCTCGCTGCTGGCCAGGTGGGGGTGCATCACCTTGACCGCGACCTCGCGCCCGAGCGTGGTGTGGCGCCCGCGGAAGACCGTGGCCATCCCGCCCTCGCCGACCTTCTCCAGCACCTCGATCTTGTCGAGGGTCGCCCCGGTGGTGATCACGGCCGCATCCTATCCCTGCGCCTCCGCGGGCGAGGGTCCATCCTGTCGCGCCTGGACCCGGAGGGCGGCGAGGATGGGCTCGTCGGCCGGAGGGAAGGCCCGCCCGAGGGTGCCGTCATGCCCCGGCTCGAGGCGCACCCACGCCAGGGCGTGCACCCCCAGCGTGCGCGGCGTGCCCGACGTGATGGTGCAGCTGTACACCCGCAGATCGAGCACGACCGAGGGCAGGGGATGAAGGACCCGCTTCACCAGATCTCCGACCGCGACCTGCACGCCGAGTTCCTCCAGCAGCTCCCGGGCCAGGGCGGTGGGGTCGTCCTCGCCGGCCTCCACCTTGCCCCCGGGAAACTCCCAGTGCAGCGCATAGGAGTCCCCCGGACGGCGCTGGGTGATCAAGAGCTCCGGCCCGCGGCGGATCGCGCCCCCGACCACCCGCAGGATCGGTCGGTCGTCGGCCACCTCAGCCCCGGATCGTCGTCTCACGCGTGCGGGTCTTCTGCCGCTCGTCGTGGATCCGCAGGATCACCGTGGCCGTCTCCTCCACGGCGCGGGAGGTGACGTCGATCACGGGCCACGTGGGGTTGCGCCGGAAGATCTCGTGGGCGTACTCGAGCTCCATGTAGATGTGCTCGAGGTGGCCGTAGTTCGTGTTGTGGTCGAGCCCCAGGTGCCGGATCCGCTGGTGGCGGATCGCGTGCAGGGCGGCGGGGTCGATGGTCAGGCCGTAGATCTTGGTCTGGGAGATCTCGTACAGCTCCCGGGGCGGGTCGATGCCGAGGACCAGCGGCACGTTGGCGACCTTCCAGCCCTTCTGGGCGAGGTAGGTGCTGACCGGCGTCTTGCTCGTGCGCGACACCCCCGCGAGCACGATGTCGGACTTGCGCAGGTGGCGGGGCTCGGCGCCGTCGTCGTGCTTGACCGTGAACTCGACGGCGTCGATCCGGCGGAAGTACTCGGCCGACATGGACGTGCGGGCGCCGGGGATCCCGCGGGCGTTCAGGCCGCCGAGGTGGCTGGCGACGCCGGACAGCAGGGGGCCCATCAGATCCACGGCGCGCACGTTGTTGGCGGCCGCCGCCTTCAGCATCGCGGCGTGCACCTCCGGCTTGACCAGGGTGAACACGATCAGCGCGTCGTCCCGGGCCGCCAGGCGCGCCACGGCCTCGGCCCGCCGCGCCTCGGTCAGGTGGGGGTATGTCTTGATGTTGACGAGGAAGTTCTCGAACTGGGCAAGGGTGGCCCGCACGGCCTGCTCGGCCATGTGTCCGCTGCTGTCCGAGACCACGTAGATCGGCTGCGGCAGCTCGGGTTTGGTGATCGTTTCGGTCATGTCGCTCCAGGGATCTGTCGAAGTGCCGATGGTAGCGGACGTCTGCGGTATGGTCCCCATCGCCCGCAGACCCCCAGCCCGGAGACGTTGACCTGCAACGTCTTGCACAGGAGGCAACATGCCGCGCTCGATCGGGGCGCTCCTGCGTCAGGCCGTGGACCGTTGGGGTCCGCGGATCTCCCTGCGCCGGCGCCGTGAGCCCTTGAAGTGGTCCGTCATGTCGTGGGCCGAGCTCGGCGAGCGGGTGCGGACGGTCGGCGCGGGCCTCATGACACTGGGGCTCGAGCCCGGAGACCGGGTCGCGCTCCTCGCCCGGACGCGCATCGAGTGGACGCTGGTGGACTACGGCGTGCTCAGCGTGGGCGGCGTGGTGGTCCCGCTGTATCACTCGAACACGCCGCAGCAGTGGGCCTACGTCATCGCCGACTCGGGCACGTCCATCGTGGTGGTGGAGGACCGGGTGCAGATGGAGGGCCTGCTGCCCTTCCTGGACGAGCTGCCCGACGTCCGGCACGTGGTGCTGATCGAGGTCGCGGACCTGCGGGAGATCCAGAGCGCCCAGCTCCTCGACGAGCTCGAGCGGGAGGGGCGGCGCATGCTCCGGGAGCGGCCGGGTCTGCTCGAAGAGCGGCTGGATCGGGTGGACCGCTACTCCCTGGCGACCATCGTGTACACCTCGGGCACGACCGGCGAGCCCAAGGGCGTGCGACTGACCCACGGCAACCTGCTTGCCGCGGTGAGCGCGCTGCCGCAGGTGCTCAAGGTGGGGGTGGAG
The DNA here is from genome assembly GCA_937891735.1 of uncultured Pseudomonadota bacterium. Lineage (GTDB taxonomy): Bacteria > Myxococcota_A > UBA796 > UBA9615 > UBA9615 > JAGSHC01. Next base: position 1,631 of record CALAGR010000400.1, on the reverse strand, counting down.
GACACAACGGTGTTGTGCCTGCCCCTGTCCCACATCTACCCCCGGCTCGCGCAGTTCGTGGCGCTCGAGACAGGCTTCTGCATCGCGTACGCGCAGCGGGTGGACCGGCTCGAGGACGTCCTCATCGAGGTCCGTCCGACGTTCTTCTTCGCGGTGCCGCGGATCTACGAGCAGATGTACCAGCAGACCCTGGCGCGCTACCGGGACCTGCCTCCGCTGATGCGCACGGCGTTCCGCAAGGGGGTCGCTGCCGCGCGCGACGTGCGCGGGCTGCCCCGGCCCGATGCCGGCGAAGCGGCCACCGAGCGGCCCCTGCTCGGCCGCTTCAAGCTGGCCGCGCGGATGCAGGAGCAGCTCGCCGACAAGGCGATCTTCGAGCCGGTGCGTGCGGCCCTGGGGGGACGGGTGCGGTTCTGCGTGAGCGGCGGCGCCCCGATGAACCTGGAGGTGCTGCGCTTCTTCGAGCTGGCGGGGGTCCCGGTCCTGGAGGGGTACGGGCTGACCGAGACGGTGGGGGCCGGCACGATCAACCCGCCCGGGGAGAACCGGATCGGCACGGTGGGTCGCCCCCTGCCGGGCATGAGGCTGCGCATCGCCGCCGATGGCGAGATCCTCATCTCTGGCGACGCGGTCTTCGACGGGTACCACGGCCTGCCGGACGAGACCGCCCTGGCGCTGGAGGGCGGCTGGCTGCACACCGGCGACGTGGGCCACTTCGACGAAGCCGGATACCTGCTCATCACCGACCGCAAGAAGGACATCCTCATCACCTCGGGGGCGAAGAACGTGGCGCCGCAGCTGGTGGAGGGCGCCCTGCGGTTGAGCGCCTACATCTCCGAGGCGATGGTCTTCGGGGATCGCCGCCCCTATCTGGTCGCCCTGCTCGCGCTCGATGAGCATGAGGTCCAGGCCTTCGCAGCCAGGATCGGTCTCGTGGGCAGGGAGTGGACGGCGCTGATCCGCGAGCCGCGCATCGTTCGCCTGATCCAGGAGGAGGTCGACCGCAGCAACGCGCGCCTCGCCCGCTTCGAGCAGGTGCGGCGGTTCCGGGTCCTGCCCCGGGCCCTGAGCATCGAGGGAGGTGAGCTCACGCCCACCCTCAAGGTGCGCCGGCGTGCCGTGTCCGACCGCTACGACCCGTTGATCCAGGCCATGTACGCCGAGCTGCCCCCGGCCTGACGGGTCAGGGTCACCAGGCGGGCTGGTCCACCACCGCCACATCGACCGACGGGTCCAGGACGTAGCCGTCGTCCCGCCGCACCAGCACGTCCTGCAGACCGAACCGCCGCAGGCTGCGGATCGCGGTGTGGGCCCTGGCCCGGCCCCCCTCGGGGGGCAGGCGCTCCTCGGGCCACCCGGCGTCCGCGATGTCCAGGACGCGCAGCGCCGTGGGGGGATCGGCGAGCCGGGCCGCGAGCAGGGCGCGCAGGATCCGGCGGGGCCCGGCCCGGGTGGCGATGTCCACCCCTGGCGCTGATCCCACCTGAAACCAGCGGCCGTCGGACGTGGCGTGGAGCGCAGGGCGTGCAGGGCGCGCCGCGGCCGGCGTGTCGAGCAGAACCAGCAGCCGGGTGCGCAGCCGCGATGGTCCCGCCAGGCGCGTGCCGGACAGGGCGATGCGCGTGCGCTCG
>CALAGR010000399.1 GCA_937891735.1 uncultured Pseudomonadota bacterium | reverse complement strand
ATGTCGCGGACGACGACGATGTCGCGGACGACGACGATGTCGCGGACGACGACGACGACGACGATGACGATGACGACGACGACGATGACGACACGATCTGTGTGGGCGACTCGCTGTCCTTCGACGGCCTCAATGACTACGCGGAGGCGCCGTGGATCGCCGCCTTCGACATCGGTGGGCCGAGCGCCCAACTCACCGCCGAGGCCTGGGTCCTCGGCAGCGGCGGCAGCGCCAACATCCTGTCCCGCTCCATGAACAGCTCGACTCGGTCCTGGTGGCTCACCGCGACGCCGGGCACCACCGCGCGCTGCTGGGGAGACCTCGGCGGGTTTGCCGTCTACTCCGAGATCGCCTACCCCAACGACGCGCTCTGGCACCACCTCGCCTGCGTCGTGAACTACGGGGACATCACCGTCTGGCTCGACGGGGCAGAGGGCACACCTCCCTCGGCGAGCACCATCTACAGCCTCGACGCCGGCAGTCCGTCCCCCTTCACCATCGGCGCCGAAGCCGGAGGCGCCGGCTACCCGTTCACCGGCTTGATCGACGAGGTCCGCTTCTCGGACACGGCGCGTTACCTCGTGCCCTTCGTGCCGGACCTCGTGCACACGGTGGACTCCGACACCCTGGGCTTGTGGCACTTCGACGAGGGCACCGGCGCCACGGCGTTCGACGAGACCGGGTGGGACAACGACGCCACCCTGTCCGGCGCCTCCTGGTCAGGGACCCCCGCGTGCCAGTGATGGCCTGGCCCCCGCGGGGGCTGCTCGTGACCGCCCCGTTCGCGATCTTCCTGGGCTGCGCCGCGCCGCCGCTGGAGTATCCGGAGGGCTCCACCGCCCTGGTCGGTGTGGACGTGGCCTGGATGGGGGACGACCAGCTGCTGCCGGATCGGCGGATCGTCCTGCACGCGGGGCGGATCCTGGACGTGCTGGGCCCGGACGACGGCGCGCTGTCCGACGATGTCGCCGTCCTGGCCACCGGCGGGTACGTCATGCCGGGCCTCGCCGATCTGCACGTGCACGCCTGGTTCGAGTCGGACCTGACCCTGTTCGTGGCCAACGGCGTCACCACGGTGCGCAACCTGTTCGGTGACCCGCTGCAACGCGACTGGCGCGACGAGATCGCCGCCGGCGAGCGCTTCGGCCCGACCATCATCACGGCCGGCCCCATCATCGACGGGTCCCCACCCATCTGGAACGGCAGCGACGTCGCTGACAACGCGGCCGAGGGCGCCGCCTTCGTCGACGCGCAGATCGACGCGGGCTACGACCTGGTCAAGGTCTACAACCGCCTGGGGGAGCCGGCGTGGCGCGGCGTGCTGGACGAGGCCGCCGCGCGCGGGGTGCCGGCCGTCGGCCACGTGCCCTTCTCCGTGTCGTATTCGGATGTGGCCGCATCGTCCCAGGGGACCATCGAGCACCTGGACGGCCTGCTGGAAGAGCTGGCGGGCTTCGCCTGGTGGGACCCTTTGTCCGAGCAGGAGGTCCGGGCGGCGCTGGCCGCGGTGCCGCCCACGGCCCTGCCCGGCCTCGCGGACGTGTTGACCGCCAACTCCACCTGGAACGTGCCTACGCTCGTGGTGCTGTCGTCAATCCGCATCGGCGCCGCCGATCTGGACGCGCGCCTCGCCGCGCCGGAGCTGGCCTACGTGCATCCCCAGTACCGCGCCTCCTGGCAGGCCACGGTGGCCGCCACGCCCGACGAGATGGCCGCCTGGGCGGCGCTCATGGAGGGCTGGATGGGCTGGGTGCGCGCGCTGCACGACGCCGGCGCGGGGATCGCCCTGGGCACCGACTGCGGCAACGCCTTCGTGATCGCGGGCTACTCGGTGCACGAGGAGCTCAACCTGCTGGTCCAGAGCGGGCTCACGCCCTACGAGGCGCTCCGGGCGGGCACCGCAGGGGCCGCTCAGGCGGCGGGTCGCGCCGACGACTTCGGACAGGTCGTGGCGGGTCAGCGCGCCGATCTCCTGTGGCTGCAGGACAACCCGCTGGATGACGTGTCCAACGCGCGTGAGCCCGCCGCGGTCGTGCTCGGGGGGCGCTGGATCCCCCGGGCAGAGCTCGACTCGGCTCTGGACGACGTCGCCGCGAGCTACGCCCGCTAAATCAAAAGGGAACTACCGCAACCTCTCATCCGGGGTTTCCGGATGAGAGGCCGCTAGGATGCGCCTCCGTGAGGCGGAGGAGTCCAGATGATCGAGCTGCGCGTGAATGGTGAGACGGTCCAGGTCGATGCAGAGCCGGACACCCCCTTGCTGTGGGCCCTGCGCGAGCAGCTGGGCCTGACGGGCACCAAGTTCGGCTGCGGGATCGGCATGTGCGGCGCCTGCACCGTGCACTTCAACGGGATGGCCATGCGGTCCTGCGTCCTGCCCGTCGCCGGGGCCGTGGGCGCGGACATCCGCACCATCGAGGGGCTCGATCACGCCGTCCAGCAGGCGTGGATCGACCACCAGGTCCCCCAGTGTGGCTACTGCCAGAGCGGCCAGCTCATGGCGGCGGCGGCGCTCCTCGACAAGAACCCGCGCCCCACCGACGGGGACATCGACAAGCACATGACCAACCTGTGCCGCTGCGCGACCTACGACCGGATCCGGGCGGGGATCCACGCCGCCGCGGCCACCCTGCCCGAGCCACCGCCGCCGCCACCGCCTGTCGAGGAGCCGGCCGAGGGTGCCGAGCCACCGACGGAGCCGGCCGCGGACGAGGTGTCGCAGTGAGGGCCATCACCAACGTCTCTCGCCGCGACGTGCTCAAGGGCAGCGGCGCGCTGATCCTGGGCATCAGCATCACCGGCATGGGCAGGGTCGAGCCCTGGGACGACACCATCACCTTCGGCGGCTTCGGCGGCGCCAAGGCCGTCGACCTCAACGCCTGGCTGCGCATCACCCGCGAGGGCATCGCCACCATCCGCATGGGCGGCTCCGAGATGGGGCAGGGCATCTACACGGCCCTGCCGATGCTCCTCGCGGAGGAACTCGACATCGCCTGGGAGAACGTGCACGTCGAGAGCGCGCCGGTGGGCAAGGTCTACCGCCGCGAGTCCCCGAGCTTCCCCGGCAAGGTGCAGCAGACCGGCGGCAGCGAGTCCATCCGCGGCTACTGGAACATCCTTCGGGAGGCCGGCGCGTCGGCGCGCTCGATGCTCGTGGACGCGGCCGCGAGCCGCTGGGGGGTGCACCCGGCGACCTGCATGACCGAAGACGGCAAGGTCATCCACGGCACCCGGTCCCTGACGTACGGCGAGCTCGTGGACGACGCGTCAAAGCTGTCGGCGCCCCAGGGCGTGGCGGTCAAGAGCCCCGACAAGTTCAAGCTCCTCGGCACCTCTCCGCAGCGGCTGGATCTGCCCGCGAAGGTCGATGGCACCGCGAAGTTCGGCATCGATGTCCAGGTGGAGGGCCTGGTGCACGCCACCGTGCGGGCGTGTCCCCACTACGGCGGCCTGCTCGTCTCCTTCGACGACACCAAGGCCCGCGCCGTTCCTGGAGTCATCGACGTGTTTCGCGTGTTCGAGGCCGTGGCGGTGGTCGCGGACACCTTCTGGCACGCCAAGAAGGCGGCGGATCTGCTGACTTTTCAGTGGGACGCGGGCAAAGCGGCGGAGCTCGACGACGCACGGCTGCACACCATCTTCAGCGAGGCCCTGGACTCGGCCACCCGCCGCCACGGGCACGGCAAGCCAAAGGACATGGACATCGAGGCGGTCTACGAGGTGCCCTACCTCGATCACGCGCCCCTGGAGCCCATGAACGCCACGGCCTGGGTGCAGGCGGATCGTGTCGACATCTGGGCGCCGACCCAGTCCCAGAAGAGAAACCACATGCGGGCGGCCAAGGCGACGGGCGTGCCGAAGTCGAAGGTGTTCGTGCACACCACCCTGCTCGGCGGGGGCTTCGGGCGTCGCGGCTTCGACGACTTCTGCGACTACGCCGTACAGATCAGCATGCACGTCGGCAAGCCGGTCAAGGTGCTGTACACCCGCGAGGAGACCTTCGCCCACGGCTTCTACCGCCCCCTGGTGCACTGCCGGCAGCGCGCCAGGCTCGGTGAGGACGGGCTGCCCACGGATCTGCACGTGCAGTTCGCGTCCCAGAACATCATGGAGCAGTACCTGCCCCCGCTCCTGTTGGGCCTCGCGCCCGTCGTGCACACCGCGATCGGCGGGTACACCCACGATCAGCCCTACGCCATCGCGCGCCAGCAGGTGGACTACAAGCGGGTGGAGCTCCCCATCGCGGTGGGCTGGTGGCGCTCCGTCCAGGGCAGCACCAACGGGTTCTTCCGGGAGTGCTTCCTGGACGAGCTGGCTCACGCCGCGGGGCAGGACCCAATCGAGTACCGGCGCAAGCTCCTGCAGGACTCGCCCCGGGATCTCGCCGTGCTCGAGCTGGCTGTGGACAAGGCCGGCCCGGTGCCCGAGGGGCTCAGCCGCGGCGTCGCGGTGTTTGAGAGCTTCGCCTCCTGGGTCGCCGAGGTGGTGGACCTGGAGGTCATCGACGGGGACGTGTTCGTGCGGAGGATCACCGCCGCCATCGACTGCGGCGTGGCGATCCACCCGGACACGATCCGGGCCCAGGTCATGGGCGCCGCCACGATGGGCCTGTCCGCAGCGCTCTTCGGCAAGCTGTCGTTCGATCAGGGCGCGGTCAAGGAGCAGAACTTCCACCAGTACAAGCTGCTGGCCATGAACCAGGCGCCCGCTGTGGACGTGCACATCGTGCCGTCGGCCGAGCCGCCCGGGGGAGTCGGCGAGCCGGGTCTGCCGCCGGTGGCGGGCGCGCTGTGCAACGCGATCTTCGCCGCCACGGGCAAGCGGATCCGCACCCTGCCCGTCGGCGATCAGCTCAAGGCGTAGGGGCCTTCATGGGGCTGCTGTCGTCCTGGCCTTCACGGGTGCAGCAGGGCCGCGCGCCGGTGCTCGGACGGGTCGCTGTGGCCACGTCCCATCCCCTCGCGGCCCAGGCGGGGTTGCAGGTCCTGCTGGCGGGGGGCAACGCGGTGGACGCGGCGGTGGCGACCGCGGCCGTGTTGACGGTGGTGGAGCCCACGGCCAACGGGCTGGGCTCGGACGCCTTTGCGCTGGTGGTGAAGGGCGCGCAGATCCACGGGTTCAACGGGTCGGGTCGGTCTCCGGCGGGCTGGACCCCGGAGCGCTTCGCCGGGCTCGATGCGATGCCGCGCCGCGGGTGGGACTCCGTGACGGTGCCCGGCGCGGTGTCGCTCTGGGCGCACCTCGCTGAGGCCCACGGCACCTGGTCCTTCGAGCGACTGCTGGCCCCCGCGATCCGGATCGCGGAGGAGGGCTTTCTGGTGAGCCCCGGGGTGGCGGTGGGCTGGGAGCGCGCACGTGGGGACCTGTGCGTGTACCCCGACTGGGCCGCGACGTTCCTGCGGGATGGGCGCCCGCCGGCGGCCGGAGCGCTGTGGCGGGCCCCGGACCACGCCGCCACGCTGGCAGAGCTCGCCGCCACGGGAGGCGCCTCGCTGTACGACGGGTCCCTCGCGGAGCGCTTGGCGGATGCGGCGGCGGCCCAGGGGGGCGCGCTGACGGTCGAGGATCTGCGCGCGCACCGAGTCGATCCGGCGACGCCGCTGGGGGTGTCCTTCGGGGACTGCGAGCTGTTGGAGCTGCCGCCCAACGGGCAGGGGATCGCCGCGCTCATCGCGGCGGGGGTGCTCGACCGGGTCCGCAGCCGCACCGACGATCCGATCCGCGCCGCGCACCTGCAGATCGAGGCGATGAAGATCGGCTTCGCGGACGCGGAGCGACATGTGGCGGATCCTGGCTTCCTGGATGTCGATCCGGCGACGCTGCTGACGTCGTCCTACCTGGATGAGCGCGCCGCCACCATCGATCCCGAGGGAGCCGGAGCGCCCACGGCGGGGCTGCCCACCGGGTCGTCCACCGTCTACCTGTGCGTGGGCGACGCGGACGGCGGACTGGTCAGCTTCATCCAGTCGAACTACGAGGGGTTCGGCAGCGGGATCGTGGTGCCGGGCACGGGCATCGCCCTGCAGAACCGCGGCGCCGGCTTCACGCTCCAGCCGGGGCACCCCAACCAGGTGGGCCCTGGCAAGCGGCCGTTCCACACGATCATCCCCGCGCTGATCCGCGTGGCAGGTGAGGTGCGGGTGGCGTTCGGAGTGATGGGTGGGCCGGTGCAGCCCCAGGGGCACCTGCAGGTGCTGACCCACCTCGAGGCGGGGCTGGATCCCCAGGCGGCCCTGGACCGACCGCGCTGGCGGCTGGGACCCGGCCGGACGATCTGGCTGGAGCCGGGCCTGTCGATGCTCTCCAACGGCCTGAAGGACCTGGGCCACGAGCCGGCGGTCGGACACCGCGGCGCCGTGTTCTTCGGCGGCGGGCAGGCCATCGTGAAGGTGGACGGGGGCTGGGTGGCGGGCAGCGACGCGCGCAGGGACGGGCAGGCGGTCGTAGCCTGATCGCGAGCCGCGGAAGACCTGCGTGACGCCCGATCTCTTCGTCAGCGGCGTCGTCGCTCCCTGCGACGCACTGAAGTGCGCCTCGCTCGTCTCCTCCTGGCTTCCTCGACCTCGAACGCCACTCAAGTCTTCTGCTGGCCGCGATGAGGTCAGCGCCCGGCGTCGAGGGCCTCGGCGTCGAGCAGGTCCTTCGGTCGCCCGGATGCGCGCTTCAACTCCCGCAGCGTGTCCCTTCCCACGATCAGGAGCGGGGTCCCGTCCCAGCTCGAGGCGACTCGACTCGTCCAGGCGGCCTCGAAGTCGCCCCCGGGCACGCCCTTCATCAAGTCGATCCGGTTCGGAGGTCGACCCATCCACACGACGTCGAGCGGCTCGGCCGAGACCAGCTGCTCTGCCATCGACGACGGTGCGCCGAACGCGGTCAGAGCCGCCCGGATCCGGGCGAGGTTCTCCGTGGAGGCTCCCACCCACAGGTCGAGGTCCTTCGTGAAGCGGGGCACGGCGTGGAATCCGACGGCGTAGCCCCCAACGAGGAGGTACCGGACTTCAGCGTCTGCGAACGCCTGAAGGAGATCCCGAAAGTCGGGGGAAAGGCTCGGTTCCGCCACGGAGGCTCCACCAGTCGCGGGCCATCTGCTGGATCGCGTCGAAGCGCTCCGAGGTGGTCGCGTCGTTCCAGAAAGTCAGGTCGGTCTCGAGCGCCGAAACCCCAGGGCGATGCACCCCGGCGGACCAGCTCTGGCGCCGACGCTCGGCCCGTTGTTCGCTTGTCTCACTCACACCCGGATTCTAGAGGACCGCCGGTCCCAGGTCCGGGCGAAGTGCCGCGCCCCACCTACTCCGGCGCGAGGGGTGTGCCCGTGAAGTCACCGCCCGCGTACACGCCCACCTTGCGTCCGTCCTCGGTGCCCGCGAGGCCACAGTTGCCCCAGGTGCCGTACACGTTGCCGGTGAAGTCGGTGTAGGCGCAGAAGTCGTTGGCGACGTTGTGCAGCCGCCCCGGCCACGCCGCGTCCAGGCCGCCCTGGTCGTAGACCTCCAGGGCCCACTGCTGCTCGGTCCGGCCGGCGTCGCAGACCTCGGTGATCAGGTCCCAGGGGCCGACGATGCCGCCCGACTGGCTCAGGCAGTTGTCATCCACGAGGCTGCGGAAGCCCCACCCGCCGGCGCCCTCGAAGGGCAGCCAGCGCTGGCTCGTGTCCGCCGGGTCGCACCCTTCGGTGGACTCCACCTGCCCGCCCGACACCCGCAGGCACCGCGCCGCGCTCTTGAACTGGATCAGCGAGAACGCCGGCGCGTCGTCGCACGCATCGCCCACCCCGTCGTCGTCCGTGTCCTCCTGCAGGGGGTTGGACACATCGGGGCAGTTGTCCTCGCTGTCGTCGACGCCGTCGCCGTCCTCGTCCACCTTCGGCGGCGTGTCGCCTGGCTCGGGGCAGATGTTCCCGTGGCAGCTCCAGTCGGGGAAGTCGTACAGCACCATCGCGTTGGCGGGCGCGCAGATCTCGTCCGCCAGGGGATCCACGCTGCACGCCGCCGCGAAGCCGCCCCCGGCGCGGGCGCTGTCCTCGATGATGATCTGGGACTGCACGGTGCCCACGAAGTCCCCGCTGATGGCGATGGTGCCGCTCTCGCTGCCGTCGCCGCCGAAGCTGACGTCCTGAACCATCGTGCCGTCCAGCACGAGGGTGATGTCCATGGGGACCATGGCCGCCTCGTCCTGGAACCACGGATCGGTGGCGTAGTCGTGGACCTGGATGGTCGTGGTGGCCTGGCAGCCGGTCCAGGTGAACAGGCTGTCCACCCGCACGCCGCTCAGCGTCACGTTCCAGGACACCGTTCCCGCGTCGCAGTCCGCGGTCCAGTTGCCCGTGCCGACCGGGTTGTTGCAGTCGTTCATGCGGCACTGGATCTCGTCCTTGATCGGCGCGAAGGCCCGGACCAGCTCGTCGTTGGCCCACAGCGTCACCGGGCCCGCGGTCTCGCAGCCTTCGCCCTCGAACAGGTAGTTGGCCGACTCGGTCTGGCCGTCGCCCCAGGCGATGGTGATCACGTTGAAGCCGCAGCCCACGGCGATCGCCCGCGTGTCGGTGAGCGCGCTGGTGCAGGCCGCCGGATCCGGGGTAGTGCCGTCCACCGAGAAGCACACGCTGGGCTCGTCATCGAGGTTGATGACGTTGACGGTGGGCGCCTGGAGGTTGGTGCCGCTGGGCGGGTCGAAGTGCGGCAGCTCGGGCGGCTCCGTGGCGGACGGACACGCAACCAGGAGGGCAAGAACACTGACTGTCGCGAGGCGGACTATGAGATTCATCAGGTTCTCCGGCGATGAAGAACCTACCGCAAAGGTCGGGCTCGGGGCGAGCTGAAGCCTACTGGCGCAGCAGGATCGCGTACTCCCAGGAGCCGAGCTCGATGTTGAGGCTGGAGCCCTGGGCCGTGACCGTGCGCTCGGGGTGGGCCGCGTCCACGAAGGTCGCCCCATCGACGCCGAGCCCCGACAGATCGACCTGCTGGACCCGGTTCGACCAGTTCCTGTTGAGCGCCACCACCGCGACGTCGCCGCCGCCGGCGTCCCGGGCGTAGACCAGCAGGTTGTCGTCCACCCAGAGCTGCCGCCGCTCCCCGCGCCGCAGCCCGCGGCTGCCCGCCCGCGCCTGCCCGATGGCCCGCACGCGCCGCAGGAGCTCCGCCTGGTTGGCCGACAGGTACGGCTCGAACGTCATGAGCCGCCGGTTGTCCGGGTCCCCGTCGCCGGCCAGCCCGATCTCGTCGCCGTAGTAGACGAGGGGCAGCCCGGGCTGGGTCATGGTGAACGCGAACGCCATCGACTGCCGGGCGATGAGGTCCGGCTGGGTCACGTCCTGGCCCCCGCCCGCCATCCAGTCCTCGCTCCAGCCCCACGCCCCGTCGCCGTTGTTCGCTGCGTCCGTGGCGAAGCGCGGGATGTCGTGGTTGCCCAGGAAGGGCGACATCAGCCCGTAGGCGTCGCCGTAGGCCGCGATGCCCGCCGCCACGGTGCCCTCCAGGGCCTGGAAGCTGCCGTCGTTGGCGAACGCGTCCCGGATCGACCAGTACAGGGGGAAGTCGAACTGCCCGTCGAGCTCGTCGGGGCTGACGTACTCCATGATGGTGCCGTGGCCGTCGCCGCCGGTGAACGTCTCGCCCACCGAGTAGATCGGGGCGCCGCCCCCGGACTCGAAGTCCTCCCGGAACCTCCGGCTCAGGGTGCGCATGACCACGTGGTCCATGTGCTTCGCGGCGTCCATGCGCACGCCGTCCACGTCGAAGCGACGCACCAGCTCCAGCGTGTCGTCCACCACGCGCTCCAGGATCCAGTGGTTCCGATAGTCCAGATCCGGCAGATACGGCATGAACCAGCAGTCCCGGGGCCGCTCCTCCCAGCCGCAGCCCTCGGTGCCGCACACGCAGCCGTCGGTGAACCACTCGGGGTGCTCGGCGCGGTAGACGTGGTCTTCGTGCACGTGGTTGAGCACCAGGTCGAAGAGCACCCGGATCCCCCGGGCGTGGGCCTCGGTGATCAGCTCCACCAGGCGGTCCTCGCTGGACGCCCAGGCATCCCCGAGCTTGCCCTCCACCGCGAAGGGATCGACGGGCCAGTAGCCGTGAAACCCGCTGAACTGGTGCACGCCGTCCGAGGCGGCATAGGCGCCGTCTGGGTTTTCGTACACCGGGGTGAGCCACAGCACGTTGGCGCCGAGGTCCTGAAACCATCCCTCGTCCATCGCGTCCAGGATCCCCAGGAAGTCGCCGCCCTGGTAGTTGGCCCGATCCTCGACCCCGTCGACGGGTGAGGCCGCCCCGGGCTCTCCGTAGTCCCCGTTGCGGAACCGGTCGGTGAACGCGAAGTAGATCAGGCCGTCTTCCCACGCGAACGGCTCGTCCTCGACCCACAGCGGCACGAACAGGCTGTTCTCGGCGTCGCGCCCGCTCGTGTCCGCGGCGCTCACCCGGATCGTGTGCTTGCCCGACGCAAGGCCCAGGGCTTCGATCTCGATCAGCCCCGTGGACGCGTCGATCTGCACGTCCACGCCGCCGTTCTCCCGGGTCGCGTCCAGCCCCACGCTGACCGCCACGCTGGCCGGGTCGATGGCCACCTCGTCGGCCGCGGCCGCGAAGTGCACCGTCGCGCGCACCCGCCCGTCGCCGCTCGCCGTCGCGCTCACCGTCTGGAGCAGGGGCAGGGCGCAGTCGCCCACATACAGCGCGCGGTTCTCGGTGCCGTCCAACCACTTCGCGTAGGCCCAGGGCGGCGGCGCGTCCTCCCACTGGCCGTCCTGCAGGAACTTGTGCGCGTACGCGCCAGGGGCGAGGACCCCCAGGTTCACCGACCAGGTGCCGTCGCCGTTGTCGTCCATGGCCGTTGGCGCCCAGCCGTTGAACTCGCCGGCGACCTCCACGGTGCCCGGAGATCCCGCGGGCGCGTGGGTCACCACCACGTCGCAGGAGCGCACGTCGATGATCACGGGGGGATCCGTGCTGTCGTCGTCGTCTGCGGCCGTGGTGTCGTCGTCGTCGGGCCGGGGAAGCCCGATGTCGTCTGGCTCGCCGCACTGAAACCCCGCGCAGACGCAGCCGCCGACAGGCAGGACCAGGGCGAGGGCCACGAGCCGAACTGCGCCGTTCATCCCTCGAGCCCATCGAGGGGGAGCAGGTGCGGCCGCATCATCGGGGCCACGTCGTCCCCCGGGTCCCGGCCCGTGCTCCGGGCGAGCAGCGTGATGTCCAGGATGATGTGGTTGGTGGCCACGTCCACCAGGGACGGGTTGCTGGTGACCACGGCGTGGTTGTCGGCGGCCGGATCCGCGCCGCCCATCAGCGCCTGCTTGCGGTCCACCACCGCGAGGATCTTGTGGGACCAGGTGGCCTTCTCTGCATCGGAGGTGACGTCGTCGGTCCAGCAGGAGAAGCCCGCCGGACAGTTCGTCACGCTGTCCACGCTGTGCAGCACCCGGTGCAGCCCCCGCCCCGCCACCGCGTCCAGGGCCGGACGCAGCACCTCCAGCTCGCGGCTCCACAGCGACAGGTAGATCGAGCGCTCCGCGGACCGGAGCATCTGGTCCAGGCGCCCCATCACCTGGGAGTAGCGGGACAGCGTCCACACCGGCTCCGGCAGGGCGCGCACGGGGATGCGGGCCAGCGCCGTGTCGAGCTTGTCGTAGGTGGACTGGGCGGACGCGCGGAGGCCCGTGACGAACCGGTCAGGCGGCGACGGCACGTACCGCGCCGGCTTGTCGCCCGTCGCGAAGGCCGCACCGGAGGCCTCGAGCCGACGCAGGACGTTGTAGACCGCGGAGCGGGGGATCCCGGACCGGGCCGCCACCTCGTAGCCCGTCAGGCCCTGGTCCTCGCCCGACTCGAGCAGCGCGACGTAGGCGAGCGACTCGTTCCGGGTGAGGCCGGCGGTGCTCAGCTGCTCGACGATCTCTTCGTGCATCGGTCCCTCTTCGTCTTCCTGGTCAGTCCGTGCACTCGGTGGGAGCCCCGGGTGCGCCCGGCGGTCCCCCCAGCCCGTGCAGGGCGCTCTCGCTGCATCCCGTCAGCACAAGCCCCAGGCACACCGGCAGGAGCGTGAGGAGCGACGGGTGGGCGGCGGGGTCGTGCACGGTCATCGGTGGCCTCCGACGTCAAGCGTGACTCGCACAAGAGTCACTAGCGACGGTACGCCCCACTCGCCGGCGGATCAAGTCCTCGTTCAGCGGTCCAGCGCGTTGCCCGGGCAGGGCACCAGCGCGGTGCTGCGCAACGCCACGAGGGGGGCCCGGTGCGCCAGATGGAGCAGTCGCCGCTGGACCTGGAGCAGCGGCGTGCCCCGGTCGAACGTCAGGGGGAAGTGGCGCTCAATCGCGTCCTGATCCGCTTGTTCGAGTCCGTGCATCGCGTGCTGCTTCCACTGAGTGGAGAGCCTGTGCCTGCGGAACATGGCCATGTGTCCGGGGCTCGTGACGACCCAGGTGTCGCGCACCGCCGCGCCGCTCGTGAGGGCCACCCGGGCCAGGGCGCGGGCGTTGTTGCACGAGTGCCGGGCGAAGGGATCCTCGTGCAGCCGGACGCGCCGCCGCAGCGAGGCGGACCAGCCCGCCATCTGCCTGCGCAGCTCCGCGGCGATGAACGTGGACTCGGGGGTCGGGCTCTTGACGCTTCCGCCGGAGCAGACGACGAGCACCTCGCCCCGGGGGGTGTGCTGCCGGAGGAGCCAGTCGATGGTGGGCAGCGCGAGCCTGCCGCGGGCGGCGGACAGCCCCTTCGCCGAGGCGTTGGACCAGGCGCCGTTGAGCATCGAGTGGCCCGGAACGAGCAGGACCGCGGCCGGAGTCGGTCCGGTGGCCGGGAGGGTGGCCGCCTGCGACGCCCTCGCCCGGGCGTCGGCCCAGGTCCTGAAGGGGCTGCCCTTCGCTGAGGCCGGCGCGGTGACGGCGGTGTGGATCAGCGCCGCGAGGCTCTGGGGGTAGACGGTGCCGTGCTTGCCGAGGGCCTTGAGCAGGACCTCGTACGCCAGCGAGGGCCGCACGTCGGTGATCAGCGCCCACACCCAGGACTCGAAGGTCACGGGGTGGCGCAGGAACAGCCCCTGCAAGCCGCGCATGGCGGAGGCGACCTGACCCTGGCGCTTCGCCGCCTTGATGAAGTCCCGCGGGGACAGGTACGCGGACGCGGGCTGCTGGTGCTGCACCGCGCTCACGCTCTGGGCCCACAGGTCCGCGACGTCCCGGAGCCCGGCGTCCCACAGCGTCACCAGGGACCCGGCCTGGGCCGGGGTGTAGGGCGTCAGGTGAGCGGTCTGGACGAATGTCATCCGGGCATCGTCCGTGACTCCATCAATGCTGGATCGTCTGGCACCAGATCGGGATGGAGGCGGGGGTCAGGGTCACCGTGCCTCCGGCCGCGGCGCTGTCGGTCATGCCGTCCACTGTCACCGAGCCCCAGGCGTTGGTCCCGTCGTCCCCCTCCATGACCAGGGCGGCGGTGTGGGCGGTGTTGGCCCCGGCCTGGAAGAACTCGCCGTTGGCCACGTTGCGCTGCAGGGTCACGAGCACGCCGGTGGTCTCGTCGTAGGAGCCGACCCCGGTGTAGGTCCCGGAGATCTGGACCCGCAAGGCCCAGCTCCCGCTGCCGACCCACTGCTGCCGGATGTCGGAGCTGCCGGTGTAGTTCTGGCAGGAGCCGAACGTGTCGATGGTGACCGCCTCGTCCAGGCCGCCCGAGAGCTGCAGCGTGAAGGGCAGAGGCGACGGGGGGAAGGTCGGGACGCTGTCGTCGTCGTCCCCGGTGTCGTCGTCGCCGGCCGAGTCGTCGTCGTTCGCGACGTCGTCGTTGTCGTCGTCGTCGCCGCCCGTCGGACAGCCCGGCAGGGCCACGGCCAGGGCGAGGATGAGCCACAGGGGGGTCGGTCGGGTCATGTCGGAGCCTCCGCCGGGCACCCTACCTCGACGCGCCTGCGCCGCAACGGGCCTCATCAGCCCTCCCCGGAGCGGCGGCGGCGCACGAGCAGGCCCACCCCGAGCAGCAGCCACCACCCGATGCGCGCGCTGCCCACCACGCTGCTCTCGCAGTTGGCGCAGCCCTCCGGCTCGATGATGGGCGGCTCGGTGAAGTCGGCGCACTCCGGATCGAACGCGTCGCTCAGCCCGTCGCAGTCGTTGTCCACGCCGTCGATGCAGGCCGCGAAGCTCGCCTCGACGCCGCCCGGGAACGCCGCCGCGGAACCGTCATCGCAGTCCTCGTTGCAGGTCTCCCAGCCGTCGCCGTCGGCGTCCGCCTCGTCGGCGGGCACGGTGCCGTCGCAGTCGTTGTCCGCGCCGTCGCAGACCTCCGGGGCGCCCGGGTAGGTGGTGGCGCTGAAGTCGTTGCAGTCGTCTTCGCAGCCGATGAAGCCGTCCAGATCCTGGTCTTCCTCGTCCGCCGGCACCTCGCCGTCGCAGTCGTTGTCCAGGCCGTCGCACAGCTCCTCGGCGCCGGGGTACACGGTCGCGAAGCGGTCGTCGCAGTCGCCGTCGCAAGGGGACATCCCATCCCCATCCTCGTCGGCGAGCTCGTCGGTCTCGGTGCCGTCGCAGTCGTTGTCGAGGCCGTCGCACACCTCGGGGGCGCCCTCCCACGTCAGCGGATCGTCGTCGTCGCAGTCGCCCTCGCAGGGCATCTGCTCGTCGTCGTCGGCGTCGAGCTCGTCCAGGGGCAGCGTGTTGTCGCAGTCGTTGTCCTTCCCGTCGCACAGCTCGAAGGCCCCCGAGAACGTCATCGGGTCGTCGTCGTCGCAGTCGCCGCCGCAGGGCCGCTGCCCGTCGGCGTCGTCATCGGACTCGTCGGCGGGCACGGTGCCGTCGCAGTCGCTGTCCTTGCCGTCGCAGACCTCGGGGGCCCCGTCGAAGACATCGGCGTCGGCGTCGTCGCAGTCGCCGTCGCAGGTGGCGTCGCCGTCGCCGTCCGCGTCCACCAGCTCGTCCGTGTCCGTGTCGCAGTCGTTGTCCAGCCCGTCGCAGACCTCGGGGTTGCCCGCGAAGACGTCGGCCTCGGTGTCGTCGCAGTCCCCCTGGCAGGTGCTCACGCCGTCGCCGTCGCCGTCCACGGTCTCCACCGTGCCGTCGTCGCAGTCGTTGTCCTGCCCGTCGCAGACCTCCACCCCGGCGGGGCTGTTGGCGCCGTCGGCGTCGTCGCAGTCGTCGCACAGCAGCGAGCCGTCCCCGTCGCCGTCGTCCTCGCCGTTGGTGGACGTGTCGCAGTCGTTGTCCTGGCCGTCGCACAGCTCGGGGTTGTCGGGGAAGTTGGCCGCGTCGGCGTCGTCGCAGTCGAAGCAGGCCAGCACGCCGTCGCCGTCGTCGTCCACCTCGGTGGGCACCGGCGCGCCGTCGCAGTCGTTGTCCTGGCCGTCACACAGCTCGACGTTGCCCGGGAAGTTGGCCGCGTCGGCGTCGTCGCAGTCGGCGCAGTTGAAGGAGCCGTCGCCGTCGCCGTCCACCTCCACGACGCCGCTGAAGTTGGCGGTTCCGTCGCAGTCGTTGTCCAGTCCGTCACAGGCCTCCACCGCCGTGGGCCCGACGCCGGAGTTGGCGTCGTCGCAGTCGCCGTCGCACAGCGTGAACCCGTCGCCGTCCACGTCGGCCAGCTCGTCGGTGCCCGCGTCGCAGTCGTTGTCCTGGCCGTCGCAGATCTCGGCACCGCCGGGGGTGTTCGCCGCGTCGTTGTCGTCGCAGTCCACGCAGGACAGGGATCCGTCCGCGTCCACGTCGGCCTCGCCGCCGGCGTCGGCCCAGGTGGTGGCGTCGCAGTCGTTGTCCACGCCGTCACAGACCTCGGAGGCCCCCGGCAGCACGGTGATGTCGAGGTCGTTGCAGTCTCCGGCGCAGGGCGGCACCCCGTCGCCGTCGAAGTCCGTCTCGTCGATGGGCAGCGAGCCGTCGCAGTCGTCATCGACGCCGTTGCAGGTCTCGGCCGCGCCGGGGCTGACGGCCGCGTCCGCGTCGTCGCAGTCTCCGCCGCACACCGAGGCGCCGTCGCCGTCCGCGTCCACGGCGTCGTCGGTGCTCGCGTCGCAGTCGTTGTCCTGGCCGTCACAGATCTCGACGCCGCCGGGCGCGTTGGCGGAGTCGATGTCGTCGCAGTCGGCGCACACCGGCGAGCCGTCCCCGTCCGCGTCCGCCTCGGCGGCGGTGGCGATCTTGAAGGGGTAGGACACCTCGTTCCGGTTCGTGGCGGCGCTGAACGTGCCCGGCGGGGTGGCGCCGCCGACCGCGATGCCGTCGTACTGGATCCCGAACGCGTACCCGTCCGGGAGCTGGAAGGTGTCGTTCCACCCGTAGCTCGCGCTGCTGCTCGTCCAGTGCACCATGATCGCGTACCAGGCGCCCTGCCCGAGGGTCACGTCCATCGAGGGCGAGGTGTGCCACGCGGCGCCGAGGGCCCCCGCCGTGGACGTCTCCTGGGCGATGAGGGTGTAGTTGGTCGTCTGTCCGCCGCCTTGGTAGACGAGCCAGGTCAGGGTCTCGCCCTGGGGCACCTCCAGGAAGGCCTGCACCTCGCCCAGCAGGATCGAGCTGGTGACCGCCCACAGGTTGCCGCGCATGCGGTCGCCGCCGCTGCTGAAGGCGTTGGGGAACCCGGTCTCCGCCACCTGGCCGACCAGGGAGTCGCAGTTGCTGTCGAAGCCGTCGCAGACCTCGTCGGCGCCCGGGGACACGAAGGCGTTCCCGTCGTCGCAGTCGTCGCAGGCGAGCACGCCGTCCCCGTCCCCGTCGATCTCGTCCGGGGGCAGGATCCCGTCGCAGTCCGTGTCCAGGCCGTCGCAGGCCTCGGCGAGCAGGGGCGACACGGCCGGGTTGGCGTCGTCGCAGTCGCCCAGGCAGATGGGGGCGCCGTCGCCGTCCGCGTCCGTCTCGAGGGCGGAGATGCTGCCGTCGCAGTTCGAGTCCACGCCGTCGCACAGCTCGGGGGCGCCGGGGTAGGCCGTGGGCACGGTGTCGTCGCAGTCCCCCGCGCAGACCGCGGATCCGTCGCCGTCCGAATCCACGTCGCCGCCGCTGGTGTAGCGCCAGCGGTAGCCCCAGCTCGTCGTGGTCTGCTGGTTTCCGAGAGTGCCGGGGGCGCCGCCGTTGCCGCTGACGCCGCGCACCGCCTGTCCGAACGCCGTGGTCGCCCCCGAGAACGTCGGGCTGGTGCGGTAGTAGTAGGTGACGTCGGGGCTCCAGGCCGCGATGACGGCGTAGAACTGACCGGACGTGATGGGCAGGTTGAGCGGTCCCGAGCCCCGCCAGGCCGGGCCGGTGGCGGTCTCGATGCTGGTCTGGGAGGTGACCAGCGAGAACGGCCCGTCGGCCGCCCCGGAGGTGTACACGGCCCAGGTGAACGTGACCGGGCCGCTGATGTCGGCCCACATCTCCGCCTCGCCGAGCCAGTCGTCGGACGTGGCCTGCAGCACGTTGCCGCGGTAGCGGTTGTTGCCGGTGTTCGAGCTGCTCGTGTCGAAGACCGCGTCCGCCGCTCCAGCCTGGCCGTCGCAGTCGTTGTCGAGTCCGTCGCAGATCTCGGCGCTGTCGGGGTTGATGGCGGCGTCGGTGTCGTCGCAGTCCTCCCCACCGCAGGCGAGCCCCGCGAAGCCGTCGCCGTCCACGTCGTCGCAGGGCCCGAAGGCGAACGCGGAGCTGTCGGTGAGCACGCCGTCGCCGCACCCGATCTCGAGGGAGTTGCCGGCCGACGCGCTGCCTCCGGCCACGTCCTGGAAGCCGATGGTCGCGCTCTCGCCGCCGTTGATACTGCCGCTCCCGAAGTCCACGTCCGCGTAGTGCAGCTCGGCCGCGCCGGTGGGCAGCAGGTGGATCTGGAAGGACCCATCGCCGCCATTGTCGTGACCGACGGCCTCCCAGCTGATGATGAAGCGCCCGCCTGCGCCGTCGAACCAGGTCAGGACGTCGCCGCCAGACGGGACCAGGTTGTCCCAGAACACCGCGATGTCCGGCGCGTTGGAGGAATCGGGCAGGCAGCCGTTGCTGCTGCTGATGCCCTCTCCAGCGGTGAACCGGATCCCGCCTCGCGTGGCGACGGACACGGTGCTGTACGACAGCCCGTACCAGGGGAACGAGAAGGGCAGGGACACGTCCTCTTCGGAGCCCGAGCCGGTCAGGCCGACGCTGGTGCCCACGCCGACGAGGGGCACGAAGTCGTTGGGGATCGCGACGGTGTAGTTGCCGCTCGCGTCGGGGCCGGCGGCCCGGGCGGCGGTCGGAAGCGCCAGGAGGAGGGCGAGGGCAAGCCAGTTCGGGCGCATGCAGGCTCCAGGTGGCCGCCAGGGGGCGCGCCGGCCGTCCTCGAGTTCGTCGATCGATCACGAGAGGTGGACGAATCTAGCGCTGTTGCGCCGGGAGGGCCTCCCGAACAGGCCGCAATCCGGTGAGCCCGGAAAACAAAGAATCAAGTGCCCGGCTCACCGCGGGGGTCTATGTTCTACGTAGGCAAAGGAGGCTTCTTGAACCACCGCGTCCCCTCGACCCTGACCCCCATCCTGGCCCTGCTGGTCGCGCTGCTCGGCGCCGGCTGCAACGAGGGCGCCTTTGCGGTGTTCGACTCGGCACCCGGAGCCTCGATCCTGCAACCCGAGCACGGGTCCCAGGTGCGGGAGGGCGAGCAGGTCGTGTTTCGGGGGGTCGTCGATGATCGCCGCACCCCGATGGAGGACCTGCTCGTGAGCTGGACATCCTCGCTCGACGGCCAGCTGTTCCAGGGGCAGCCCTCCGCCGACGGGAGCACCGGCTTGCAGGCCTCCTCGCTCACCGCTGGCAGCCACGAGATCACCCTGCGGGTCGTGGATCCCCGGGGCATGTCGGGCACGGATCGCGTGACCATCGCGGTGCTCGAGAACGGCGCCCCCAGCATCGTCATCACCGAGCCCATCGCCTCGAACGTCTACCACTCGGATGCGGCGGTCTCCTTCGTCGTGGGGGTCATCGATCCGGAGGATCCCCCCACCGCGCTGCGCGTGGACTGGACCGAGGGCGGCGCGCCGGTCCTGACCGATCTGATCCCCGACGACGGAGGCACGGCCATCGCCAGCCTGCTCGTCGATGAGGGCAGCCACACCATGCTCGCGACGGTCACCGACCAGGAGGGCAAGAGCTCGAGCGCCACCGTGTCCTTCGTGGTGGGCGGGCCCAACGGGCTGCCGACCTGTTCGTTGACGACGCCGCTGGACGGCGCTGTGTTCGTGCAGGGCGACGCCGTCACGTTCGTGGGGATGGTCGATGACCCCGACGTGCCGTCGAGCGCGCTGGCGGTGGCGTGGATGGACAGCGCAGACGGACCGCTCGGCAACTCGGTGCCCGCGGACAGCGGCAGCGTCGCCTTCTCCATCGCGACGCTCTCGGGAGGCCTGCACACGGTCACGATGATCGTCGTGGACGAGGTGGGCGCCACCTGCGCGGACTCCGTGGACATCCGGATCAGCTCGCCTCCGTCGGTGGTGATCACCTCGCCCGTGAGCGGCTCGACGGTGGGCGAGGGGGCGCTGGTGGTGCTGGAGGGGTACACCACCGATCTCGAAGATCTCGAGGAGAGCCTGACGGTCATGTGGTTCTCCACCCTCGATGGACAGGTCGGTCCTGCCACGCCGGACTCCGCGGGCTTCGTGAGCGGCGCCTACATCCCGAACGTCCTGGGCACGCACCTGTACTCGCTCGTGGCGACCGACAGCGAGGGCTTGACGGGCACGGCCACGGCCCTGCTGACGGTCAACGGCTCCCCCGGGGCCCCGGTCGTGTCGATCGGACCCGCGACGCCCAACACCCTGGACGACCTCGTGGCCGCCATCGATGTCGGGGCCTCGGACCCCGAGGGCGATCCCCTGACCTACCAGTGGAGCTGGAGCGTGGGCGGCGCGCCCCAGCCGGCCCTGACCGGATCCGCCACCGTGCCGGCCGCGAACACGAGCCGTGGGCAGCTGTGGCAGGTGAGCGTCAGCGCGAGCGACGGCTGGTCCAGCGGTCCGCCGGCTACGGCGTCGGTCACCATCGTCAACGCGCCCCCGAGCGTGGCGGTGCCTGCCATCTCCCCGGCTGTGCTGTACACCACGACCTCGCCGACGTGCGGCGGGGCGGCGGGCAGCGATCCCGACGGCGATCCGGTGACCGTGAGCGTCTCCTGGTCCGTCAATGGAGGCGCCCCGGTGGCGGGCACGAGTCTGCCGTCCAGCGCCATCGTCAAGAACGACACGGTGGAGTGCACCGCCACACCCAGCGACGGGACCCTCACCGGGGTGTCCGCCACGTCTCCGCCGGTGATCGTCTCCAACAGCGCTCCCACCGCTCCTTCGGTCGTGATCAACCCCCTCATGCCGACGCCGGACGACTTCCTGAGCTGTCCCATGGTGAGCTTCGGGTCCGATCCCGACGGCGACGCCGTGACCTACGAGTACGACTGGATCATCAACGGGCTGTCGATGAACTTGAACGCGAACTGGTTGTCCTGGCTCTGGACGAGTGACCAGGACGTCGTGACCTGTCAGGCGACGGCCAGCGACGGGGCGCTCACCAGCCTGCCCGGCGCGGACACCGTCACGCTCTGCTCGCAGAACACGTGGTACGCGGACGCCGATGGCGACGGGTTCGGGGACTACTCCACCGAGGTCGTCACCTGCGCGCCGCCGGCCGGGTGGATCTCCGTGCCCGGGGACTGTGACGACGCCGACGCGACCATCTACCCGACCGCGGGGGACACCGCCACGGACTCGGTGGACTCGGATTGTGACGGGATGGACTGCGAGGCGGCGGACCTCAACGGCACCTACTTCGTGGTGTGTCTGGACAACGGCGACTGGTTCGACGCCGAGCTGGCCTGCATGGCGGCCGGCTACGACGGTCTGGCGTCGCTGCGGACCGCGGCGGAGGAGACCCACGTGGTCAACCTGCTCATCGCGACGGGCTCGGGGAACAACAACCAGCCCTGGATCGGCTTCACCGACCAGTCGAGCCCCGGCACGTTCGAGTGGACCGACGGCTCACCGCTGACCTACAGCAACTGGGGCACCGGCCAGCCGGACAGCGGCGGGTCCGGCTCGGACTGCGCCGTGCTGGACTACAGTAGCGGCGCCGCCAACTGGGACGACGTGAGCTGTGGGCAGGGCAGCCCGGGCTGGACGGCGTTTGCCTGCTCCTGGCGGTGAGCACCGGGCGAGCTCGCCGGGTCGCTCGTCGAGTCGAGCCCCGGAGAGCGTGTGTCCGAGTCGAGCAGCAGCCAGGCCCCCGCCACCATCGCCATCGCCCTGGGCATCAGCATGTTCCTGGCGGCGCCGTTCCTGGTCAGTCAGATGGCACAGCAGGACGCCGAAGCGGGCATCGCGTGCCTGCCCGAAGGCCTGCCGATCCTCGCGGCGGAGCCTGAGCGCCTGGCGCGCCTGATGATCGAGATCGAGGAGAGCGAGTGGCGCGACGACTGCGTGCTCGCGCGGCACCGGATGACGCCCGAGGAAATGGACGAGACGATGGAGCGCCTGCAGGCGAATCCGGAGCGTCTGGCGCGCTACCGGGCCGAGCTGGTCTCGCTGCGCGCGGCGGCATCGGAGGCCGGCCCGTAGGACGGATCCGGCATCGCCACCTCGCCCATCACCATTTCGAGGCCGGGGCCGGGGAGCTGGCAGTTCTCGGGTTCGTCGGCCGCCGTGGCCCAGGCGCCCAGGCCCACGACGCTGAGGACCGCCGCCGCCGCGGCCGCCACGACCTTGAGCCGCGAGCGTCCCACGGCGGCCCGCGCGCCCCCGCAGTCGGCGGTCAGGATGGTGCCGTCGGGACGTCGGTACAGGCGCATGCAGACGGCGCCCTCCCCCGCGGTGATCAAGGCAAGGGCCTCGGCTCGGGCCAGCCCCTGCACGTTGTAGACGTCCTTGCTGCAGTTGGAGCAATGGCGCTTGCGGCCGTCGCCGGCCATGAGGTCCCAGTTGGAGTTGCACGGCTTCGCGATGCGGATGCGGTCGAAGGGGTCGGCGGCGATGGGCGGCATGGGCGTCTCCGGGGTGCGAAGACTCGGACCGCTGGCCGGGGGACAGGTTCCCGACGACCGGGCTTGCGGCGTCAGCGGGTCGCGTCCGCCGGCGGAGGGACGTGCAGTGCGTCGATGTCGCCCGAGGGCAGGGCAGGGCGCACCACGAACAGCCCCTCGTAGCCGGACCCCTCCTGCCGCAGATAACGGGGCAGCGAGGTCTCGACGACCTGGCCGGCGAAGTGGTCACCGACGACGAAGCGGCGCTCGGGGCCGCCCGAGTACAGGCCCGTGTGCCACACCCACATGGGCGTGCCGTCCACGGTGGTGAGCGCCGGCTCGGCGGGGTTCTCGGCGCTGCCGAGGAACAGGAGGAAGTCGCCCGGCTCGAGCTGGTCCCAGGGGATCGCCGCCGAGCGGACCCCGTCCAGCCCCGGCACCGGCGCGCCGAGCTGCTCCCGAGCGACCATCTTGGTGGGGTACACCGAGATCCGCTTCCAGCTCGTGCCGGTTACGTCCTGCCAGCTGAGGAAGATGAGCCCCAGGCAGTCCAGTTCGCGGTCGCGTCCACCCCAGGAGAAGGGGCGGCCGAGGTAGGTGCGGGCGGCGGTCACGAGGGAGGCGCGGTCGGGGGGCGGAGCTGCGGCCGCGGTCCCGGGCAGGAGCAGGACGAGCACGGATCCGGCCAGGTGCGCGGAGGCGGTGAGGAGATCTCGGCGGGAGCGCATGAGGGGTGGGACCGCGGTCCCATCGGCGGGTTCCCGATGCCGGGTGCTCAGGCCATCCCGGGCACTCCGGCGTCGCGTCATCGGGGGGAGATGGTCTGTCTGGTGGCGTTGACGCGCCACCTGGGGCCGTCGTAGGCGCCGGGCCGTCCCCAGGACACACCTACGGCCCGACGATGATCGCCACGCGCCCCGGGCCGTGCACCCCCAGGGTCAGGTGCAGCTCGATGTCCGCCGTGCGGCTCGGTCCGGCGATGATGTGTACCGACGAGCACGTCGCCACCAGCTCGGCGTGCACCGCCAGCGCCGCCTCCAGATCCGGCTGGATGTCCTCGCGGCGCAGCACCGCCACGTGCAGCGGCGGCAGCAGCGACGGCGTGCGCGGCCGCCCCGCGCGGGACCCGAGGATCAGCGCGCCGGTCGCGGCGATGGCCCCGTCGGCCCCCGTCAGCCCCACCTCGGCCGTGGCGCGCACCTGCAGATCCTCGCCCTCGAGCAGCACCGCCCCGTCCAGCTCCGCGCCGACTCCGTAGGGCAGGTGCTCGGCGTCCCAGCTCAGGGCCCGCTGCCCCGCGATCAGGTCGCGCACCCGTGCCCGCACCCCCTCGGCTGTGGACTCCACGAACACCTCGGCGGCGAGGGCCGTCGCCTCGGTGACGAAGCGCTGCACCCGGTCCAGCGGATCCGGCACCGCCGGCGCCGCCGCAGCCGCGACCCCAGCGGTCGGCACCAGCTCCACGTCAGCCCCCGGCCCCTCCTCGAACCGGTCCCAGAAGCTGCGCGCCGCGGGCACCGGCAGATCCCGGGCTCGGGTCCACCGCCCGATCAGCCCCGGCGCCGATCCGCGCCAGCCTCCGCTCGACCCCATCCGCAGCCACCACCCCCCCAGCCGACGCGCCACGCCGTACAGCCACGGCCGCGTCATGACCGCCGCGAACCCCGCCATCGCCACCCGCCGGCTCCACGTGGAACGCCCCGCCCCCACCTTGTCCGCCCGCAGCTTCAGCAACATGCCCGGCAGGTCGATACGCACCGGGCAGATGTCCTGGCAGGCACCGCACAGCGTGCACAGCGACGGCAGCTCGTCCCACTGCTGGCCGCCGGGCAGGGACGGCATGAACACCGATCCCAGGGGTCCGGGGTACGTCGCGTCGTAGCTGTGCCCGCCGATCTGGCGGTACACGGGGCAGGCGTTCAAGCAGGCGCCGCACCGGATGCAGGCCAGGATCTCCGCCTGGGGGCCCTGCCGGATCGCAGAGCGCCCGTTGTCCAACAGAATCACGTGGACCTCGTCGGGGCCCTCGTCCCCGTCCGGCGCCCGGGGCCCGCCGATCAGCGTCGTGTAGACGGTGGACTTCTGCCCGGTGGCAGACCGCGCGAGCAGCCGCAGGATCCGCTCCGCGTCGGGCAGCGTGGGCACCAGCTTGTCCAGGCCCACCAACGCCACGTGCACCCGCGGCAGCGACGTGACCATGCGGATGTTCCCCTCGTTGCTCACCAGGACCACGCCGCCGGTGTCCGCCACGGCGAGGTTGCCGCCGGTGATGCCCAGATCCGCGGCCAGGAAGTCCGCCCGCAGCCGCGCCCGGGCGATGGCCGCGAGCTCCACCGGCTCGTCGGTGAACGGCACCGCCAGCTCCCGCTCCATGACGCGCCCGACGTCGGCCCGGTTCATGTGCACGATGGGCAGGATGATGTGGGACGGGCGGTCGCGGGCGAGCTGCACGATGTACTCGCCCAGGTCCGTCTCGCGCACGTGCAGTCCGGCGGCCTCCAGACCCTCGTTGAGGTGGATCTCCTCGGTGGCCATGGACTTGGACTTCACGGCCCGCGTCAGCCCGCAGCGCTCGGCGATGCTCCGCATGAGGGCGATGGCCTCGGCCCCGTCGTGGGCCCGGTGCACCCGGATCCCCCGCGCCGCCGCGTTGGCGGTGAACGCCGCGGCCAGCTCGTCGGTGCGCTGGATCCCGTCCAGCCGCTGGCGGCGCGCCGCGTCGCGCACCCCCTCGACGTCCGGCACCGACTCCAGGGCCCGGACCCGCCGCTCCTTGAGCGCGCTCGTGGCCGTGCCCAGCGCCGCGTGCAGGTGCTCGTCCGCGACGGCCCGCCCGATGCGCTCCTCCAGGGTCACGTGAGGCACTCCGCCATGAGCTGGGCGATGTGCACCACCCGCACCGCCGCCCCCCGGCGTCGCAGCCCGCCTTCGATGTGCAGCAGGCAGCCCAGGTCGCAGCCCGTCAGCACGTCGGCGCCGCTGGCCTCCACCGCCGCCATCTTGCGGTTCAGCATCGCCGCCGAGATGGGCTCCCGGTCCACGGAGAAGGATCCGCCGAAACCGCAGCATTCCTCTGCGTCCTGCAGCTCCACCACCTCGATCCCCTCGATGGCGGCGAGCACCGCCCGGGGCGCCGCGTCCACGCGCAAGCCGCGCAGCAGGTGGCAGGAGGGGTGGTACGCCACGCGCCCCGCGCCGCGCATGCGCAGCTGGGACAGGCCCCCCACCTGCACCACGAAGGAGGTCAGCTCGTGGGTCCGGGCCGCGATGGCGGCGAAGCTGCGGCGCTCGTCATCCCCCTGGGCGAGCTCGCTCCAGCCGTGGCTCATGGTGTGGGCGCAGGATCCCGACGGCAGGATGATGGGTCCCTCGCTGTCCGTGAGGGCGGCGGCGTCGTGGCGGGCGACGCGGCGCGCCTCGGGGCGGAACCCGGTGTTGAAGGCCGGCTGCCCGCAGCACAGGACCTTGCGCGGGACCTGCACCGTGAAGCCCAGCGCGCGCAGGACCGTGACGGACGCCTCCGCCACTTCGGGGCGCAGCTCGCCGGCGAGGCAGGTGGGCACGAACTGGATGGTGGGGGACACGACGCGATCCTACGGCAGCCGCGCCGGAGAGCCCTGACGCCCGGGTATGGTCCCAGGATGGCTGGCCTGAATTGCAGCAACTGCTCCGCGGCCCTTCAGCTCGTCGCCGGACAGGATCATGTCCGGTGCGCCTACTGCGGCACCGATAACCAGCTCCGCGGATGGTCGCGCGACCGCCCACGAGCGACACGGACCGGCGGGGCGTCCCTGTCCGCGCGGGTGGCCATGCTGCTCCTGATCGTCGGCGGCCTGGCCGCCTCGGGCGGACTCTGGGCGCTCCGGCCCGTGCCCCAGCCGCCGATGCCCCCCGCCACGCCGGTCTGGCACCCGCCCGCGGTGGTCCAGGAGCTGATGCAGACCAAGGCCCTGCAGGACTCCGGGGTCAGCCCGTCGGAGCTTGGCAGCATCGCCGGGCGGGGCTGGGTGCCCGTGCTGGCGCCGCAGATCCAGGGCACCTTCACGCGGTTCGATCCGCTCCTCAACCTGCCCTGGGCCACCGCGATGGCCAGCGCCTGGAGCACCGACGCGCGCATCCAGTCCATCTATATCGACGGGGTGCGCGCCGACGGGGGCCTCGACCTCTCCGCCCGGGACGACTGGGACGTGGACTACCGCTTCTACTCCCCCACGCTGCGCGACTCGGCCCGGGCCATGGCGAAGGTGTCCGAGGGCACCGTCAACAGCGAGCTGCGGTTGCGGGTGTCCGAGGCTCGGGTCGAGGCGCTGCTCGGAGACCTGAGCAGCCAGCGGCGCGCCGATCCCCCCGAGTACCGCCCCCGCTGCGCCTTTGCGGACGTGTTGACCCGGGCCCGGGCCGGCGGTCTGGGCGAGCGACCCACCTACAGCGTGATGCTGACCCACATCGACTCGGGGTGGCGCTGGCACGTCAGCGGCAAGGACGTCCCCTCGGCCGTGGTCAAGTCGTCGGCCTGTCCGGCTCGTTAGTTCCCGTCCGGGAACGCCCGATCCACCCGATCTCTGCGTCGAGCTTCGGCCCAGCTTGTGCGGCGTACAGGAGTACGCCTCCGCGCAGTCCCTCGCTCTCCTTGACCTCAGGCGCCTCTGACGCCCCCGACCTGGGAACTACCGCAACCGCTCATCCGGGGTTTCCGGACGAGAGCTCGCCAGGGTCCTGGGCCGTCTTCGAAGGCGCGTGGGTGCGCGGGCTCGTCGACTACGCGGTGGAGGAGCTCAGCCGGTCGCAGCCCGCCGCCTGAGCTCGAGGGCCCCTGCGGCCCACGCCACGGCGAGGTACAGGGGCAGCTCGATGTACAGCCAGGTCGGCCCCTTGACGGTCATCATGTTCAGGATCCCGCCCGCCAGGGACAGCGCGCCGACGATCATGGCCAGCACCATCGGACGCGAGCCGGCCAGCCGCGCCGCGACCCAGCCCCCCACGAACGACTGGCCCAGGTGCGCCGCGAGCACGACGACGAACGCCGCGGTGGGCAGCGTCGCGATGTAGGCGTTGAACTGCTCGGGGTTGGCCATGTCCGTGCCCTCGGGCATCGGAAACAGCACCGACGTGTTGAGGATGACCAGCGCCATGTTCACGGCCATGCCCGCGGCGATGCCCAGCAGGACCGCCCCGATGTTCCGGGGCACGGCGCTCTTCACTCGTTCGGCAACCATTGGACGATCTCCCAGGACCCGGCGGACTCGGAGCGCCCAGGGTAGCGCGGCCCCCGTCCGGGGCGCCGCCCTTCGCCCTTGCCGGGGAGGCGCGGCCGGCGTACACCGGCGCCATGACGACCTCCCGCTCCCTTCGCCTGTTCCTGCTGCTCACGACGCTCCTCGTCCCCGGCTGCATCGGCGCCGATGACGACGACTCGGCCGACGACGACGACTCGGCGGACGACGACGACGCGACCGGGGATGACGACGACACCACCGCCGCGCCGCAGGCCGTGGGGATCACCGTCACGTGCAACACGACCGAGATGAGCACCCGCCAGTGGTTGACGGTCACGGTGACGGCGCAGTTCGACGACGCCAGCCAGCAGATCGTCAGCACCGAGGCGGACATCACCTCGACGGACGAGGACGTGATCCGCTTCTACCTGTTCAACGTCGGCCAGCCCCTGTCCGCCGGAACCACCGACATCGGCGCCACCTGGCAGGGCCTCGAGGCGAGCCCGGTCACGGTCGCCGTGACGCTCGCGGCCGCCGCGCCCGGGGATCTGCTGTTCAACGAGCTCCTGATCGACGGCACGGTGGCGGGTGATCCCAACGGCGATGGCAGCATCGACGGGGTGCAGGACGAGTTCGTGGAGATCGTCAACGTCGGCTTCTCCAGCGTGGATCTGGGGGGCGTGACGCTGGTGGACGCGGACTTCCCCGCCGCCCCGCGGCACACCTTCGCGGCGGGCACGCTCCTGCGCCCCAGGGAGGTGATCGTGGTCTTCGGGGGAGGCGACACGTCGGGCCTCTCGCTCAGCAACGCCGCGTTCACCACCGCCGTGAACGACGATTTCGGCACCGGTCTGGACCTCGGGGACGCCGGCGACACCCTCAGCCTCCTGGACGTCGAGGGGGCGCTGATCGACAGCGTGTCCTGGGGCGACGCGAAGGGCGCGACGCTCGACAGCCCCACGGCCGAGTCCCTGCAGCGCGACCCGGACGTCACCGGATCCGCGTGGGTCGGTCACAGCAGCGCGACGGCGGCGGTGGGCACCTACTCCGCCGGCACCCGCGCCGATGGGCTGCTCTTCGGGGGCCCGGACGGGCTCTTCGAGTAGCCCTCAACGGGCCGGCACGAACACCGCCGCGGAGTGGCGGGCCGTTTCGTGGTCGGTCAGGGCCACCGCCCCCGCCGCCACCAGCTCGCGGGCCTCGCTTCGGGACACGAAGCGCAGGACTCCGCGCAGGCCCCGTCCCCGCAGGGACAGCGCCAGGCGACCCACCGTCCAGCGGGGGTTGATCTCGAGCAGCGGGTGCACGGCCAGCCGGCCCTGCCGCTCGTAGACGAACGCATCCACCCCCAGCGGACCCTGGTATCCCGCAGCGCGCACCGGGCCCTCCAGGGCGCGTCCCACGGCCCGCGCGGTCCGCTCCATCCACCGCGGATCCCGTCCGTCCCCGGTCAGGAAGCGCAGCAGATCCTGGTCCAGACCCGGGGTGGAGGGTCCGACCACCGCCTCGCGAAACCGACCGTTCCGATCCGTCACGAACCGCACCTGCCCCCGATATGCGAGGCCATCGCAGGTGGCGTCGAAGTGCAGCGACAGGTCCACGCGGCGCGCCAGCCAGGGCTCCACGCGCAGACCACCCGGTGCGTTGCGCTGCAGCCACATCCGCTGCTCGTCGGTGGGGAACGGCTCGTTGAGGAACCGCAGCTGCCCCCGGCCGCTGGCCGTCAGCGCCTTCTTGAAGACGACGTGGGGGTAGCCGTGGCCCCGCAGCACCTCCGCCGCGGCCAGGGCCTCCTCGGCGGACCCGACCTGCTCGGGCAGGGCTCGACGGTCCAGGATCCGGCCCCCCGAGGCCTCGTCCAGACCCACCCACGCGGTGCGCAGCACCGTCCCGCCGGCGTGCTTGTCGAACAGGGGCCGCAGGGCCGGGTCCCACGAGCCGCCCGGCAGGCGCGCGGCCGCCCGCGGACTCCATCCCCACGGACGCAAGGAGCCCACGGGTCGGTCCCCCAACGGCACCTGCTCCCGGGCCAGCAGGAACTCCGGCAGCGGAAACCCGGCCTCCTGCAGCTGGGCCTTCCACGCGTCCCGAGGCGGCTCCTGGACCACCACGATGTCGTCCACCCCCGCCGCGGCCACGAAGATCGTGTCGAGGTCGTGCTCCAGGGTCAGGACCGGGCGCGCGGGCTGGTAGGTCGCGCCGCCCGCGATCTCCTCCTCGCACCCCGGGTTCCACAGGTACACGTTCGGGGCGCGGCCCCGGCTGTGGCCATACACGAGCACCCGGTCCACGAACTCGTCGGGCAGGCCCGCACGCCGCCGACCCTCCCGGTCGGGCTCGGGTCCGCGGGCCCGGCGGGGCGTAAGGGGCGGCGGAAGGTGCGCGATCCAGTCGTCCCACAGGCTGCCCGAGGTCCGCGGCAGCCACTTCAGCCCCCGCGCCACGTGCACGATCTCTTCCCGATGGACCTGGTCCAGGATCGCGCCCGTCGCCTCGTCCCCCACGGCCCGGAACGCCCGCGCGAAGCCCAGGGCGAAGTCCAGGTTGGCCTGCTCCAGCGTCAGGCTCAGGCCCGCGACGAACTGCGCCACATCCGCCACGTTCGACAGGCAGTCCCAGAAGAACGGGCTCGTGCTGCCCGCCCCGAACCGCACGCCCAGCTCCTCCATGCGGCCGATGTACAGGCGCATGTGCCGCTGCTCGTCGCGCATGGTGGCGACCAGCTCCCGCCGAAACGCCGGATCTGCGTCGGGAAAGCGCAGCAGCACCAGGGCCATGAGCTCCAGCGCGAGCAGCTCGTGGTTCGCGAAGAAGTGCAGGGCCGCGCCGGCCGCGGCGGGCTCGTGCAGGCGTCCGGGTCCGGGGAAGGACAGCGGGGTGGCATCCGAGCGCAGCTCCAGGCCCGACGGCCGGCCGGGCGCGTCCGGGGGACCGACCATGCCCGCCCCGCGCTGCTCGTCCTGCAGGCGGTCGCCCGGCGCAGGCCCGGCGAGCTTGTCGGCTAGGGAGTCTCCGAAGAGGATCTGCTCGGCGAGGAGGCTGATCTCCACTCGGCCTCCTTGTCGGCGTAGAGCGACACCAGTTGCTCTTCCATGCTGCGGATCATCGCGATGAGACGCTCTGCGTCGGACACGCCGAGCTCTCGCTCCAGCAGCTCCTTCTCTTCGTACAGGGAAACGAGCTGCGCTTCCATGTTCAGGGCGGCCGTGCTCATGGCGGCAGCCTAGCCGGCCTCAGCGCGGATGGACGAGCAGCCAGTTCGTCCCGGTGTCGCCGTCGCGAAACAGGTGCAGCCGAACGAGCCGGGGCGCCACCCTGTAGGTGAACGTGTAGTCGGTGCTCAGATCCAGGTGCCCGCTCGCGACGCCCTCGCGGAAGCGGCCCCGCAGCAGTCGGTTGTTCGTGCACGGCGCCACCTCGGTGAAGAAGCAGCGCCCGAGCACGTCGGTCCGGCGGCGGCCCGACAGCCGCTCCTCGAAGGAGTTGTATTCGAGGACCCGCCCGTCGTCGGCCACGCCGATCACGCCGAACGGCAGCGCGTCCAGCTGGGCGCGGGTCAAGGCCGGCAGGCGCGCGTGGATGTGCCCGTCCACGCTGGGGGTGGCGGGGTGCTCTTCGGTGATCCGCCCGTGTTGCAGCAGCCGCAGCACGTCCCCGCGGAGGAACCGGCGGTGTCCACCGGCCGTGCGCACACAGGTCAGGGTGCCGTCGTCGGACCAGCGCTTGATGCTGGTGGTGCCGACCCCGAGGAGGCCAGCGGCCGCGCGGGTGGTGATCAGGTCGCTTGTCACGCCGGGAGTCTCCTCTGTCCCGTCAGCCAGGTCAAGAGCGTCCAATTCGCCCGCGTCGGTTCGACTTCAGCCGTTGGAGAGCAGTCGGTCGCATGATGGGACTGACAGGACAAGTCGTCCGAGCCGTCCGGTTTGGCAATGCTCCGAGGCGGCGGCGCGTAGCACGCCCACCAACCGCAACCGACCGTGGCCATTCACGCGCGGCGCGGCGCAGATAGACTTCGGCGTCCGAGGAGAGGGATGGGAGAGTTCTTGGCGATCCTGCTCAGCATGCCGACGGTGATCTTCACCGTCCCGCTGGGCTTGTCCGTCCTGTACTGGCTGTTCGTCGTGGTCGGCGCGGTGGATCTCGAGATGCTCGACGGGGTCCTGGACGGTCCGCTCGACGGAGCCCTGGACGGCGCCGCCGACGGCGCCCTGGACGGAGCGCTGGACGGCGCCGCGGACGGAGCGCTGGACGGCGCCGCCGACGGCGCCCTGGACGCGGACGTCGATGTGGACATCGATGCATCGGGCGCCTCGATGCTGGCGACGCTGCTGTCGGCCCTGAAGCTGACCAAGGTCCCCCTGACGGTCAGCCTCAGCTTCATCGTGCTGTTCTCGTGGCTCGCGAGCTTCCTGGCCACGGTGCACGTCGCCCCGCTGATCCCCCTGCCGGCGGCGGTCCTGGGCGTCGGCATCACCCTGGCGTCGTTGTTCGCGGGCACGCTCGCCGCGTCGGTGGCCGTGCGCCCCCTTGGCAGCATGTTCCACACCGAGCGAGGCCGGGGGAACCGCCACTTCATCGGCCACGTGGTCACGATCAGCACCGGCAGCGTGACGGAGCGGCACGGCCAGGCGGACCTGACCGAGCGCGACCACAACCTGATCGTGCAGGTGCGCGACCGCGGCGGCCAGGGCATGAAGAAGGGCGACAAGGCCCTCCTGATCCAGTGGGACGCCGAGGAGGACGCCTTCATCGCCGAGAAGATGGACCTGGCGGCCGCCGCAGGCGACGAAGCCGCGGCGCGGATCGAGGCCATCGACCGGGTCAAGGCCCGGGCGCGAGCGCGTCGCGAGGTCGTGTGATCCTCCCCAGCCTGGCCCTCGTGGGCGGCGTCGCCGCTGCAGCCGTCGGCGCCCAGGCCGTGCTCTACAAGGCCCTGACGACGAAGGTCCCGCCGTTCACGGCGCTGGTCATCGAGCGCTTCCTCGGGGGTCCCAAGGCGGTGCTCCGGGGCAACGCGTTGGTGCTGCCCCGGGAGTTCGTGCACCTGATCGCCCTGACGCCGCGCGACCTGACCTGGGGCACCCAGGATGGCGGCGAGCTGGTCCTCGCCGACGGAGCGCGGCTGGCCCTGCGCCTGCGGCTCTGGTTCCAGGTGCGGTCCACGGCCCCCGCCGTCCTGACGGCGTTCGCGGGGCTGCGGGATCGGCTCGACGCGGATCGGGCCGACGAGCTGAACCGCTTCCTGTGCGCCCACGTGGCCACCGCCGCGGGCGAGGTCACCCGCGGGTGGTCCGCGAGCCAGCTTCCGCCGTCGGCGCGCTTTCGCAACGACTTCCTCGAGCGGGCCGACTGGTCCTTCCGCGAGCTGGGCCTGGTGGCCAACGAGCTGGAGGTGCTTCGCCTCGAGGTGACATCGACATGAGCATCGCCCTCATCGGAGCAATACACGGGGGTCGCCTGCCGTAGACCCCGCCACACGCCCGGGGGCTGCCCACCGAGCGAACATATCGACTTCACTGGACAAATCCGGGTCCCGAGGGACCCGCATCCACGCCAACCGGGGGACATCCCCCACCGAAAGGGACCCATGAGCCCCACCGTCCTCGCCGTCCTCGCCGCCATCCTCTTCGTGGTCCTGCTGGGGGCCGGCGCCCTCGTGCTGGTGACCCGCTTCTACCGAAAGGTCGATCAGGGCACGGCCCTCATCATCAACAAGATCAAGGGCGAGCCCGTCGTGTCCTTCACGGGCGGCGTGGTCATCCCGATCTTCTATCGCGCCGAGAACATGGACATCTCGGTCAAGACCGTCGAGCTCGACCGACGCGGCGCCGACGGCCTCATCTGCGAGGACAACATCCGCGCGGACATCAAGGTCACCTTCTTCGTCCGGGTCAACAAGACCGAGGACGACGTGCTCAAGGTCGCCCAGGCCCTCGGCTGCAAGCGGGCGAGCCAGCAGGACGTGCTCGAGGAGCTCTTCGTCGCGAAGTTCTCCGAGGCCCTCAAGACCGTCGGCAAGTCCATGGAGTTCGAGAAGCTCTTCACGATGCGTGACGAGTTCAAGGACCGCATCATCCAGGTCATCGGCACCGACCTGAACGGCTACGTGCTCGACGACGCGGCCATCGACTTCCTCGAGCAGACGCCCCTGTCGTCCCTGGATCCCCAGAACATCCTGGACGCCCAGGGCATCTTCAAGATCACCCAGATCACCACCGCCCAGAACATCAAGACCGAAGAGCGGCGCCAGGCCGAGCGCATGGAGCTCACCCGCCTCAAGGTGGACGCGGACGAAAAGGTGTTCGAGCAGGAGCGCCGCCACGCCGACGCCCTGGCCAAGAAGGACCGCGAGGTCGCCACGGTCAAGTCGCGCGAGGACGCCGAGACCAGCAAGGTCGCGTCCGAGGAGCACTTCCGGGCCGAGTCGGCGCGCATCAAGGCCACCGAGGCCATCCAGATCGCCGAGCTGAACCGGCAGCGGCAGGTCGAGGTGGCGGACAAGGACCGCGAGCGCGTCGTGGCCATCAAGACCGAGCAGGTCGAAAAGGACCGCCAGCTCGAGGTCATCGGCCGTGAGCGCGAGGTGGAGCTGGTCCAGATCAGCAAGGAGAAGGCGGTCGAGGAGAAGAAGAAGGAGATCGCCGAGGTGGTGCGCACCCGCATCGCGGTGGACAAGAACGTCGCCGAGGAAGAGGAGCGCATCAAGGACCTGCGCATGACCGCCGAGGCCCAGCGCTTCGCCGACGTGAAGATCATCCAGGCCAACGCCACCGCCGAAGAGGCCCTGATCTCGGCCATCAAGGCCGCCGAGGCGTCGGAGAAGTCCGCCGAGTTCACCGCCAAGGAGACCGTGATCATCGCCGAGGCGGACTACAAGGCCGCCGACATCGCCGCCAAGGGGAAGATCCGGCTCGCCGAGGGCGTCCAGGCCGAAGAGGCGGCCTCCGGGCTCGCCGCGGCCAAGGTCAAGGAGGCCAACGCGGTGGCCCTGGAGAAGGAAGGCCTCGCCGAGGCGCGGGTGACCATCGAGAAGATGAGCGCCCAGGCCAGCGGTGAAGAGAAGATCGGCCTCGCCCAGGCCAGGGTCGTGCTCGAAGGCGGCACCGCCGCGGCCACCGTGTCGCGCGAGAAGCTGTCCGCCGAAGCCGACGGCATCGCCGGCAAGGCCAAGGCCATGAAGGCCCTCGAAGGCAAGGGCTGGGACCACGAGGAGTTCCGCCTCAAGCTGGACACGCTCCGCACCCTGCAGCTGCAGGAGCTCGAGACGCGCCGCCAGATCGCCGAGGCCCAGGCCCGGGTGATGGGCACGGCCATGAGCAGCGCGGACATCAAGATCGTCGGCGGCGACGGCCAGTTCTTCGACCGGTTCGTCAAGGCGGTGAGCCTGGGCCAGTCGATCGACGCGCTCGTGGACGAGTCGAGCACCGTGCAGACCGCCTTCAAGGGCTACCTGGACGGCAGCAGCGACCTCGGCGTGGACCTCAAGGACGTGCTCAAGGGCACGAGCGCCGAGGATCTGCGGGACCTGTCCCTGGCCGGCGTGCTGGGCAAGCTCGCCGCGGGCGGGGACGACGACACCCGGGCCAAGGTGCAGCAGCTGCTCGCCCACGCCCAGAAGCTGGGTCTCGGCTAGTCGAGCATGTCCGACCTTGATCGAGCGACACAGAGCGCTGACGACGGGGCGCCGCAGGACGCGGGCCCCGGCGGCAGCTACGAGGTCATCCACCAGCGGCTGATCGCCCACGCCCGGGAGCTGGCGGGCCGCACCAACGTCCTGAACACCTCCCGCAAGGCCCTGTTCGGCGGCACCGAGCTGACCGTGGCGGGGTCCGAGCGGGTGCGCACTGAGAACAACTGCGTTCCCGTGGACGTGGTGCAGGTCGGCGGCCGCATGCTGTTCGGCTACAACGTCTTCCTCGGGCTGCGCAAGACCATCGCCGTGCAGGACGTGCTGACGCTGGTGAACTTCGAGGTGCGGGGCGACGGCACCCTGGAGTTCGAGCCCGCCACCGAAGCAGAGGCGGGCTGGCTGAGCGAGGAGCGGTTCACCCGCGAGTTCGCGGCGCTGTACCAGTACTACGCCAGCGCCCGGCTCATCGCGCTGCGCAACACGGGCACGAAGCTGCTGGCGGTGTTCCAGACGGGCGAGAGCCTCGACTCGATCCGCGTCTTCCACTGGGCCCTGGGGCCGGACGGCGGCGTCGAGTACATCGACGACCGGGGGGAGCGCAGCTTCGTGTCCCCGCCCGCCCACGACTTCGAGTGGAAGCAGACCTCCCGGGCCGACCACATCCTCGGGCGCCACCCCCACGTGTCCATCGAGGACGTCGTGTTCGTGGAGACGGTCGGCGGCGACCTGACCATCAAGGTGGAGGACAACACCGACGACGGCCGGGGCATCTACCGCGAGGACGTCACCGATCCCAACCAGTCGCTCGACGACGCGCAGATCGTGTACGCGCGGCTCGGCGCCCTCGTCCTGCTGCGGATCCTCCCCTACATGGAGGAGATCACCCGCCACCTGGTCTTCAACCGGCGCACCGGGCACGTGCTGCGCGTGGACGCCATCGGCGACAGCTGCGTGCAGCTCCCCGAGGACCACGGGATCATCTTCCCGGGTGGCTACTACCTGCAGACGGGCGAGTTCAAGGTCTTCCCGGATCCGGATCCCGACCTGCGCTACCAGGCCCGGATCGCCTCGCCCAACGGCGAAGACGTGCTGTACGTCTTCAACCGGGTGCAGGACGGGCTGTACGTGCTGTTCCCGTACAACCTCATCCGCAAGGAGGTGCAGACCCCGATCCGGTGCCACGGCTGGTCCCTGTTTGAAGACGGGCGGCTGGTGGTGTTCCGGGCCGCCACGGAGGAGCCCACCCGCGTGCACCCCATGCAGGTGTGGAACACGCCGTTCGTGTCCGCCGAGCACGCCGCGGCCCAGCCCACCGACGGCTCGCTGCTGGCCCGCGTGGGCAACAAGGATCTGGTCCGGGGCGTGTCCGACTGCTTCTCGGTCAGCCGCATGGTCACCGACGCGCAGCCCACCCGGGGCGTGTACGAGGCCCTCGTGCAGAGCTGCCAGCGCTCGCTGGACAGCTTCTACTGGCTCGGTGAGGCCGAGCTGGGCGATCTGCAGGGCGCCATCACGGCGGTGCGGGACACGGCTGAGCTCATCATCGACGAGTTCGAGAAGGTCCAGCTGCTCCAGCGGCGCGCCCACGAGGCGCTGCAGGAAGCCCGGATCCAGCAGCGTGCGCTCAAGGACGACCTGCATCCCGACAGCTGGCACCTCGCAGAAGACTTCATGGCGGCGCTGACGCGGCTGCGGCACCAGCGTGGCCACCTCATCACCATGCGGGAGGTCCGGTACATCGACCGCGCCTCGGTGGACGGCATGGAGGCGGAGGTCGCCTCCGAGTTCGAGCGGATCTCGCGCGCCACGGTCGCGTTCCTGCTGGGGGATGACGCCCTCGGCCCGCTGACGGTGCAGATTGACGCCCTGGACGCGCGGGTCGGCGAGGCCACCAAGCTGACCGAGATCGCGCCGCTGCGGCAGGACCTGGGCGGGCTCACGGCGGGGCTCGACCTGATGACCGAGGTCGTCAGCGGGCTCGAGATCGACGACGCCACGGCGCGGGCCCAGATCCTGGAGAACCTCGGCGAGGTCTTCGGGCACCTCAACCGGGCGCGGGCGGTGCTCGAGGTGCGGCGCAAGGAGATCGCGTCCGTCGAGGCGCGGGCCGACTTCGGAGCGCAGTTCAAGCTGCTGGGCCAGAGCGTCGCGTCGTCCGTGGCGCTGGCGGACACGCCCGAGGCGTGCGACGACCAGCTCAGCAAGCTGATGCTGCAGCTGGAGGAACTGGAGGCGCGGTTCGGCGAGTTCGACGACTTCCTGCCCCAGCTGACGAGCAAGCGCGAGGAGATCGTCGAGGCCCTGGGGGCGCGGCGGCAGAACCTGCTGGACGTGCGCCAGAAGCGCATCGGCAACTACGTGCGGGCGGCGGAGCGGATCATCTCGGGCGTCGTCCGGCGGGCCCGGACCTTCAAGACCCAGGACGAGCTCAACGCCTGGTTCGCGTCCGACGCGATGGTGCTCAAGCTGCGGGACATCGCGGGGCAGCTGGCGGACCTGGGCGACGCGGTCAAGGGCGAGGAACTGCTGGCCCGCCTGACGAGCGCGCGGCAGGAGTCGCTGCGCGGGCTGCGGGATCGCCTGGAGCTGTTCGACGACGACGACCTGATCAAGCTCGGCAAGCACCGCTTCCCGGTCAACACCCGGCCCCTGGAGCTGACGATGGTGCCCCGGGACGCGGGGATGTTCCTGCACCTGACGGGCACGGACTTCTACTCGCGCGTGCAGGACACGGACGTGGACGCGGCGCAGCCCTGGTGGGGGCAGTCCCTCGTGTCCGAGGGCGAGGCGGTGTACCGGGGCGAGTACCTGGCGGCCCGCATGCTGTTCGCCGCCGAGGCGAGCGAGGAGGGGCTGACCCTGGCGGCCCTGGAGGACGCCAACCGCACCGACGGCGCGCTGCTCAAGGCGGTGCGGGCGTACGCCGCCAACCGCTACGAGGAGGGCTACGAGCGCGGCGTGCACGACGGCGACGCCAGCAAGCTCCTGTCCGCGCTGCTGCGCCTGCGGCTGTCCGGCGGGCTGCTTCGGTTCCCGCCCCGGGCCCGCTCCCTGGCCGCGCTGTTCTGGGCGTGGTCGGACGACGCCGAGGCCCAGGCCCGCTGGCACCGCCGGGCCCGCAGCTTCGGGCGGCTTCGGGACACGCTGGGCTCGACTCACGGCCTCACCGCGGTGGCCGACGATCTGGCGGTCGCCATCGGCGCGTGGGTGGCCCAGGTGGACCTGGGCCTGGGAGATCGGGCGGACTTCGCCCTCGCCGGGGCCTACCTGGTGGAGGAACTGCAGGCCGCGACGCCCCAGTTCGTCTGCTCGGCCGAGGCCGCCGCGCTGCACGGGGCCCTGGCGCGCCACCTGGAGGATCACGGCGCGCAGCGGGACATGACCGAGGATCTGCAGCTGCTGCAAGGCCAGCCTGCCGAGCGGTTCGCGCTGGCCCGGACTTGGATGGGCGCGTACGCCACCGCCTTCGCTGAGGCGGTGCAGGGGGGCGACGCGGAGACGATCGCCATCGAGAGCGCGGCCCGCCTGGTCACCGAGCCCGGGCTCACCTGGCAGGCATCCCACGCCCTGACCGGCGAGACGGTGACCGGCCTGCTCGGCCAGCACCCGCTGATCCGGGACCAGTCGATGGAGCTGAGGCTCGACGAGTTCCTGGGCCGGCTGACGGCGTGGAGCGACCAGACGGTGCCGGCCTTCGAGCGCTGGCGAGCCACCCGCCACCGGGTGCTGCAGCGGGAGCGGGAGCGCCTGCGGCTCGAGGAGTTCGAGCCCCGCGTGATGTCCGCCTTCGTGCGCAACAAGCTGATCAACGACGTGTATCTGCCCATCGTCGGCGACAACCTGGCCAAGCAGATGGGCGCGGCGGGGGATTCGCGCCGCACGGACCAAATGGGCCTGCTGCTGCTGGTGTCGCCGCCGGGGTACGGCAAGACGACCCTGATGGAGTACATCGCCTCGCGGCTGGGCCTGGTGTTCATGAAGGTGAACGGCCCGGCCCTGGGCCACGACGTGCACTCGCTCGATCCCGACGAGGCGCCCAACGCCACCGCGCGGGCGGAGGTCGGCAAGATCAACCTGAGCTTCGAGATGGCCAACAACGTGATGCTGTACCTGGACGACATCCAGCACACGCATCCCGAGTTCCTCCAGAAGTTCATCTCGCTGTGCGACGGCACGCGGCGCATCGAGGGGGTGTGGGAGGGCCGCACCCGGACCTACGACCTGCGGGGCAAGAAGTTCTGCGTGGTCATGGCCGGCAACCCCTACACCGAGAGCGGCGACCGGTTCCAGATCCCCGACATGCTCGCCAACCGGGCGGACACGTACAACCTGGGCGACATCCTGGAGGGGCGCGACGAGGCGTTCTCGCTGTCCTACATCGAGAACTCGCTGACCAGCAACACGGTGCTGCAGCCCCTCGCCTCACGCGAGCAGTCCGATGTGTACAAGCTCGTGCGCATGGCCCGGGGCGAACAGGTGCCGGCCAGCGAGCTGTCCCACGACTACAGCAGCGTGGAGCTCAACGAGATCCTGGCGGTGCTGGGCAAGCTGGCGCGGGTGCAGGAGGTGGTGCTGCGGGTGAACCAGGAGTACATCGCCAGCGCCGCCCAGGAGGACGCGTTCCGCACGGAGCCGTCGTTCAAGCTGCAGGGCAGCTACCGCAACATGAACAAGCTATCCGAGAAGATCGTGCCTGCGATGAACGAGCAGGAGCTCGACGGGCTTCTGCGGGACCACTACATGGGCGAAGCCCAGACCCTGACCACGGGGGCCGAGGCGAACCTGCTCAAGTTCAACGAGATGATGGGGTGGCTGCAGGGCGAAGCGGCGGAGCGGTGGGAGTCGATCAAGAAGGAGTTCCGGCGCCAGAAGCTGATGGGCGGCGGCGACGACGACCCCGTGTCGCGGGTCACCGGCGTGCTCGGCGGGCTCGACGCGCAGCTC
Source organism: uncultured Pseudomonadota bacterium (assembly GCA_937891735.1). Taxonomy (GTDB): domain Bacteria; phylum Myxococcota_A; class UBA796; order UBA9615; family UBA9615; genus JAGSHC01. Next base: position 17,951 of record CALAGR010000399.1, on the reverse strand, counting down.
GAGGGGATCCGCGAGGTCCTGACGGCGGCGGGGGCCCGGGGCGATGTCTCCGAGGCGATCGCGGCGGTGAGCCAGGCGATCTGTGGGGTCGGCGCGCAGGTCGGCGAGGTGGGCACCCAGGTGGAGAAGGGCCGCAACGCCCTGGGTCACGCCGCCAAGGCGCTGGGGGAGACGGCCGAGAGCGCGGTGCGGGCCAACGACGTCGCAGATCGAGCCACGGCCGCGCAGGAGCAGGCCACCAAGGCCCTTCGGGTGTCGGCCAAGGCGGGCGAGCGGCTGGCTGTGGCCGCGGAGCTGGCGGGCCAGCAGGACCTGGCGGCGAAGATGGACGTCATCGTGGGGGACGTGGTCGGCGAGCTCGAGAAGCTGCGGCGCGGCGTGCAGGGGGCGGCCGCGGGGCTCGCGCAGATCAGCGTGCTGGAGTGGCTCGTGGACAAGCCGGAGAAGCTCAAGAGCCGGCCCGACGTGGCGCTGATCCAGAAGGAGGTGCTGCTCCAGGCCCAGAAGGCCCTCGAGGGCACCCTCACCGCGGAGGACCGGCTGCCGTCCCGCAACGCGATGCTGGCGGGCACGGTGCCCGTGATCCAGGACCTGTTCGTCAAGATCGGGGAGCTGCTCGGGTCCGTGTCCATGAGCCAGGAGGAGTGGAGCCGCCTGATGGGCGAGCTGCGCCACCACGTGGCGGTGTCGGTCACCGAGCTCGCGAAGGTGGACGAGTAGTCGCTCCCTCTCACCCCGAAACCCAGGATGAGAGGGAGCGGTAGTTCCCGGACGGGAGCCAGGACTACTGGCCGACCGAGTAGAAGCAGACCACCTCAGTGGTGTCCTTGCAGACGGTGCAGCCGCCCCACCCCGGGTCGCACGCGGCGTCGCACTCGGAGTCGCTGCCCGCGCCGCAGTTGTCCTCGTCGTCGCCGAAGGAGATCCCGGAGCCGCCCGAGTCCTCCTGCTCGCGTGGCGCTCCGGTGGGTCGCATCTCCCGTCGCGCCCAATCCTCGAGCGCGGTGCTGGAGGTGTTCGTGGATGTGGCGCCGTCGTCCGGCCGCTCGGGAGCGCCCGGGTGGGTGATCCACCGCTCTGCGTCCTTGCAGATGCACTCGTCGTCCTGCACGCGACACTCCTCCCCGGCCTGCTCGGAGGCGACGCAGCCGGGGCATCCGCTCGTGGTCGTCGCGTACACCGCCCGGGCCGCGATGGCGGCGCCGATCACCACCCCGACGACGACGATCCCGCCCGTCACCACGCCGGCGGCCATGCCCATCGTGCCCAGCGCCGCTGCGGTGGCCGCGGTGACCTCGCCGAGCACCATCCCGCTGAGGGCAGAGCCGACGTAGGCGGAGACCGATCCGACGATCCCCGAGGAGGCGACCCCGCTCATCGCAGTGGCCCCCGCTCCGACGCCACCACCGAGCGCGGAGATCAGCCCGCCGGGGCTTTCCCAGCGGAGCTCGGCGCACGAGATGCTCGTGGTTCCATTCGCGTTGGTCACGGGCCCGCCCCCGAAGATGGAGTAGTGCGGCGGGAACAGGACCTCCAGCATCATCGAGTTGGAGATGATGGTCTGCAGCCCCCCGATCACTGCGAGGTCCGACACCGACGTATCCCAGCACTGGGCCATCGGGATGGCGGCTACCGCGGCGGGGACCATGGTCCCTCCGGGCTGGTGCAGCGGCGGCAGCAGCAGCGTGCAGGCGAAGGCGGGGTCGTAGGCCCGCTCAGCGGGGAAGGAGATCGTGAACAGCAGGTCGAACCCCCAGTTGTGGGGGTTTCCCGGGCTCGGGGCCTTCACCGTCATCTCGATGTTGTTCTCCCACCAGATCCGGGGAAGACCAACCTCGGACAGAGCGACACCCACCTGGGCGAAGTCGCCCGCGAGCATGTCGTCGGTGATGGCCTCCAGGAGGTCGGCCTCGGGGCCGTTCAGGAGCGTCCCCATCACGCCGAGGTCGAGGCCGCTGACGGTCGGCTGGTTGATCTCGTCCGCCCCGAAGACGACGGGGCCCGCGCGCTCGACCGTGGCGGCCTTCGGCTGCGTGGCGCAGAACCCGATGCAGGCCAAGACGATGAAGAACGCGACGATCTGAATGGGCCGGGTGATGCGCTCCCAGAAACGCTGGGCGCGGGCGCCCGCCTCTTCAGGAGTCATCGGCTTCTTGGTGTCGTTGGACATGTCATCCCCCTTTGGCACGCGAACGCGAGGTCCCTGCGTGCCCATCGAGGACGCCCGGCATTGGGCGTTCTCGCGCGTTGGAGGCCCGGTCCGACGGACCATTTTCCGCCATGGACCTGGCCTCCACGGCCCCAGACGCAAGAAATCCCTCCGGAGGGCCAGAATAGTTCGAGAAGGGCGCCACATGGTGATGAGGCACGGGGAGGCTCCGTGCCGCCTGGTGCCCTTGGGTCGGCTGCTTGCGCTCTCCTACGGTCGGGCTGTTCACCCCGCTGACCGCATGGCCGCGGGACAGAACTGGGGGCTCTGTGACCGATCCACTCCGCCGCTGCGTCATCGCGCTCACCCTGGCTGCCCTCTGCGGGCTGCCGGGGTGCCTGGACCCCGAGCCGGACCCCGCCGCGGGCGCCCCGCCGCGGGGCACCATCGAGGTGACCTCGGGGGACTCGGACCAGCCGCACCTCGTCGACTTCGGCGCCGTCCCGGCCGGCGAGGTCGAGGCGGAGGACCTCACGATCAGGAACGTCGGGACCGCCGACCTGCAGCTTCGGGACTTCGTCCTGAGCGGCTCGACCTCCTTTGCGATGGTGAACCTGGATGAGATGGTCCCCGTGCTGGAGCCGGGGGGCTCCTGGGACCTGCGGGTGGAGTACGCGCCCACCCAGGACGAGACGGCGAATGGGGACCTTGTCGTGGTGAGCAACGACAGCGCGGACCCCGAGGTCACGGTGGCCCTGAGGGCCGAGGGCATCGCTCCGGCCATCGCGATCAGCCCGCCGGGCCACGACTTCGGTGACCAGGTGATCGGCTGCGTCAGCCGACTCGACGTCGAGATCACCAACATCGGTCGCGCGGACCTGTACATCAGTGACCTGACGTTCGACGCCGGGTCGGGCCTGGGCGAAATGGCGCTCGGCGCTGGAATCACAATGCCGCTGCTCCTTGCCCCCTCCGACACCGCGGAGCTCGAGGTGGTCCATACGCCGCTCGACGCCTTGCCCGACACCGCCACGCTGACCCTCGACACCAACGATCCGAGCCGCCCCGAGGCGAGCGCGACCTGGCTCGGCAACGGACACCTCGGCGAGCTGTGGACGGAGCAGATCGTGCAGAGCGGCGGCGACAGCACCGACATCCTCTGGGTCGTCGACGACTCCAGCTCGATGGGGAGCGCGCAGGCAGCGCTGGCGTCGAGCGTCACGGCCTTCGTCCAGGTGCTCGGCGCCTTGGGGGTCGACTACCAGATCGGGGTCGTCACCGCGGACGTGGCCGACAACGGCCTGCTCCAGGGCACCACCCGGATCATCACGCCCGCCACGCCCGACCCGGCCGCTGTCCTCGCCGCGAACGTCGCGCTGGGCACGAGCGGATCATGGAGCCAGAGGGGCCTTGACGGCGCCTACCTGGCCCTGTCGGCGCCGAACTTCGACGCCGGTGGGTACAACGAGGGCTTCATCAGGGAAGAGGCCGCCTTGCGCATCATCTTCGTGTCCGACGCCCAGGACCAGAGCTCCATCCTCAGTGGCGGAGTCCCCAGCGCGTATGTCAGCTACCTCCAGGGGCTGAAGGCCTACCCGGACCGCGTGGCCCTGTCGGCCATCACCGGCGGGCTCACCGGCTGCGCGGGAGCCGACATCTCTGCGTCCTCGGGCACCGACTACGTGCAGGTGGCGGTGATGACCAGCGGCATCTCGGCCAGCATCTGCGACCCCAATTGGGTCAGCACCCTGTCGTCGCTGGCGGGCATGGCGTTGTCGCCAACGGACACGTTCGAGCTGAGCAGGAGCCCGGTCCAGGGGACCATCGAGGTGCGCCTGTCCACCGACGGTGTGACCTTCGTGCCGGCCGGTGCCGGTTGGAGCTTCGACTCCGCGCTGAACGCGATCATCTTCGACCTGAACAGCATCCCCGACGACGGTGACGTGATCGAGGTGGAGTACCGGGTCCTCGGCGACTGCCCGGGCTGACCGCGGGCCTCCCGGCGTTCCTGCACCCGGGGTGTTGCGGGAAGGGGCGGCCTTCGGCGAATTCCCGGCGTTCGCGCGCCCTTGGTGGCCCGGGCACTTGAGATCACGGGCCCGATTCCTCGCTCCCCGGGCCCCGGTGGTGCAGGATCGGGGCGTGCCCTTCATCCCACTGCTCGGACCGAAGAACCCGCCCCCGGAGGACCCGCCGCCGGACGACGAGCCCCCCGAGGACAGCCCTGCCCCGGAGGGCCCGCCCGCCAACGAGCCGGCGTCGGAGGGCGCGTCGGACTCCCTGACGGCGTCGCCCCTGGCGCTGCTGACCGCGCCGTGGGTGCTTCACAACTCCCGGATCCGGGCGCCGGCGGACGACTGGGACCCGGTCTTCGGCGCGCACCGCTGGATCCTTCCCCGCGAGGCGCTGTACGAGTCGCTCTGGCAGGAGTCCCAGGCGCGTCGAGACGAGATCTGGGCCCGGGCCCGGGCCGCCATCGCCGCGTCGGTCAGGACGAAGCCGCCCCAGAGGGAGCCCCCGAGCCTGCACCCCATGGCGTTCGTGTATTCCCTGCGCGCCGCGACGACGCTGGCCGAGCGCGAGGCGACAATGGCCTGGCTCGAGGCCGTGGCCATCCAGACGCCGGAGGCCTTCGGTCAGTGGCTGGTGGCGGTGGTCAGCGTCACCGACGTTCTGGACGACAAGCCCGCCGAGGACTGGCTCCGGCTCGGGGACCGCGGGCTCCTGTACGAGGTGATCCTCGGGGAGCTGCGGGTCCAGGACGCCAAGTGGCCGGCGTCTCCTCCGCTGCCGTCGGTGCGGTTCGCGGCGCTGCTCAACGCCCAGCTTCAGGAGCAGCCGCTGCTGGTGTTCGGTCCTCTCGGGGCGAGGTGGGGCTTCTGGGAGAAGTTCGTCACCCGGTGGCGGGGCTACTTCGAGGGATGGATGCTCCACCAGCGCCCGAGCAAGCCGGTGGGGCGGTTGCTGCTCGTCCCGGGCGAGAGCCGTGCCGACGCCGAGCACATGGACGACGAGAACGCCAAGGACAGCTCCGTCAAGCGTGCGGTGGACGCGGTCCCAGCGATCCGGGACCACCTCGCCAAGTGCCCCGAGGGCACGGTGCTGGTGGTGCTCGTGTCCGGAGGCCAGGTGCGCTCCGAGACCGCCGAGGCGGAGTTCATGGCAGACATCCTGCGGGACCCGAGGACCTGGGGCGGGCCCGTCCCGGACGGGGTCGTGATCATGGAGGACGGCCTGTCCCGCCACACGAGCAACAACCTGCGGGCGGCGGGGCAGCTGGCCATGCGCTTCGGTCTGGCCGGGTTCTGGGTGCAGACGAGCGGCGTCCACGCGACGACCTCGCTGGGCTGCGGTTGGTGGGGGCGCTACCAGAAGGAGACCACGTGGGGCCTGCCGGCCGCGTCCCGAGCGCGACTCGCCCAGATCGCGCCGATGGTCATCCCGCTCACCGGGCCCCGGATCAGCCTCGGGCGGGGGCGCGCGCGATGCCAGGACCTGCGGGCCATGGTGTTCGTGCCGGCGGTGGGCGACGCCCTGAACCCCTGATTCCCGGGCGGGCACGCCCTCGGCGTTGCGTCATCGGGGGGAGACGGTCAGCGCTCCGCGTGCGTCCCCCGCGAACCAGCACCGGTCGATGTCCTGCACCACCGCGGCGTCGCTCCCCACCGGGGTCGGGCCCGCCGGGGGCGTCCCACCCGCCAGGTCCTGCAGCGAGAACACGTACGGATCCAGCGGCGTGTCTGGGGCCAGCCCGTACAGCCGGCAGGCCGCGCGTCGGTTGATCTCGGCGCTGATCAGCTCGAGCCGCGCGAGGTTGGCCGCCAGCCGCTCCGCGAGCGCGTCGGGCGCAAGGACATCGACCATCCCGACGTGGAAGTCCCGCAGGAACGTGATCGACATGGGATCCACGAAGCCGCCGCGCCCATCGAGCTCCGGGGTGGGCTCGACGGAGGCCCAGAACAGCAGGTTCTTCTGCAGCGCCGCGTTGAGCTCCGTGATGCGCTGCCACAGGCCCCGGGTCTTCGTCATCAGCGCCACGTCGGTGAATCCCCGGTTCACGAACATCAGGACCTGGAACGACCAGTAGGTGCAGAAGTCCCACGCCACCTTGAGAGCCAGGATCTGCGTGTGGCCGAAGACGCGGTACATGTTCTGGTACACGGGCAGCCACGCATCCACCATCTGCAGGAAGGTGCGGCTGTACTCGTTGGCCCGGCTCCGGATCTTCTCGCCGTCGAGCTCCCGCACGATCAGGTCGGTGGCGTAGGTGTTGGCCAACGCGATGAAGTCGGTGCCCGGCGAGTAGAACGGGTCCAGGAACGCGCCCGCGTCGCCCGTGAGGGCCCACCGCGCCGAGGAGAACATGCGCTCGGCGTGGTGGCTGTAGCGCCGCAGCACCAGGAAGTCCTGCAGCAGATCGGCGTGTCCCCCGATGATCCGGGCGGCCTGGGGCTCGTGCTCCGCGAGCCAGCGCAGGGCTCCCTCGAAGGTGGACATGGCCTTGAGGTCGTGCTCCCGGTCGTCCGTGACGATGCCGATGCTCGTGCTGCCGGACGCCAGGGGGATCAGCCACACCCAGTAGCCGCGCCCCATGAGGTGGTTCGTGCTCAGGCGGCGCATGCCGGCGGGCACCCGGGCGCTCCAGGCGGGATCGTCGGACCAGTCCGCGACGTCGATCTCGGTGCCGAGGCGGAACCACACCGCGCTGGCGTGGTGCTCGATGGGGGCGAGCAGGCCCAGGTTTCGCTTGAGGGTGGCGGCGCGCCCCGTGGCGTCCACCACCCAGCGGGAGCCCAGCGTGCGCGTGTCCGGCGCCCGCTTGATGGTGGTGGTGTGCCCGGCCTTGTCGAGCTGCACCCCGGAGACCCGCCACCCGGTCAGGTGCTCGATCCCCGCGTCGCGCACCCGCCGGGCGAGCTCCACCTCGAACAGGCCCCGATCCAGCTGGTGCGACGGCACGGGCAGCTTGCCGCTGGCGCCCATCTCCAGGCGCCGGGCGATGTCGTCGGCCTGGGCCGGATCGAAGAAGAACCGCAGCCCGAGCTTGGGGAGCTGCTGCGCGTCCAGGTAGTCCGCCAGCCCGAGGACCTGCCGCAGGTAGTACGTGCCCAGCTCCACGGTGGACTCGCCGACCTTGTGGGCGGCCACCGGCGGCGGCCACTCGGCCTTGTCCACCACGGCGATGCGGGTGCCGGGGCGCTGGCGGTGGATCTGCAGGGCCAGCGTCAGCCCCGCGAGACCTCCGCCGAGGACCAGGACATCGAAGGGGGTCGGCTCAGACATGGCCGGCGACCCTACATCAGGGCTGCTGGCGCAGGAATGACCAGGTCTCGACCCGGGGCTCGCCGCCCTGCGTGCCGGACACCACCACCTCGAGCTGGCCCTGCAGATCCGTCAGCCCGTAGGCGATCGACTGGGGCCAGTCGTGCTCCGGGTTCTCGAACACCGCGTAGCCCGACCCGAGCTGGGTGAGGCGGAACTCCGTGCCCGGGCTGCGGCCCATGGGGCTCGCCACGTAGTACAGGCCGTCGCCGGCGCGCTCCTCGATCCGAAGCTGCTCCCAGAAGACGGTCCGGCTCTCCTTCGTGATCCGGCTCACGCCGAACATCGTGCCGCCCCGCGGGCTCATCCAGAGTTCCTCGGTGATGGCGCCCTTGTCCTTGCCGGCCTTGGTCTGCCAGGGACCGGCGAGGAACTCGAGGCTCGACACGCTCGGCGCCTCGCCCGGGGGCACCGGCTTCGCGGCGTATCGACCCGGCACGGCGCCGCCGAGCAGCAGGGTCGCGGCGAGCAGCGCGATGAGCATCGGCGCGCGGCGGACGGTGGTCCTGCCAGGGGGTGTGTATCGCATCGAGTTCAGGGGGCTCCCAGGGGTTGGCGTCGGTCGGTTCGACCGGTCCGCCCGGGAACCGGGGTCGTGGCTGGGGGGCATGCGGCGGTTCCTCCACCACGGAGGGTACCCGAGCCGTCGTGGGTCGCTGCGCCGGGGGCGCCCCTGCTCACCGCCCGAAGAGGGCCTCGCGGGCTGCCTCGGCGAGGGCCGCAGCGCTGCCCGGCCGGTTGCGTCGGTCCACGTCCAACGCCGCCATGACGACCTCGGACAAACGGCGGGGGATCTGCAGGTCCGGCCGACGCATATGAGGCGGGACAATCGCGCCCGCCATGGCCGCCTGGAGCAGTCGCCGCGGCGGACCCTTGCGGAAGGCCGGCTGCCACGTACAGAACTCGTAGAGCAGCGCGCCGAGCCCGTACACGTCGGACCGCACGTCCAGATCCGTGACGGTCCGGTCGATCTGCTCGGGGCTCATGTAGCCCGGGGTTCCGCCGGAGCGCGCGCCGGTCGCCCGATCCCCGGGCATCCAGTGGGCGCCGATGACCGACACGCCCCAGTCCAACAGCAGCGCCCGCTCCCGGGTCCCGCTTCGCACCAGGAAGATGTTGGACGGCTTCAGGTCGCAGTGCAGCACGCCGCAGTCGTGGGCGTACTGCAACGTGCCCGCGACCTGCAGGAACGCCGGCATCAACGAGTCGATCGTGGCCGCTCGGAGCGCTCCGGCGTCGCAGCCCTTCATCGACACGATCTCGGCCCGCGCGGACCGGCCCTGCAGCAGCGGCATCACCAGGTAGAGCTCACCGCCGCTGGCGGTGCCGCTGTCCAGCAGCTGGATCACGCCGGGGTGCCGCAGCGCGGACAGGATCGACACCTCGCGGTCCCAGGCCTCGCGTTCGATGTGTCGGCCGTCCGCGGAGGGCCGCAGCACCTTGAGGGCGACCCGTTCGCCACGCTCCGGGTCCGTCGCCTCCACCACCACGGACATGCCGCCGCGGGCGATCAGGCGGCCGATGGTGTAGCGGCTGAGCTGCTCGGGAAGCTGGAACTCGGGTCGGGCGGCGGACCGCGGCGCGCCGCGGATGGTCCCAAAGGGGACCTCGGTCGGGGCCGGGGACGAAAAGCAGGGCGTCGTAGCGGGGGCCAGCGCGCGCAGCAACGTGCTCGGCGGCCCGGCCGCGGTGGTGTGCCAGGGCGAAGACCACGAGGCATGGCTGGACGCTGTGCTCAATCGACTCCCATCTTCAGGCTACTCATCGGACGGATCCCGATGAGTACACCCTACTCCTGCTTGGCGGGCTCCCGAACGCCAAGATCGACAAAGCGCGCGACGCGATGGGCCCCCAGGTTCCGCCGATCGACCGCGGTGGCGGCTGGCAGGTACCGATTGACCAGGACCTTGCTGCGCGGATGCACCAGCTGCATCAGCTCGCGCAGCGCCGCCTCGGGCTCCGGCAGCGCGTCGATCTCGTCGATGATCAGGAGCAGCCGCCCCTCTTCGTTCAGGATCTGGAACGCCTCGGCCCGGCGCTGGGGCGACAGGGCGCCGCCCCCGAACCACCGGCGGTCCGCCAGGAAGTCATGGACCAGCGTGTCCGCGGCGAGGCTCTTGCGGTAGCGCTCCAGCGGCAACAGCACCGGGATCCGCCCATCCGTGGGGTGCGCGGCGGCCAGGGCCCGCTCCGCCATGTCGTGGGCGAGCCAGTGGCTCAGGGTGCTGCGCCCCGCGGTCTTCGGACCCACGAGCAGGAGCAGGGGCGCGTCGTCCGCCAGCCACGACTCCATGAGGTACTGATCGGCGGGCTCGTCCCGGGGCGGCGGCGCGGGCCAGCCCTCCAGCCGCAAGCGCCCCACGTGCTCGGCCCAAGCGGCCTTGTTGGTGGTGTCCGCGAGCCACCGCAGGTACGGGCGCCAGTCGATCAGGCGGTCGAGCACGTCCGGCAGGCTCACCACCGACACCGTCGGCTGCCGGTCTGCGGCCTGCTTGAGCACCTTCGTCGCGTCCCGCTCGGTGTAGACCAGCACGCGATCCAGGCGAGGCGTGCGGCCCACCTGCTTCGCCGCCTCGGCCACGGCGCCGGCCTGACCCCGCCCCGTGCCGCTCAGGAGCTGCACGCCCATGCGCTGGCCGCCGAAGAGATCGGTGCGCTCCACCAGCAGATCCATGCGCAGGCGCGGATCCGTCACCTCCTGCACGGAGTACCCCTCGACTTCGAGCAGCCGCCGGGCGAGGCGCTCCAGATCTCCGGGCGTGCCCCGACCCGGCGCGGTGATCGACTCGGCGGCGGGGGTGTCCTCCAGGAGCAGCCGTCCGATCCGGCCGTACTCGAGCAGCAGGTCCTGCGGCGCCGCCCGGTCGTCCACCCGCCACACCTGCTCGCCGTACACCACCGCCGAGCTGAAGGGGATCCGCGCGTCCATCGGTCGGGCCAGGGCGTGCTCGGCGCGGTCGATGGCCTCGGACGCCTCGGGCAGGCCCGGCTCGTACACCGGGGAGGCCACGACCAGCGTGCGGATCGAGCGCCCTGTCTCGGGGCCGAAGGCGTTCTCCTCGATGTTGCCCAGCACCCGCTGGGTGCCGGCGAGGTTCTGCGCGTTCAGCGAGAAGAGCAGCACCACCACGTCGGGGAGCTGCTGGGTGGCGATGGCGCCGATGCCGTGCAGCCCCGTGCGGGAGTCCAGGAGCACGAAGTCCGGCTCGTGGGCCGACACGATGGCCGCGCGCAGGTGCTCCATCAGCTCGAAGCCGAAGCCGGTCTCGTACAGGGCGGTCCAGTCCAGCGCCGCGAGGTCGTCCCCGTAGCCGGGGCGGTCGTGGTTGCCGGCCGGCAGGAAGTCCAGGCGGCCGCCGCCCAGCTGCTCGGGCCCCTGGATCACGAACCGCGAGATGTCGGGTACCACGCCCGTCGCCCGGTACTCCGTCAGCAGCTCCACCAGTCCCGGCCCGTCGGGGCTGTGCTCCCCCAGCAGGCCCGAGCGCGCGAAGTAGTAGCCCAGGCCCGGAGCCTCCAGGTCGAAGTCGATGGCGAACACGCGCCGCTGGCCCGCCGTCACCAGCCAGGACGCGACGTTGGCCAGCGTCATCGACCGACCCACGCCGCCCTTGTACGAGTAGAAGGTGACGAACCGGGCGTCGCTCTGGGGGGGGGCGATCATGCGGCCGCGCGGCCCAGGCGGAACAGCCGACGGGGCGCGGGCGCGGTCCCGAAGCGGTCCGAGGCGACGTGCTGGGCGGTCGCGTCCAGGAAGAAGGGCCGATCCGCGGTGATCGACTGACGCCAGCCGGTCAGCTCGGCGCGGATCCGGGCCAGGGGCCAGTCCCACACATCCAGGCCCCGGTCGTCCTGGAACGCGCGGATCTCCATCAGCTCGCCCACCCGCACCCGGTCCCCGACCCCGTTGATGCGAAAGAGCCACGCCTGGTGGTCGCGATCCGGGGCTGGGGGGCGCAGCACCACCCGGGCGCCGTCGCGGATCGGGCCCTCCAGCGGCAGGACCGTGCCGTCCACCTCCGCCACCAGACCGCCGGCGCGGACCCGCGCAGCTTCGTCGCCGTCGAGCAGATCGCGCACCGTCTGGGCCCCGGGGAGGTCGATGATGAGGCGCTCGCCGCCTCGCTCCAGCACGAAGCTCACGAGCCGCTCCGCTGCCCGTTCAGGGCCCAGGCGAAGGCGCCGGGATCGGCATGGTCGAGCGTCTCCAGCACGGTTTGAGTGTCGGTGCACCGGAACCCCGCGTCAACCGAGGACAGGGGGGGCGGCGGAAGCAGCGGGGGCAGCCGGTCGCCGTCGCGTCGGGCGTGCAGGGCCGCGCTCCAGGCATCGGCCGCCTTGACCCCGGTCCGCTGGCACGGCGCGGCGGCCAGGAAGCCGAGGTGGTGGCCTCCGTCGGCGAGGAAGTCCAGGGTCGCCACGCGCACCACGTCGCAGGACTGCAGCGGGGTCCACCCGTCGTGGCCGACGAACACGTCGCCGATGCTGCCGTCCGCCGCCACCGCCCAGCGCAGCCCCGCCGTGTGCAGCCAACCCGCCAGGTCGAGCTTGAGGTTGGCCACCGCGGTGCGCAGCACCCGCATCAGCAGGGCCGGGCTCAGCTCCAGGATCACGAGCTCGTTGGCGTAGGCGAGCGTGTCGTGCAGCGCGGACAGCGAGATCACCGAGCGCTCGGGCACGAGATCCATGCGGATGTTGCCGGCGTTGGCGAAGCCGCAGTGCACGGCCTCCCCGGACACCGCGCCCGCTCCGTCCACCAGCCCCTGGGCCACGGTGCGCCCCAGCGGATTGGGCTCGCCCCCCCGCAGCCCGTCCAGATCGCCGATCACCCAGCCGGATCGGGCCACCGCGGTGGCGGCCTGGGGATCGGTGCTGCGCACCACGCCCACCGCGTCGTCGTGCAGGCGCTGCAGGGGCGAGTCGCTGCCGGGGGCCACGTCCGGCGGCAGCAGCGCGGTCAGGGAGGGCACCACGCGGGCGCCGTCGGCGTCGATCTGAAGGACCGCGCGCCCCAGGGCCAGCCCGTGGCTGCCGGCCTTCTCCCGGTGGATCCCCCGGGCGCCCAGAGGGCCGCTCAGCCGGGCGTGGGTGTGGCCTCCCAGCAGCAGATCGACGCCGTCCAGGCTGCACACCGCCAGGTCCTGCTCGTCGAACAGGTGCACCGCCGCGAGCAACACGTCGCAGGGCGCGCTGTGCGCCAACAGAGCCTGTCGGGCGGCCTCCACCGGCGCTTTGATGCCCAGCCGGGGCCGGTCGTCGGGCGGAGCCTCGGTGGCGGTCTGCAGCGTCGTGACGCCGAGGACGGCGACCTGCAACCCATCGACGTCCACCGTCACCACCGTCGCCGACACGGGCGCCCCGTCCACGGACAGGTTGCCCGCCACCACCACGAACGGGTCCGCGTCCGCGAGCAGCTCGCGCATCCGGTGCACGCCGTGATCCACCTCGTGGTTGCCCACCACCAGCACCGAGGCATCCACCCCGCTGCGCTGGGCGAGCAGCTTCATGGCCTCGAAGGTGATCGCGCCCCGGGTGGTTCGATCCGTGGCCATCTCGCGGCCCACCAGATCCCCGCAGCACACGAGCATGGACGCGCCGCCCGGCGGCAGGTTCGCCATCTCCTCGGTGAGCAGGGCGTCGATGCCCGCGAGACCCGTGAACAGCTCGGTGTGCGGTCGGTCCGGGCGCACCAGGCCGGCGAGCCCTGGCAGCGACTGGGGCCGCGCCGCGACGCGGGCGTGCACGTCGGTGACGTGGAAGATGGTCAGCGTGCGGGTCAGGGGACCGGGACCTCGGGGCGGGCCCCGCGCAGCACCTCGCCGGGCAGGGGGAACCACCGCAGGTGCTCGAAGTCGGCGTTCATGGTCGGGTCGCTGCTGTCGGGAGGGCTGGCCTGGGCGAGCCGCTCTTCCGCCGCGTCGAAGATCGCCCGCGCCTCGTCGAGGTATCCCGGCAGCGCCCACTCGGGGGTCGAGACGTGACTCGACGGATAGGACAGACGCCCGCCGCGGTAGCTCAGGTTCTTCAGGCTCGAGGCGGGCTCCGGCCGTCCCTGGCGGTGCTTCCACAGGCCCGACACGGGCTCGAACCGGTAGTCCGGCAGCAGGGTCCACCCCCGGTTCGCCACCAGGTGCATCGCCTCGATGGTGAACTCGAACGTCTCCTGGCTGACGAAGTAGTTGAAGTTCACCCGGGTCCAGCCGGGCTTGATGCCCTCGCAGCCCCGCACCACCTCGCGCTCGAACTCCCGACTGCGGGTCAGGTCGATGCCGAGCAGCCGGTGGCCGTAGGGGCCGGCGCAGGAGCAGCCACCGCGGGCCTGGATCCCGAACAGATCGTTGAGCAGGGTGACCACGAAGTTGTGGTGCAGCCAGCGGTCCTGTCCGAAGCGAACCATCAGCGAGACGATCGACAGGCGCCACGCCTCGGCGTTGCCCAGGATCCGCAGGTTCGGGTTGGCCGACCAGGAGTCGATGGCGCCGCGGGTGAAGGTCTCCTCCAGGGCCCGGATGGTGTCGCTGCCCACCGCCTCCTTCAGCTGGAAGACCAGCCCCGCGCGGATCGCCCCCAGGATCTCGGGCGTGCCGCCCTCCTCCCGCTGCACCGGGTCGGGGTGGTACCGATGTTCGTGGCGGTTGACGTAGGTCACCGTGCCGCCACCCGGGCTGCCGGGCACGGTGTTGGTGAGCAGCGCGCGCTTGACCACCAGCACCCCCGGGGTGCCGGGGCCGCCGATGAACTTGTGCGGGCTCAGGAAGATGGCGTCCTTGTAGGACCCGGACACGCCCTCCTGGTCGCCCATCTGGATCTGCACGTAGGGCGCGGCGGCGGCGAAGTCCCAGAAGGACAGGGCCCCGTGGCGGTGCAGGAGCGCGGCGGTGTCGCGGGTGCGGCTGCCGATCCCGGTCACGTTGGACGCGGCCGAGAAGCTGCCGATCTTCAAGGGGCGGTCGGCGTGGGCGAGCAGCTCGCGCTCCAGATGCACCAGATCGATGCGGCCGTTCTCGTCCTCGTCGATCACCACCACGTCGGCGATCGACTCGCGCCAGGGCAGCTCGTTGCTGTGGTGCTCGTACGGCCCCACGAACACGACGGGGCGCTGGGCGGTGGGGATCTTGCTGGTCAGATCGTGCTTCGCGTCCAGGTCGGCGGGCACGCGGATGTTGAGGATCTCCACGAGCTTGTTGATCGCCCCGGTGGCCCCGCTTCCGCAGAACAGGACGACGTCGTCGCTGGAGCCGCCCACCGCGGAGTGGATGATGTCCCGCGCCTCCTCCCGGAACCGCGATGTCTGCAGGCCCGTGCCCGAGGACTCCGTGTGCGTGTTGGCGTACAGCGGCATGACCTCGCGCCGCAGGAAGTCTTCGATGAACGACAGGGAGCGGCCCGACGCGGTGTAGTCCGCGTAGGTCACCCGCCGCGCGCCGTAGGGACCGTCCAGGACCTGGTCCCGGCCGATGATCGCGTCGCGGATGGTCTCGATCAGGCGTTCGGTGTCCTGCATGTCGGGCCTCGGGGAAGGTGCGCGAGTCTACGCCCCGACGATCTCCCTTGCAGTCCGCGCCACCCAGTGGCATTTATCCGCCATGTCCAGCGCCCAGGCCCTCGCGACCCGTCCCATCGCCATCGAGATCCACGCGCTCCTCCGGGAGCTGGACCCGGCCCGGTGGCGCGCCGACGCGCAGGACGCCCTGGGCAAGAAGATCGAGAACATCGAGGCCCGCCTGGTGGCGCTTCGCACGGCGCTGGAGCCCATGGGCGCCACCTCCGACGAGACCCTGGTGCGCTTGCGGGAGCGCCTCAAGGAGCTGACGGACCTCGTGCGCGGCCACCTCGCCGAAGCCCGGCTGCGGGCCGATCACGGGCGCGAGGAGTGGATGGCGTTCCGCGCGCGGCTCACCCCGGCCTACGAGCAGCTGGCGCTGGTCCTGCGGGCCGAAGCCGTGCACGTGCCGAGCCTGCGTCCGACGAACTACAAGCGGAACCTCATGCACGTGAGCTTCGGGTTCTTGGCCTTCGCGGTGGTGCAGGTCCTGCCGGGGCCGGCCTGGATCGTCGCCCTCGCAGGCGCCTTCTTCGCCTATGCCTGGACCGTCGAGGTCGCGCGGCGGCGCAACCCCGAGTTCAACGCGCGCGTGATGGCGATGTACGGCCCGGTGGCCCACGCCCACGAGTGGCACCGGGTGAACTCGGCCACCTGGTACGCCACGGCGCTGTTCCTGCTCTCCCTGACCGGCTCGCTCGTCGTGTGCTCCATCGCGGTGCTCGTGCTCGGCGTGGGCGATCCGGTGGCGGCGCTCGTCGGTCGGCGGTGGGGTCGAACGAAGCTCATCAACGGCCGCTCGCTCGAAGGCAGCCTCGCCTTCGTGGCGGTGGCGACAGGGATCACCGGGCTGATGCTCGCCGGCTTCCGGGCCGATGTGGGGGTCGGGCTGGGGTTTGCGGTCGCCGCCATCGCTGGCCTGTCGGGGGCGATCGCGGAGCTCGTGTCCCGTCGGATCGACGACAACTTCACGATCCCGCTGGCATCCGGTCTGGCGGCGTGGGCGGCCCTGACGCTGCTGACGTGATCTGCGCCGAGGCGAGATCGCCCTCCGGCCGGATGAGCCAGCGCCCGTACTGAAGCCTGCCGGGGCTGACCGCTTCCTGGCTCAGCCAGGGCACCGGCTGCCCGAGCAGCCAGCTGCCGACGGCCTCACCGATGGCGTAGCTGCAGGTCACGCCGAACCCGCCGAGCCCTGCGGCCCACCACAGCCCGTCCAGATCCGGGTCGCTGCCGAGCAGCGGTCGGCGATCCGGCGCGAAGGTGCGCAGCCCCGTCCAGCCCCCGCGGAAGCGCACGTCGCCCAGGGCGGGCATCCACCGCGCCAGCTTGTCGGCGGCCAGGGCCCGGGGCAGATCGGCCACCGGTCCGCGGGAGCCGGGTCCGTCCGATGGCCAGCTCACCTCCTCGTCGCAGCCGGACACGAGCCAGCCGCCGCCTTCGGGCCGAGCGTAGATCCCCACGTCGTCCACCCAGCACCACGGATGCTCCGGCGACGACAGGGGGTGCGGCTCGGTCTGCAGCAGCGTGCGACGCAGAGGGATCAGGGGGCGGCGGAGCCCCGCGCCGAGGGCCAGCCCCGCGCTCCAGGCCCCCGCTGCGAGGACCACCGACCCGGCGGAGATCGTGCCGAGGGGGGTGCGCACGCCGGTGATGCGGTCGCCCTGGCGCACCAGCCCGAGGACCGGCTCGCCGCCGTGCACGACGGCGCCGTGACGCCGGGCCCGGCGCAGGAACCCCGAGACCAGCGACCACGGATCCGCGACCCGCTCGTCGGGCAGCCACCAGGCCTTGCGCAGCCGCGATCCGGCCAGGGCAGGGGCCACCGAGGCCGGCGCGTCGAGTTCCTCGATGCGCACCCCGGAGGCCATGGCGTGGGCGGCCGCGTCGTGCAGGTGGTGGTCTTCGTGAGCGAGCGCGAGCACGGCGCCGGTGCGTCGGGACGGCGCGAGATCCGCCCAGTCGTCGCCGGGGGCGCAGAGCCAGTCGTGGGTGCGCATGGCGAGGATGCGCTCGTACGGATCCTCACCCAGGCGGCGGACCATGCCGGCGTTCTGGGCCGATGCCTCGGCGCCCGGCTCGCCCTGGTCGAGCACCAGCACCGACCGCTCCGGGGCGATGAAGGAAGCGACGCTGCAGCCGCCGAGGCCGGCGCCCACGATGATCACGTCGTACGGCACGGGCCGCAGTGTAGGGCGCATCAGGATGGCGATCACAGCCCCCCGCCGGCATCATCCGCGCCCACCGATGCTCATCGCACTCCTCGCCGCGACCGTTCCCGTCCTGATCGGCGCGACGCTCGCCCTCTTCCCCGAGCTGCTGCCCCCCGCCGGGGTGCGACTGACCCGGCTGGTGGCGATCGTGGCGGGCCTCGCGGTGGTCGTCTTCGAGCTGCTGCCGGAGTCCTGGGCCGAAGCGGGGCTGTGGTCGATCCCGTGCTTTGGGGTGGGGTTGGCGCTGCCGTGGCTGGGCGGGCGGCTGCTGGGCGGGGGCGGCGGCGAGCACTCCCTGGCGGGCGAAGAGCTCGCGTTCGTGGCCATCGGGCTGCACCAGGTGGTGGACGGCCTGGAGATCGGCGCGGCCTGGGCGATCGCCGTGGGCGCCTGGGCGATCACCCTCGCCATCGCCGCCCACTCCATTCCGCTGCTGGCGGGGGTGCTGCTGGAGCTGAGGCGTCACCGGGGTCGGCGCGACACGGTGATCCGCGGGGGCGTGCTGGTGACGGCCACGGGGATCGGCGCGGCCCTGGGCTGGTCTGGGAGCGACGCGGTCCCGGGCGCCCACACGTGGCTGCCGGCGCTGCTGGCGGGGCTGTTCCTGCACGTGCTGTGGCACCTGCGGCACGACGACCACGCCCACGATCACTAGCGGGAACGCCTCTTAACTGGCGCAGCTCTGCGAGCTCCCCCGACTTCAGCGGCATTTTGGCGGGAGAAG